>JAKFVC010000243.1 GCA_021732415.1 Planctomycetaceae bacterium
CCCCCGACCCCTCTCCCCGGAGTACCAGGGCGAGGGGAGCGAATTCAACGCAAAGAATCTATCGAATTTAGAAGTTGGAAATCGGGATGTCGAACGAACACGACTTGGTGGTGATCGGTGGTGGTCCGGGCGGTTACATCGCGGCCTTGAGGGCTGCTCAGTTGGGTATGAATGCCGCCGTCATCGAGAAGGAACCCAAGCTCGGCGGCACCTGCCTGCGAGTCGGCTGCATCCCCAGCAAGGCGATGCTCGAATCGAGCTATCTCTACCACGAAACCCAGAACAATCTGGCGGCGCATGGCGTGAAGGTGTCGGGCGTTACGCTCGATCTGGCCGCGATGCTGGCCCGCAAAGAGAAGGTTGTAACAACCCTGGCCGCGGGCATCGACGGCTTGCTCAAGAAGGCCAAGATCACGCGGTATGTCGGCACCGGACGGTTCGACGGTGTGGGTAAAGTGGTCGTCGAAAACGGCAAGGAAGTCACCCCACTCACAGCGAAGAACATCATCATCGCCACGGGCAGCAAGGTCGCAAATTTGCCTGGCGTGAAGCCGGACGGAGACCGCGTCGGAACCAGTACCGAGGCTCTCTCATACACTGAAGTTCCCAAGCACATCGTCGTCATCGGTGGCGGCTATATCGGCCTGGAAATGAGCTCGGTCTGGCGTCGACTGGGGTCCAAGGTCACGGTCTTGGAATTCCTCGATCGCATCCTGCCGGGGATTGATGAGGAAGTCGCCAAGGAAGCTCATAAGATCTTCCAGAAACAGGGCTTTGAATTTCGCTTGGGAACCAAGGTTCTCGAAGCGAAGTCCGAGAAAAAGCAGGCTGTCGTGCGTTTCGAAGGGGGCGATCCCATCACCTGTGATCGCGTACTGCTGGCCGTTGGGCGGGCTCCGAATACGGAAGGCTTGGGGTTGGATTCGATCAACTTGAAGCTGGATGAACGCGGCCGGATTCCGATCGACGATCATTTCCGCACTGTGGTTCCCGGCGTCTATGCCATCGGTGACGTCGTCCGCGGCCCGATGTTGGCTCACAAGGCTGAAGAAGAGGGCGCCGCCTGTGCCGATGCCATCGCCGGCAAGTACTGCCACGTCAACTACGACGTGATCCCGGCTGTCGTCTACACGCATCCCGAGATTGCCGCGGTTGGCAAGCTGGAAGATCAATTGCAGAAGGAAGGAATCGCCTACAACAAAGGCAAGTTCCCGTTCATGGCCAACGGGCGAGCCCGGACTCTGAACGACACCGAGGGCTTCGTTAAGATCCTGGCCGATGCGAAGACCGACCGCGTCCTGGGAGTCCATATCATCGGTCCCCGCGCCGGTGACTTGATTGCCGAAGCGGCCGCCGCGATGGAATTCGGCGCCAGCAGCGAAGACATCTTCCGCACCTGCCATTCGCATCCGACGCTCTCCGAAGCGTTGAAGGAAGCCGCTCTGGCGGTACACAAGCGAACGCTGAGCATTTAGCGCAGTTTCGTGGGACGGGTCTCCAGGCCCGTCAGTCCCGCCGCGAATGGGATCGAGACTGTCACGGACTTATGATTTACGTTTTCGAGCTATTTCATTTCAGTGCCCTCGGTTGAGGGCGAAAATCAGGGGGACGGACGGGCCTGGAGACCCGTCCCACGACACGTCGCGACCTGCGTCGCAGGTTCTCTGCGCCTGTTAAAATGCTCCGGTTGTGAGGATCTTTGTCGATTTGACGAAGAATTTTTTGCCACGGATTAACACGGATGAAACACGGATAAAGACAAGACCAAAGTCCGTCTGTCCGGCATTTAGGAAGTACAATCAATTATCGAAAACGTCCACGGATAAGACTTGAAACACGATGATCCAATCCGTGTTTCGTCTGTGTTGATCCGTGGCAAAAAACTCCTAAATCCTTGGAAATGCGACGAACCGGGCGAAGTTATGGCAACGATTTTGGTAACCGGGGGCGCCGGGTTTCTGGGAAGCCACTTGTGCGATCGACTGATCGAACGCGGCGATCAGGTGATCTGTCTCGATAACTTCTTCACCGGGCGCAAGACGAATATTGCTCATTTGATCGGGCATCCGCGGTTCGAATTGATTCGCCACGACATCGTCGAACCGATCCTGCTGGAGGTCGACCAGATCTACAATCTGGCCTGTCCGGCTTCGCCCAAGGCCTATCAATACAATCCGATCAAGACAATCAAGACATCGACAGTCGGAATGGTGAATGTCCTCGGTTTGGCCAAGCGCTGCCGGGCTCGCATCCTGCAGGCGTCGACGTCCGAAGTCTACGGCGATCCCAACGTCCATCCCCAGCGGGAAGACTACTGGGGGCATGTGAATCCCATTGGCCCACGGAGTTGTTACGACGAAGGCAAACGCGTCGCCGAGACGCTGTGCATGAACTATCACCTCGAAAACAAGGTCGATGTCCGCATCATCCGGATCTTCAATACGTACGGTCCGCGGATGGATCCGAACGACGGCCGCGTGATCTCGAACTTCATCATGCAGGCCTTACGAGGCGACCCCCTCACCGTCTTCGGAGATGGCCGGCAGACTCGATCGTTTTGTTACTGTGACGATCTGATCGCGGGCATGATGAAGATGATGGATCAAGACAACGAAATCGGTCCGGTCAACATCGGTAATCCCGACGAATTCACGATGCTCGAACTGGCCCAGGAAGTCTTGTCGCAGATCGAATCGAAATCGACGTTGAAGTTTGAACCACTGCCAGGAGACGACCCCAAGCAACGCTGCCCGGACATCACGAAGGCCAAGCGAATCCTAGGCTGGACCCCACAGTACAAGCTGAAGGACGGGCTGGTTAAGACGATTGCTTATTATCGCGGCGTCGTGGAAGCTGAGCGGACAAAGTCGTAAGCCCCGTGATTTTGATGGGACTTATGGGACGGATGGGACTTATGGGAGTTCCTTCTTCGGTTCCGACTTTGATGTTCCGGACTTGCTGCTGGCGGCCTTGGGTTTAGGCGTCGATTTAGGTCGTTCTTCAATTCGGTAGAGCGACTTGTCGGAACGTAAGTAGAGTGCCGAACCTGATACCACCGGTGACGCGAACGTCGTGCCGTTGATCTTGTTGGTGCCCAGGCGCTTGTATTGTTTGCCGGGTTCGACAACGTGAGTCGTCCCTTCTTCGGCGACGAAGTACAGCTTGCCATCCGCCAGAATCGGCGACGCTGAAAAGTTGCCGCCGAAGCGACGTTTCCAGACCAGCTTGCCGGTCTGGGCATCCAGGCATGTCCCGATACCGCCGTCATTGACGAAGTAGAGTTCGTCCTCCACCAGAATCGGCGACGGGGTAAACGGAATCCCTTGTTTGTAGCTCCAGGCGACGTGAGTATCCGTCACGTCCCCCTTCCCGTCTGGCCGAATTGCGAGCAACTGGGCACTGTCATACCCAGTGCAGATGAAAAGCAGCCCGTGCCCAAACACAGGTCGCGGGATCAACGAATAGCCCGTGTAACGGACCGACCAGATCTCTTCGCCGTTGTCAGGGTTATAGGCCGAGACTCGGTCGCCGCCAGGGCTGATGATCTGCTGTTTCCCATCGATTTCAATCAGCAAGGGCGTGGCATAGGAATGGCGGCCCTTGCGTGGGGTTCTCCAGTCGACTTCGCCGGTGTCGACTTTCAATGCCGTGACGAATTGGAAATCGGTGACTGCGGAATTCTTCTCGCCGTCGTAGAAGGACTCGTGATAGCCGTCGCAGGGAATAATCAGTCGCTGGCCCACAAGGATCGGTGACGCCGCGGGGCCGTGATGATGGTAATAGACGAGGGTCGCCTTCCAGAGGATCTTGCCCTCCAGGTCGAGACAAGCCGTCCCATGCGTCCCAAAGTGGACGTAGATCCGACCGTTGTCGATGATCGGAGTGGGAGAAGCATGACCGTTCTTCGTATGCACTTTCCCGGGAGTCGGGACCTGGAAGACAGTGATTTCCTGCTCCAGCTTTCCCGTGGTTTTATCGACTCGCAACAACTTCAGGCTGCTGCCTTCGGTGATAGCGGCAGTCACCCAGATGTTGCTCCCATGAATAACGGGCGACGACCAGCCACGCCCGGGGAGTTCAGTTTTCCAGGCAATATTGGTGATTTCGCTCCATTTCGTGGGGAGCTTTTCGCCAATTCCATGCCCCTGACCGTCCGGGCCGCGAAACTGCGGCCAGTCGGCTGATGCGTCTGGAGGCTCAACAACAGCTGCGACAGGTGGACTATCAGCCTTGGGCTTCTCCAGATCCGGCCATCCCAGTGTCACCAGCATGACCAGCAGGCAATAGGTCACAGGGGATGTCTCGCGGAACTCGGGGATAGATCGGATCGATAACTTGGGCTCAATTGAGTGTACCACCCGGAATCGACTGAGGCGATTCGAATTCAGCGACTATGTTTGCTCGATCATCGGCCGCTGTACCACGGCCAATAACGAACTTCCCAACGGCGGCGAAATTCCCAAAAGATTCGACACGGCGTTCTCCCCCCGAGTCAGCCCGGCGAAGATCGCATTCACTGCGGCCGACGGCACTTCGACGTGATACTCCTTGAGATCCCGGGGACTGAGCCATTTTCGCAGGTAGACCAGCGGCAGCGACCACCCAAACAGATAGCTCAACCGTCGCACTTGAAACCCGGCCTGCGAGAGAAGCTGCTTCAAGGGGCGTCGATGGTACCGGCGAAAATGCAGGTTGATGTCATCATGTACGCTCCAGAGCCACCCCAAGGCGGGCACCGTCAAGATGGCATAACCACCCGGCTTGAGCAGTCCCAACAACTTGTCCAACGCCGCCCGGTCATCTTCAATGTGCTCGAGAACATCCAGCATCAGGATCACATCAAACGGTTGCTGCGGCTGATATTCCGGACCGAACATGACCTGTTCGACTCGCTGTCGCCACTGCGGCGTGCTGTCGACAAGTTGCGAATCGGGTTCGATGCCATAGACGTCCCCGAAGCGTGAGAAATCGTCGAACGCTACGCCCCCGGCACACCCAATATCCAGGAATCGCGGCGGCTGCGTAGTAACCGCGAGTTGTTGGGTGGCGCGAGACAGTTCGCGCAAGACCACTTCGTGACGCACTCGCCACCACCAATGTCGTCGCCAGAGATCGGCGTAGTATTGGCTATACGACTGGTGCATGCTCGCTCGTCATCTGAGGGCGCAATGGCGTTTTCACGCCGTCGGCTCCGAGCACGGGGTTCGGCGACCACATCGTCTGACTCGGACAGAAATGGTCGCTGACACACCATCCCACAGGGGACGAAATCTGTTCGGGATTGATCCCACGGGCATACCCAATGATCCACGGTGGCCGTCCCTGGACTTCGTCGAAGACGCGGGCCAGGTACTCGCCAATCGCTCCGATCACCAGCATCTGAATCCCTGACAGGAACAGGATCAGCGAAATCAAACTGGTCCAGCCTACAGAATTACCCGGCTTCATTCCGGCAATCTCGAAATTGGCCAGCCTCCAGCCGATCAACAGAAAGACGAGAGCCACCGACAGGCCGCACAGCGTCACCCCCAGCCAGCTTGCCAGCCGTAACGGGGCGCTGCTGAAGGAGAGAATGCCGTTGATCCCGAGTTGGACCAATTTGCTAAACGTGTATTTGACGTCGCCGGCATACCGAGCATCACGCTCATAAGCGACGCCGATCTGGCGGAATCCGGCCCAACTTCGCAGGCCACGCACAAACCGAGTCCGTTCGGGCAACAATTTCAAGACTTCCACGACCGATCGATCCATGACCGAGAAATCGCCCGAATCCAGTGGAATATCGATCGTCGAGAGCTTTTTCAGGATCCGGTAGAACAAGAAGTAGCCGGTCCGCTTGAAGAGATTTTCCTTCCGCTTGGTGCGGATGGCATAGACGACTTGATAGCCTTCCCGCCATTTATCGAGGAATCGATGGAGCTGTTCGGGAGGATCCTGCAGGTCGCTATCCATCACGACAACAGCGTCCCCAGAGCTGTAATAGATCCCAGCCGAGACCGCCGCCTGATGACCGAAGTTGCGTGAAAACCGCAGCAACTTCCAATGGGGATCTTCGCGGCAAATGACATCCAGCATGCCGGCGGTGGCATCGGTCGAACCATCGTCGATGGCAATGACCTCGTAGTCCTCACCCCAAGTCTGTGCGGCCGCTGTCAGGCGCGGGTAGAGCGCAGGCAGCGTCTCCTGTTCGTTATGAAACGGGAGAATGACAGAAATCATGCAGCACCTTGGCAACTCAGCAAGAGACAAACTGTAGGATGGCCGCCCCGGCCGTCGCATTTTCACACGTTTTGGGGATTGGAGAACTCCATTGCAGTCGCTGGGAGGGCGAGGCTCCCGCCGAGCCTAAAGCGAGCTTTAGCTCGGAGTCCGCCGGAGGCTGATCTAGATGCCTCCGGCGGACTCCGACCTTCGGTCGCCTTCGGCTCGGCAGGAGCCTCGCCCTCCCATCAGTATCAAATGACCTCCCACCCTCCGCCATAGAGAAACGCCTGCCAAAGCAAACCGCAACTGGAAGCCAGCACAATCGGCCACCGCCAGCCGCTCTTCGCGAGCCGTTCCCCCATCACCACAAAAACTGGCAGAATGATCCACACGTAACGTCCCAACGAGGCCACCGTACCGGTCGACAGAGGCAGCAAAATCATCACCGCACTACTAAGGACCAGCCCCCAATGCAGACGTCTGACGGACGGCAACCACAAGATCATCCACCATCCCAGCCAAGGATCAAGGATCCGTGCACTATAGTACTGGATCGGCTCACTCTTCGACCGAATTAGCAGGACGATCGAGTGCAGCGATGATTCGATCAAACCCCAGATCCAGTGCAGCGGATTCGGATTTCCCAACCGGGGACGCCACGCCTTCTGGATGGTCACGAACAGGAAGGGATCTCCGTATTGGTAGTAGAGAAATCCCATATAGGCCAGCAAACCAAGTCCCGAACACACCATCCCGATCAAGGCTCGGACGCGGCGAGGTCCCGTCAAAAATGGAACGACCAACGCACCGCCAATAATGACGCCCTGGTTCTTGAGAGCTGACGCCAATCCGCACCACAGGCCACTCGTCACATACTTCTGTTCGAGCAGTGCCTGCATCGCCAGCACCGACAACAGTGCTAGCAACGCTTCCGAGTACGGTACGGCTCCAAACACGGCCGCGGGAAACGTCAGCCAGAAGGCCAACGTCCAGCGTGCCGCAGCCACGCCCGAACGTCGAACCACCAGCCGATAGAGCAAACAAGTCACCAGCAGCATCAACCCGTTGACGACCAGCAACGCAGCCAACACCATCGGCACGCCCAACAGATGCACCGCCCGAATGCAGAGCGGAAATAGCGGGTAAAACACGATGTTCTGTTCGGCTTTGAGCTGCGGATCAGCGACGTAGCCGACCTCTGCGACACTCAGCCACCAGAGAGCATCCCAATGCACGAACGGCCGCAACCAACCTTCGCGACCGCCGACTGACACGCCAATCATCGGCTTCTTGCCAAAGCGTTTCAGATCGCGAAATCCCGCGGAATAACTCTCGAAAAAGCCGGGTAAGTCGGCCTGAACTCCGGCATTCGGATTCACGCGTCGCAGGTCGTAAGATCGCTCAATTGGAAAGAGGGCACTCCCCAGGACAATCGCGACAATGCAGACGAGGCGACTCAGGAACCAGGCGAGAACGGGCTCTTTCCAAGAGATCCGGACCGGGATGTTGTCGACAGGCGGATTCTTCCCCAGTGGATCGGAGATTATTTCGGTGGCGACGGTGGCTTCCGGGGCGGTCATGGCGGCTGGATTCGCTGATCAATCAGGGTATTGCGTGAACTTCAAGTAGTTTGATCGCTAGCCTATACCTTGAGCCAGACTGGTCTGGTAATCCTCTCGGCCCCACGGAGAAAAGTTCTTGTGATAACGGTCCTAACCGTTGCAGCGGCAGGCCGAGGAATCCGGGGAATTACGCCGCCCGGCTAGATAAAAACGCTGGTTTGTAGCTTCCTTTAGAGATTAAGTGCCGTCTTGACCGTCACTTACATCTATCTTCACAAATTCGCAAAAAACAGAGAAAACTCCTCTTGGCACGTTTTGCCCCGTGAGTTATAAACCCCGCCGACACATCGTCCATCCGGCTTTGCTCCTATGGCAACAGTTGGTCTCACCGGACAAATCCACGCGTCACCAATCCAATCTCGTCGGTTCACAATCCCCTACTTACATATTTGTTTCTGAATGGCAGCCCAAGCTCGCCAGGATGACTCTTGCATCGTTTTGCAAGGCATTCTTACGGCTTGGACTCTGGCATTCTGATCATCTGGATTCGCTCAGAAAGGAGTCCGTCATGCCCACGTTCCGTGTCGCGCTCATTTGCGTGCTGGCGGGGCTAGCGTCTGGTCCAATCGGTTGTTGCCACGGCGGACGAATGTCTGCCATGAAGCGCGACCGAGCATTGGCACAACGCCGGGCCTGGGATCTTTACAATCAGGGTCAGTTAGCCAATCAGTCCGCTGGCGCCACGGCTGCTGAACGGGATCAACTCCGTCAGCAACTCGCGGCCAGTCAGCAGGAATTGGCCAATCTGAAGGCCGACCGCGACGGGCTGATGAACAAGTACGATACCCTGGTCAATCAGACCAATAAGGGTAACAGCCCGCTCTCGGAAGAGACCACCAATCAACTGAGCGATCTGGCCTCGCGGTATCCGGGCTTCGACTTCGACCCGAAAACCGGTGTCAGCAAGTTCGGTTCGGATCTCCTCTTCAGCAGTGGTAGCTCCGAGGTTCGCCCGGAAGCCCAGCCGTTGTTGAAAGAGTTCGCAGCCATCATGAACAACGGAACGGCCCAGGAATTGAACATCCTGGTAGTCGGTCACACCGACGATCGTCCCGTGGCGAAAGCTGCGACCAAGCAAAAACACACGGATAACTGGGGATTGTCGACCAATCGTGCCGACCAAGTCGTCCGCAGCCTGGTGGCCGACGGTGTGAAGGCTCCTCGGTGTGGAGCAGCCGGTTACGGTCCTTACCAACCGCTGGTACCGAATACCGACGAAAAATCTCGCCAACGCAATCGACGTGTAGAAATCTTCGTCCTCGCACCGAATGCTTCGGTCGCCGGATGGGATAACCCCGGTCAGTCCACCAACTAGTCGGTGAATCTGAACGACAGTCAGAATTAACACAGCGGCCTGGCGATTCGTCAGGCCGCTGTTGTTCTTTGACCGTAGCTTGACTCTCCAGAGTCGGGCGAAACTCCGGACGCGTCACCTCCCACGAAACGTGGAACTCAAAAACCATCACCTAAATGACTGAGTGAGGATATGTTTTGAACCACGAATGACACGGATGACACGAATATAAAAAATGGATCAATTCGGCGGATCGGCCAATCTTCCATCAAATCCATTTCAAAGGATTCAGATTCGTGTGATTTGTGTGATTCGTGGTTCACACTCGCCCGACTCTGGAGAGTCAGGCTACAGCCGGTCGACATTCCCACCCGCGGGGAATTCGATAGAATCTACCATTGATACGCTCTCACGGTAGTTCCTGGTTGCCGGGTCTTCCTGACGTTGGGCTCGCGTCGCGCCCACGGACTTGGCCGCCAAGTTCTGCATTGGCTTTCTGTTTCGTTTCTGCTGGTTGAGGATCTGTTCGTTATGGCCGTGTTGTTGCAAATTAAGAGTGCATTTAAGAGTTATGGCGAACAAGTACTGCTGGATGATGCAGAAGCCACCATTTCCGACGATACCAAGGTCGGCTTCGTCGGCCGGAATGGAGCAGGCAAGAGTACCCTGCTGCGAATCCTGCTCGGCGACGAAGAACTCGATCACGGCGAAATCATCCGGCATCCGAATCTCCAATTAGGCCATCTGCGTCAGCACGACTTGTTCCTGCCGGGTGAGACACCCCTGGAATTCCTGATGCGTGACAGCGGGCAGCCCGAATGGAAATGTGGCGAAGTCGCCGGCCAGTTCGAGCTGAAAGGGGATTATCTCAATGGTCCCCTGGCGAAGCTCTCTGGTGGATGGCAAACACGCGTGAAGCTGGCGGCACTGCTGCTTCACGAGCCGAACTTGTTGCTGCTGGACGAACCGACGAACTTTCTCGACCTGCGAACCCAGATTCTCCTCGAGCATTTTCTCAGAGGCTATGACCGGGCCTGTCTGATCGTCTCCCACGATCGTGCGTTTCTCGGTGCCACCTGTGAGCATACTCTGGACCTGAGTCGCGGAAAATTGACGATGTATCCGGGCAAGATTGATGCTTACCTGGAATACGAAAAGGAGCAGCGCGAACACGACCGGCGAATCAACGCCGCGACAATGGCTAAACGCCGTCACCTGGAAGAGTTCATCGCGAAGAACAAAGCGCGAGCCAGTACGGCCACTCGAGCCAAGTCAAAAAGCAAGCAGCTCGAGAAGATGGAGCTGATTGAGATCGGCGCCGACGAACCGACCGCCTGCATTCGTGCCCCGCAAGTCGATCCGCGGCAAGGTCCGGCGTTGCGCTGTAAAGAAGTCGCCATCGGCTATCCCGAGCGGAAGATCGCCGATCAGATCAATCTGGAAATCGATCACGGCCAGCGAGCCGCCATTGTCGGTGATAACGGCCAAGGTAAAACGACTTTTCTCCGCACGATCGTGGAATCGTTGAAGCCACTGAAGGGGGACGTGAAGTGGGGCTATGGCTGCGAAATCGGAGTCTACGCTCAGCACGTTTACACCAGTCTCCCCGATAAGCAAACCGTCCTGGAATACCTGGAAACACATGCGGCTCGAGGGACCAAGGACCAGACGATTCTCAATATGGCCGGGGCGATGTTGTTTCGAGGGGCAGCCGTCGAGAAGCCGATTTCGGTTCTCTCGGGTGGTGAGCGAGCCCGCCTGTGCATGGCTGGACTGCTGCTGAGCAACTACAACATTCTGATCCTCGACGAACCGGGTAACCACTTGGACGTCGATACGGTCGAAGCTCTCGCACAGGCCCTGGTGGACTACCGGGGAACGGTCATCTTCACGAGCCACGACCGGCATTTCATGAAGAAGGTCGCAACTTGTATCATCGAAGTTCGCGACGGCCATGTGACCAATTACGCGGGCCAGTACGACGCCTATCTGTACTCGGTCAACAAGGAAATCGAAGACGGCGAGCGTGAACTGGCCACCAAGATGGCGAAAGCTCCGCCTGCGGTCAGCAAGTCCAAGGCTGCTCCATCTGCCCCGAAACGGAACGAACGTGAGATCCGCAAGGAGATCTCCGCGACAGAAAAGACGATTGCCCGTCTGGACGACCAGAAACGTCAGCTCAGCAATCAGTTGATGAACACGTCTGACCAGAACGAGGCCATGCGTCTGCACAACGAAGTCGCTGCTGTGACTCAGCAACTCGCGGATGCCGAAGAACGCTGGTGCCAGTTGCAAGAGGAAGAGCTGGAGGGGGTGTAGCCTGTTTCTAGCCCCAGTCTGGCGACTGCACCCGACAATTTCGCTATGCTGTGTTTCTGGATCTGAAACTACGTTCGCTGGTCTCATCGTCCAGAATCTCACATTAATGACTCGCATCCCCGACGAAATCGTCACAAAAATCATGGTCCTGATACTGGGGAGGCCGTGGCTCGCGAAAGGCTGGCATGGCTGACGTTTTTCAAGGTGAACCCGCTCGCTTTCGGGCGTCGTCGACCATCCCGCGAATCTTGCGGTTGACGCTGAAGGAAATGCGGGAAACGCTGCGTGACCGCCGGACGATCATGACGCTCCTGCTCATGCCGGTGCTCTTGTATCCCATCCTCACACTGGCGTTTCAGCGGTTTGTCCTCAGTTCCGCGGCCAATCTGAAGATCGAATACATTCTCGGTTTTGAAACGGTAGAAGCCAGCAGGGTTGTCGGCAGGTGTCTGCAGGTGACAGAAGAGGAAGACTCCTACATCCCCTCGAAACGAGAGCGACCGGGTCTTTTCGAACTGCCGCAGAATGCCGAAAGCAAGCCGATCGAAAAACCGCAGATCAAGTATGAGATCACCCCGCATCTCGAACGTGATGTCCAGAATTATCGGGTCGATGTCGGGATTCGCATCAAGCGCAACACCAGACCTCAGTTGAGACCCAACGCCGACATGGCGGTCGACCTGGAACTCGTCTATCTCCCTGGAAATAAGCTGGGCGAACGGGCGCGGGACTACATGGAGTCGCTCCTGAATTCGGCCAGTAAGTCATTCCTGCAGATCCGGCTGGAATCACTGGGGTTGAGTCAACGACCGGAACCAGTCCGTGTCACGGATGCCCCGCTGCGTGATCCAGAAGAGATGCACAATCAGATGCTCTCGGCCATTATCCCCGTGGTCCTGATTCTGATGACGATCACCGGCGCCGTGTATCCGGCGATTGATCTGACCGCCGGGGAGCGCGAGCGTGGCACCATGGAAATGCTGGTGGCCGCGCCGGTCCCGCGGCTGGGTCTGTTGTTCGCCAAATATGTGGCCGTCCTGAGCGTCGCCTTCCTGACGGCGGGCATCAATCTGGCAGCGATGACCGTCACCTTGCTCGTCAGCGGCATGGGCGCGATGCTGTTTGGCGATCGTGGCTTATCGCTGGTCACTGCGTTGGAGGTGTTCGCGCTCCTCATTCTCTTCGCCTCGTTTTTCTCAGCCGTCCTGTTGGTCGTCACCAGTTTTGCCCGGAGCTTCAAGGAAGCACAGGCCTATCTGATCCCCCTGATGTTGGTATCGCTGGGACCCGGACTGACCGGTCTGATGCCGGGAATCAAGCTGGCAGGCGCGTTGCAAGTGGCTCCGCTGGTGAACGTCGTCTTGTTGGCTCGGGATCTCCTGCAAGGCCAGGCGAGTCTGTTTTCGGCCGCCTTGGTCGTAGGCTCGACGCTGCTCTATGCCGCCGCCGCCCTGGGAGTTGCGGCGAAAATCTTCGGCGGGCACGCGATCCTCTACGAATCGCAGACGGCCTGGTCGGATCTGTTTCGCCGTCCGACGGAACCTCAGCCAGCGCCGCAAGTGGCCTCGGCCATGTTGTGCCTGGCCTTGCTCTTTCCGATCTGCTTTGTGCTGAAAGGAGTCCTGGGGCAACTCGCCGGCGAACGTATCGAAATGCAACTGCTGCTAACCAGTCTCGCGACATTCAGCGCGTTCATGCTTCTTCCGTGGTGGGCCGCCAGATCGGGCAACGTTCCCTTCGCGTTGGCGTTCGCATTTCGACGGCCGAAAGTGTTGGCGCTGGTGGGTGGCGTCCTATGCGGCTTATCCCTCTGGCCGTTTGCCCATGAACTGATCCTGGTGCTCCATGATCTCGGACTGGTGACCATTGACGAGAGCCAATTCAAGGGAGCCCAGGAACTGATCGAACGCTGCCGGCAAGCTCCGCTGGCGCTCGTCCTGCTCACGTTCGCCGTGTTACCGGGACTCTGTGAAGAGTTCTGCTTCCGCGGTTACTTATTTCGCAGTTTCGAAACTCGCCTGTCCGGCTGGCAGACCATCCTGGCGACCGGTGCAATTTTCGGCTTGTTCCACCTGGTGGCCGTCGATCATCTGGCCATCGAGCGACTCGCCCCGACCACGTTTCTGGGTTGTATCCTGGGCTGGATTCGCTGGCGGACCAACAGCCTGTGGCCGGGGATGTGCCTGCACATCACGCACAACGGATTGCTGGCGGGCATGTTCTACTACGAGAACGTGTTGAAAGCTCAAGGCTGGGACGTCGAAGGCAAGCGACACCTGCCACCGACGTGGCTGGCAGCAGCAGTGGTCGTTTCAGGCGTCGGTTTCGCATTGATCGCCTGGGCCGGTGCGGCCAGGAAGCGTTCGCAACAGGCCCCGTAGGACGGGTCTCCTGGCCCGTCCGAGCCCGTAAAAACCAGCCTAATATACATTTCACGCCTAGCGATCTTCGCGGGACATCCGTGGTGTATCACATTGATGATTACGGGCTCGGGACGGGCCAGGAGACCCGTCCTACGAACTACGAACGAGCTGCTGTGAATGTCGGCGAGGCATGCTGAGTCCCCGCATGCTTGCGGACGATGCTCAGCAGATCGTTGCGGTCGATCGGTTTCGTCGCGTGATCATCGCAACCCACGCTGATCGACTTCTCGCGATCATCGGCCATCGCGTGGGCCGTCAAGGCAATAATGGGCCGGCGATAACCAGCCGCTCGCAAATGTTCCGTCGCTTGATAACCATCCATGATCGGCATCTGCATATCCATCAGGATGACGTCAAACGGCGTTCCCGAGGCTTCCTCTGCCAAGGCCATCGCGACCGCGAGTTCACCATTATCCACAGCCGAAACGGTCGCTCCCGCTTTACGCAGATAGAGCGAAATCAACCGTTGATTATCTGGTCCATCTTCAGCCAGCAGGACTCGGCAGTGCAGCGGTTCTTCGGGTCGATCGGCCCCAATTTTCATCGTTCGAGGCCGGTCCGGGATCGCAATGGTCGGGTTGGACTGATTCGTATTGGCTCGTGAGGACTGCTCCACCTGAATCCAGAACGTGAAGGTACTTCCCAATCCTGGCGTGGCTTCCACGGTCACATCGCCACCCAACATGCGGGCGAGACGACGGCTGATCGCCAGCCCCAAACCGGTTCCACCAAACTTGCGAGTCGTCGAGGTATCCGCCTGCGTGAACGGTTCGAACAGCCGGCCGATCTCTTCCTGTTTCAAACCAATTCCGGTGTCGGACACTTCGAATTTCAAATAGCCGGTTAGCCCCAGCTCGTCGATTTCTTCATACGACATCCGCACCTTGACTTCGCCCACTGCGGTGAACTTCAAGGCGTTGCCGACGATGTTCAACAGGATTTGTCGCAAGCGAGTCGCATCGGTGCGAACCACTTCCGGACAGTTATCTGCTTGCTCGGCATTCAGCGTCAAGTCCTTGCTCTCCGCCCTGACCTTCAGCGAAGCCAGCAAATCTTGCAGAATCTTGGTGGGCCGGCACTCCTGCTTCTCGATCGTCAACTTACCCGCTTCGATCTTCGACAGATCGAGGATATCGTTGATGATCTCGAGCAGATGCTGTCCGTTCCGATAAATGCTTTCCAAGGCCTGCCGCCGAGCCGGAGGGGCTCGATCCAAGCCTTCTTCTGTCGTCAGCAGTTCCGAGAAACCCAGGATGGCGGTCATCGGAGTTCTGATCTCGTGACTCATGTTGGCCAGGAATTCCGACTTGGCCCGATTGGCTGATTCCGCTTGCTGCATGGCCTTCCGCAACGCTTCGGTCTGCAGTTGCGAGAACGTCACGCAGGCCAGAGTCACACCCGCTTCCAAACGCACACGTTCGCGTGACGTCGGTCGCCGCGTTTCAGTGACCAGGAATTCCATCGCGGCCAGCAAGTTGCCGTCACTGGAAATCACCGGGAAGACCCACGAGGCATGATATCCATGAGCGGCCGCGACAGCCCGGCAACTGTCCCACAACGGGTCAGTGCTGACATCTTCCACGATCGTCGGCCGATGGTAGGCAATCGCCGCCCCCAGCGTTCCATAGTCCGCGGTCAAACGGCGTCCGCTCCAGTGTGCGGTGTAGGTCTCGGGGACGCGAACGTTCGCAAACGGCTGCCAGTTTCCGGCGGCATCGGGTTGCCAGATGATCCCCTGGACTCCGTCAATTTCCGATTCCATACCACGCAGCAAGCCGGACAAAACTTCGGGCAGTGGACGGCGTTGAGTCAGCCCCTGCCAGACCGCTTGCTCGGTGGCAATCTGCTGTTCGGCACCCTTGCGGACCGAAACTTCCTGCACCGTTCCGACGATTCGGATCGGGACACCAGACTTATCACGTTCGGTCGTGCCACCCGTCACAAACCAGCGAGTCTCACCATCGGGACTGCGCATGCGGTGTTCAACGGTCAGCGATCGGCCCGACATCACATGTTGTTGAAAAGCGGTCAGGAACCGCGGGAGATCGTCGACATGGACCATCCCCGCCCAGTGACCAAACTTATTCCAACGCTCATTCGGCGGGCAATGTAACATCGCCAGCAGATTCGGTGAGAAGGAAATCCTCTGCTCGGGATTTCCGATATTGTCGGGATCAACCATCAATTCCCAGACGCCCATCTGGGCACCCAGGCTGAGGATTTCTTGTTCGCGACAGGCTTCCGCGAGACGGCTCTTGTAGGCCCGGGCCACCATCTTGGCGGCTTGGCCCGACACAAACCAACCCCAGACGCCAGCGACCAGCCCCACACCCGAGACACCCGACAGTCCGCTTCCATACACTCCCCCCAGCAGCTTTCCAGCCACGAGACCCGCGACGCAGGCCACGGGCAAGCCGTAAGTCAGGATGGACTGCGAATAGGAAGTGGGTTTGAACACAATTCACCAAAACGTAGGACGGTTGTGACTCGTTCTTCCGGCAGTCACGACGAGGATTCAAATTCGTTCCTCAATCATCTCAGGGCGTGGCCCAACTCAGACTGCTGCTCCCGATAGGAACTCGGAACCCAGTCCAACATGAGCCACTGCGGATTTGATCTCGGAACAATTTCTGACGGATATCCACCGACAATCGTCAACCCGTTCCCCACCATTGGGGGCGAGGGTTCACGACCAACGTTGGACCATGTATGGAGCGTCTAATGTCACGCGGGCGGGTCACTGCCTTCCCATAGACAACAGACGCTGAGACTTTCGATCCGAAACAAGCATACGTTCTGTTTTGCAACGTGAACGTTGCACGATGCGACAACACCACGCAGAGCCTCGCGGTTCTGCATGAATCCAGCGTCTGATGCCGAATACATGGATTTTCACGGACCAACGCCAGTCCACACGTCCCGGAATTTCGTTAGATCTAGACCTGATCAACCACTAAACATGCTGGCGTCTCTGTTACGCGGAGCGGTTGTAGGGATTATATGTCCGGAAACGCCGGCATCCCGCGAGATGTCAAAAAGCCATCGCACAGCGTGTCATGTTGGCTTGCAGTTCCCGGTTTTTTCGACTCACGGCTGCAAGATTGACGCCCCGAACCGGCATGGTTCTAATGCATCTCCTCTTCGGGGAGCGGCGGCGTTTGAATCGTCGTCTTCCCGGTGAGAAACGGCCGAATGGCGGAATAGGCAGACGCACAGGACTTAAAATCCTGTATCGGGAAACCGGTGTGCGGGTTCGATCCCCGCTTCGGCCACTGTCACCTCAAAGGACTTACGGTATTTGCCGTAGGTCCTTTTTGTTTTTCGGTAAATTGGAAAAGATCTGATTGGTCAGGAGTGCGTTGTCCACCCACCACTGGGCTCGCCCCAGTGGTATCTACTCAACGTAAA
>JAKFVC010000193.1 GCA_021732415.1 Planctomycetaceae bacterium
GAGTACCAGGGCGAGGGGAGCAGTTATCTATCACGCCAACCATCAAAACGGCCGCGGCAACAACAACGCGTAATGCTGAAACAGCACCAGCTTGCCACTGGAACCGATGAATTGCGTGAAGAACAGGATGAACGTGTAGATCATCAACGTCGGCATCAGCACCAGCCCCATCAGCACGCGCAGACTGAACCAGGCCCGTTGAGTCCTCTGAATCGCCTGATGATAGGCCCAACCAGTGAGCACGCGTGCGGGAAAGATCATGACAATGAAGATCGGCGTCACCATCCACAGGGCGTCTTGCGGCGGCAAAACGATCGCGGCGAAGAACAACGGCAGTGCCAACGCATAGGTCAGGATGGCCGCCAGAGAACAGCACACCGGCGCTCGGCGGTAGAGTTCACGGATGGTACCAAGCTCTTTGAACGCCGAAAGTCGTCCCTCAGCCGCGAATCGCGCCTGCAGGAACGGCACCCAGGCAAACACAATGGATAGCAGCACTCCGCCCACAATTGAGACGATAGCCGCACCACCATTCGGTTTGTTTGCGGCGGCGAAGATCGCAGTCGGAATCACCAACCACAGGAAGGCTCCCACCCAGCCTTTCACTCCCGTCCAGAAAAAATGAGTCCGCCGGATCCGCGTCAGGAATTCCCAGACCGCCTGCTCGGCTCGATCCCAATAGCCGGGGTTGCGACGTTGCGTCAGGAACCAACGGACATTCTTCAACGGACGGAAGAACGTCGAAAATCGGCCCCCTCGAGCCAGCGCCAGGCAAATGTGGATCGTGACCAGCACCATCGACAGGTTCAACGCAAAATGCCAGCCACGGTCCGCCGCCGACCCGGGGCTAATCAGCCGGGCATCCGCCGCCGTCCACGCCAGCAACCGTAGCGGCAACAGGAAAATCCAAATCCCGATGACGATCGACCCAATCCGCGGAGCCAGCGGCAAGAGCGGGAAGGCGTCCCGAAACTTCCCTGACCGGGCTACCCGCCCTTCGACATCGATCAAATACCCGAGGGCGATAAAATTCATAATCGGGATCGCGGCGAGAATCGCCAGCGCAAGGACCATCGTCACGATTCCAAATACCATCGACACGGCCCAGCCAGCAAACCGAATGGG
Source organism: Planctomycetaceae bacterium (assembly GCA_021732415.1). Taxonomy (GTDB): domain Bacteria; phylum Planctomycetota; class Planctomycetia; order Planctomycetales; family Planctomycetaceae; genus JAKFVC01. Next base: position 1,126 of record JAKFVC010000193.1, read on the forward strand.
ATGCCAGATCGGATGCGGACACTGGGCCTTCGCCACCAGCTGATCCACGAGTGACTGGACCGGGGGAGCCTCAGACTCTGCTTGCGAATCGACCTCGGGATCGTTTTCATCAGACGACGGTTCAGTGTCCGTAACATCCTGTGGCACTGGCGGTAGTGTCGCCGCACCCTGTTTGGGCGAGAACACAATCGGATAGCTTCGGTCGTCAAAATCGGCCATGGAAACGGCTCGTGAGCGGCAAAACGAGGCTGTGCGGAAAGATCCGTACGGTATGATACCGTAGAGGTTTGTAATGCGTTTCGGAAATCAATGCCACGGATTCGAAACGGGCGGCTTCTCGAGTGAGTAGTAGAAGTGGAACTAGAGAATTTCACCCCGGTAGGCTTCGCGGTGAACGAAATTTCGACGTCATGGGAGGGTGAGGCTCCTGCCGAACCGCAAACGTTTATCGGCCCTCACTAGACTATCCGGTTCGGCGGGAGCCTCACCCTCCCATCGACTTGAATTACGAAATCGGTGATGAATCACCGCAGTCCAAATTGGAACAGCATTCGGACGCAAAATATGCCCAAACGCATCCGCTGGCTGCCGATTGCTGTCGCCTTGGGTGTGGTCGTGCTCGTGGTCGGAGCGACTCGTACGGCCCCGCGCCAATCGAACAGGACGCCCGATTTGGAGGTTGTTCCAGCACTCCCCGAAACGGTCGCACAAGTCGACAAGTTCTTTGAGACCACCTGGGCAGAGCAAAAGATCCAACCGGCCGAGCGTGCTCCGGAACTGCAAGTCTACCGGCGACTGTCACTCGCCCTGCTGGGAACGATCCCCTCGCTGGAAGAATTGCGGCAATTCGAAGCCGACCAGCAGCCGCAACGTCTAGAGCGTTGGACGCAGCGGATCCTGAATGATTCGCGGTTCGGCTACTATTTCTCCGAGCGCCTCGCTCGCAGCCTGGTCGGAACCGAGGGCGGCGAGTTCCTGATCTTTCGTCGCGATCGATTCACGAACTGGTTGCGTGAGAATCTGCAGCTGCGAACTCCCTACGATCAACTCGTCCGGCACATGATCGCTGATACGGGTTTGTGGACCAGCGTGCCGGCGACCAATTTTATCTCCAGTGCCTTCGCCAACGACGATCTCGACGAGAACAAGCTGGCTGGCCGTAGCGTCCGGGCGTTCCTGGGACAGCGGATCGACTGTGCCCAGTGCCATGACCATCCCTTCGATCACTGGAAGCAGTCGGAATTCCAAGGCTTGGCCGCGTATTTCGGACAAGTAAATAAATCAGCCGTTGGAATTCAGGATTTTTCGAATGTCGACTACAAGGTCGAAAACCGTAAGACCAAAGTCCAGGAAACCATCGCCCCTGCGGTCCCCTTCCATCCCGAATGGCTGCCGAAAACAGGGTCGCGCCGCGAACAGCTCGCGGTGTGGATTACCCATCCTGACAACCGCCGTTTCGAACGAGCGACCGCGAACCGCATCTGGGGTCTGATGTTCGGCAAGGGCTACTTCGACCCGGTTGACGGTCTATCCGATCCTCCGGACAAAACTGATCTTCTCGACATCCTGGGCGCCGACTTCCGGCAGCACAACTATGATTTGCGCCGCTTGATTCAAGTCATCGCCGCGTCCAAACCGTATCGACTGGATTCGATTCATCCGTCCGAGGACGAAAATCAGGTCGAGGAATTGAAGGCCCAATGGGCCGTCTTTCCCCTGATCCGATTACGCCCCGAACAAATCATTGGCTCGATCCTGCAGGCCTCAACGCTCGGTACCATCGATCAGAATTCGCACTTGTTGTTTCGTGCGATTCGCTTCTTCCGAGAAAATGATTTCGTGAAAGAATACGGCGACTTGGGCGAGAACGAGCTGACTGAGCAGCCGGGAACGATCCCACAAGCCCTCCTGCGAATGAACAGCAAACTGATCGGCGACTTAACGGAAGCCAACTTGGTGAATTCCCCAGGTCGGATTTCCGGCCTGTCACCCAATGATGCGACATGCATCGAGACCGCCTATCTGGTCGCATTAACGCGACGGCCAACGGCCCCAGAGCTCGCACATTTCACCGCCCAACTGCAGGCGGCCAGCAAGAACGAGCGTTCGAAAGTCGTCGAAGACATGTTCTGGAGTCTGTGCAATTCGCTGGAGTTTTCCTGGAATCACTAGCACGTAGCCCAACTCTCCGAGTCGGGTAACTTTAAAACACGCTCCGACTCAGAGAGTCGAGCTACGGCCGAGCAACCATCATGCTAAACGAAATCACTCGCCGCGATGTCCTCGGCCTGGCTGCCGCCTGGGGGCTGTCGTTCGCCCTGCCGCCAATGGATCTTCGGGCGGCTCAAAAGCGTGGTTCTGAACGAGCCAAATCGTTGATCATCCTGTGGATGGCGGGCGGGCCCAGCCAGTTGGAGACGTGGGATCCTCATCCCGGGACGAAGATTGGCGGCGAGGTCAAGGCAATCAAGACCAGGACGAAGGGCTTGGAAATCGCGGACCTTTATCCGCTGATGGCCGAGCAGATTCAGGACTTGAACGTCGTCCGATCACTGGTGACGAAAGAGGGTGACCACGAGCGTGGAACGTACATGGTCAAAACGGGGTACCGTCCCGATCCGACGCTCCGCCATCCGACCCTTGGCGCGATTCTGGAAACCGAGTTGCCTTTGGCGGGAGTCGAGATCCCGCGACACATCGCGCTGGGTGACTCGCAATGGCCCAGTTGGGGTGGATTTCTCGGGGCCGAGCACGACGCATTCAAGGTCTATAACCCCGGTTATGATTTGCACAACATGCAGTCGTTCCGGGCCAAAGAGAGCCAGGCTCGGCGGCTGGAAAATCTCACTGTACTAGAGAAAGCATTCCAAGCCGGGAGGCAGGCTCAATCCAAGAAGACGTTGCATTCGGATGCCATCAAGCGCGCCCTGCAAATGATGAGTTCCGAGCAACTACGAGCCTTTAAGATTCAGGACGAATCGGAGTCGACCCGCAAGGCCTACGGTGACTCGCAGTTTGGCCGTGGCTGCCTGGTGGCCCGGAGGCTGGTTGAAGAAGGGGTCCGGTCAATTGAAGTCACTCTGAATGGTTGGGACAGCCATGCGCGAAACATGGAATCGCATCGCTCGAACGCAGCGATTCTCGACCCCGCGTTTGCCGCCCTGATGAACGACCTGCGGCAGCGAGATCTCTTGCAGAGTACCGTCGTCCTGTGCATTGGCGAATTCGGCCGGACCCCGCAAATCAACCCGCTCGAGGGCCGCGACCACTGGCCCACGGGGTTCTCGTGCGTCCTCGGCGGCGGCGGCCTCAAAGGTGGCATGGTGATTGGCCAGACTGATCCAGATCACGCGAAGACCGAACCCAGCGATCCGATTCTGGTGCCTGACCTGTATGCCACGATCTTGAAGCTGTTCGGGATCGAATACAACAAGGAAGTCATCACGCCGATTGGCCGACCGATGGCGTATTCGTCGGGTAAGCCGATCAGTCGATTACTGGGCTAAAAACTCTTCGTAATTCGCACGCAATCTGTCTCCAATGCCAGCAATTTGCTACCTTGTCGTGAAACAAGGCCGCCTCACATTCGGAGACTCTCATGCAACGTCGCGAATTCCTAGCCTGGTCTGCGGGTGCTTGTACGACGACTCTGTGGCCGCGATTTTCATTTGCCGAGACTCCTCGTGATGTGTCGTGGCTGGCTGATGTTCAACGTCCCCCACAAAACATTCCCACCCCCGAAAAGCCGCTGGCTCCAGTACTGATCAATGATCAGCAGCAGCCGATTACGACTCGCGAACAATGGGAGCAGGCTCGTAAGAAGATTCGTGAAGCTTGGTTGAAATTCCTCGGGCCCATGCCCACCGAACGGCCGCCGGTGAAGTTAGAAGTCTTGAAGGAAGATCGCCCGGATGGCTGCGTGCGGCAACTGGTTCGCTATCTGGCGGAAGCCGATGAGCCTGTCGAAGGCTATCTCCTACGACCGACATCCAAGGCCACGGGCAAACGATCAGGCATCGTCGCGTTGCATCAAACGTCGAAGAAGAATATTGAAGAAATCTCAGGCGTTGACGGACTCGAAGAGCATCAAATCGGATTGCAATTGTGCCGCGATGGCCATGTCGTGTTCTGCCCGAGGTGCTATCTCTGGGAGACTCCTCAGCACACCATCGATGTGAAGTCCACGGTGGCCCGGTTCAAGCAGCGGCATCCGGAAACACTCGGGATGCACAAGATGCTGTTTGATGCGCAACGCGCGGTCGACGTGCTGGTTTCCCTGCCCGATGTTGATCCGCAACGGATCGGCGCCGTGGGACACTCCTTGGGGTCCAAGGAAGCGTTTTACGTAGCGGCATTTGATGAGCGGATCAGAACGGCCGTCGCCAGTGAGGGGGGAATCGGGTTTGCATCTACAAACTGGAAAGATCCGTGGTACTTGGGCGCAGGGATTACCGCTCCAGACTTCGCGTTGAACCACCATCAATTGCTGGCTCTGATCGCCCCGCGACCCTTCTTGATCTTGGGGGGAGAAGCAGGCAGCGGAGCCGCCGACGGAGATCGCTCGTGGCCGTATGTCGCGGCAGCGTTACCTGCCTACCGCCTGTATGGAGAACCTGCCCGACTCGGGTTGCTCAATCATCATCAAGGGCACTCAATACCGCCAGATGTGAAAACCAAGCTGCTGGAATGGTTGCGGGTTTATACGGCTTGAATCGACGCTACGAGGACCTGACTCAGCGGCGAAAGACCTTCTTCGCGTAGAGAATGGCTTCCGCGAGCGCGTCCACTTCTTCGAGCGTATTGTACATCCCGAAGCTGGCCCGGGCTGTTGCCGGCTGATTCAGATGCTCGTGCAAGGGCATTGTGCAATGGTGCCCGGCTCGGATGGCGACTCCGCGATTGTTGAACAGATCAGCAAGGTCATGCGGGTGGACGCCTTCCACCGTGAAGCTGACAATCGAACCGCGATGCTCCAGCCCCGGGCCGTAAATGGTGACGCCGGGGATCTCTTGCAGGAGTTGGAATGCCTTCGCCGTCAGTTCCATTTCGTGGGCATGTACCGCCTGCGGATCGAACTGCTGGATGTACTGAATGGCCGCTCCGAGCCCCACCGCTTCCGCAATCGGCATCGTCCCCGCTTCGAACTTACCCGGGAGATCGGCCCAGGTACTCGATTCGAGAAAGACTTCGCGAATCATGTTGCCGCCGAACTGGAATGGATCCATCGCTTCCAGCAGCTTTGACTTACCCCACAGGATACCAATCCCCGAGGGGCCATAAATCTTGTGCCCCGAGAAGACGAGAAAATCGATCCCCAGATCGCGCACGTTGACCGGGCCATGCGGAACGCTTTGAGCACCATCCACCAGGATTAATGCCCCCTTGGCGTGAGCCTTCGCCGCGAGTTCCCGGATCGGATTGATCGTCCCCAAGACATTCGACATCCCAGTCACGGCCACGAACTTGGTGCGGTCCGTCAGGACAGTGTCGAGTTGCGTGAGATCAAGTTGTCCGTCGCTGGTGAGCGGAATGAATCGCAGGGTCGCCCCTGTGGCGATTGCCGCCTGCTGCCAGGGGACGAAATTCGCATGATGCTCCATCACATTGAGCAACACTTCGTCGCCCGGCTTGAGGAATTTGCGAGCCCAACCGTATGCCACGGCATTGATTGAGGCCGTCGTCCCGCCGGTGAAAATGATTTCTTCGACGACCGGTGCACCGATGAATTCGCGAACGGTTTCGCGGGCACCTTCGACCTCAGTGGTGACCAAGTCGCCGAGCGTGTGAATGCCACGATGCGTATTGGAATAGTAGTGGGTCAGAACCTCGGTCAGTTTTTCGATCACGCACAGCGGCTTCTGGGCGCTGGCTCCGGTGTCCAGATAGACCAGCGTTTGACCATTCGGCAAAGGCTGGTTGAGGATCGGGAAGTCGTTGCGAACGGCGGCGACTTCGAATTTGGATGTACCCACAGAGGTAGCCATAGCAAACAATCAGCCGATGGATTCTAACGCGTCAGAATCGAACATCGGGCTTCGTGCGAGAGGAGTCAACGATGATATTGGTCAGACCTGCGGCTCATCGGTTTCATGAGCGTAAACCAGCGTCTTCAAAACTTTAAACGCCAGCAGGCCACATTTTTGTCGGGACGCGGTCAACGGCACGTGGAGCAAGTCGAGCATCTGCTGAGCCTGCATGTCCTTGAGCTCTGCCACGGGTTTCCCCTCGATTTGCTCACAGAGGATTGATGCCGCGGCCTGGCTGATGGCACAGCCCTTGCCGTCGAAGTAAGCCTCGGACACGCAGTCGCTTGCGTCGATCTTCAGTTGCAGTTCGATGACATCGCCGCAGAGCGGATTCTTGTCACGATGGCAACAGGTCGGATGAGCCAGATGTCCCTTGTGATAGGGGGACTCAAAATGCTCCAGAATGTGTTCCTGGTAGATATCTTCCGTCACGCTCGTAGTTCCAGCAGGCATGTGGACGAAACCCAACTCGCTCTGAGATCCAGTCAACTTTCAGGGGTCGCCTCTCGGCGAACCGCACTGGACTTGTTGACAAAATGATTATTGACAGTCTTGCTTGTCAAAATTCATTCTAGCGGTTCAGAGGTGAAAGTCCAACCTGAAAACGACCAGAGACCGTTCGTTGCCCTGCGTCGATCAGATTTATCGGTGAGAAACGCAATAACTGCAGAGAGTTGAAGAATATCCAGCGAGTTTCAGGGATCTAGATTGCAGGTCGCTCCCTGAACCACCGCGGAGGCTCACCATGTCTTTCTACCATGCAGCAGCGAACACAACTCTATTTGCACACGTCTTTTACATTGCCTTCGTCGTCTTCGGATTGATTCTGACCTGGCTGGGAATCGTGTTCCGCTGGCAATGGATCCGCAACCGCTGGTTTCGCGGCGTGCATCTCACCATGATCGCGATCGTCGTATTCGAGGCCTGGGTGGGAATCGTCTGCCCGCTGACGACCTTGGAAAACTGGTTCCGGAAGAAATCAGGGCAATCGGTCTACGATGGCGACTTTATCGCCATCTGGCTGCACGACATCATCTTTTTTGATGCAGCCCCCTGGGTTTTCACGTGCGGATATACGCTGTTCGGATTGGGAGTACTCGCGACATTGTGGTTCGCCCCGCCCAACTGGCGATCCAAGATTCACACAAATCAGGTGTTAGGGCAGAATGGCCTTGGAAGTTGAAGTGTCTCTGATAAAAATGGGATATCGAATGACATGCGTGGCAAACCTGAGTTGGAAATTGTTCCCTGAGCTTCCTCTCACTGGAACTTTAATAAGTCCGTATTGTGAACAAGTGACATCATGCAGTGGTCCGAAGTTCTCGCAGATAAATCATTGCACGATTTACCATTCAAGATTGAAACAAATGGCTACGGACAGATTGTCATGAGTCCGGTGTCGAATCGACATGGAATTGTTCGAAGCAAGATTGGCACGATGCTGACAAACTTGAAACCCGATGGGGAAACTATTCTTGCCTGTTCAATCGAAACCCTTGATGGAGTAAAAGTTACTGATATCGCATGGGCATCATCAGGATTTCTCGCAATTCAAGGAGATCGTATTGCGTACGCCAACTCACCCGAGGTGTGTGTCGAAATTCGATCACCATCGGACAGCGATATCGAGATGATGGAAAAGAAGTCACTCTATTTTGAGCAAGGTGCACTTGAAGTATGGACTTGCAATCTGAATGGGAATGTCCGTTTCTTCAATGCTGAAAGTGAGATCGAACGCTCTCGCTTGTTTTCTGAATTTCCCAAGCTTGTTCCTTAATTGATCACAACGACCAGTCAGGTGTTCCATGCAATGGTCTGAAGTTTTGGAAGATCGGTCACTACGGAACCTTCCATATAAAATTGAAACCAACCGCTTTGGGCAAATCGTCATGAGTCCTGCCAGTGCGAATCACAGCGAATATCAAAGCACTGTGTTATCGCTGCTCGACCCAATGAAGCCAAATGGTAAGGTTTATTGCGAAATTCCAATCGGCACTCCGGATGGCGTCAAAGTTCCCGATGTTGCATGGGCGTCGGAATCGCGCCGCGCGATGAGACGGCCAGAACAAACCACCTTTTCTGTCGCGCCGGAACTTTGTATCGAAGTGCTCTCACGCTCGAACAGTGTTTCGGAAATTGATGAGAAGAAGTTGTTGTATTTCCGGCAAGGTGCCGATGAAGTCTGGACTTGCGATATGACTGGCAAAGTCACGTTCTTCGACGCCGAAGGTCGGATTGAACGTTCTCGCTTGTTTCCTCAGTTTCCGTCTCAGATTTAGTCAGAGATTGGGCGGCACAGATCTCTTCAACCTAGCCCATCTAGCGGGATACAACCGTGGCGTATGAGCCCATCAATTTGTTTTCTCGCCGGATCGATCCGCGCGGTGTGATCACGGCACTTCGGGAATTGGGTCTGGAAGTCCAGGTGACGGGCCCGGAAGACGATTGGGAACAGGCCGTCGTTCTGGGACCCAAGAAGTTTCTGCGGAAACGTTTGACGCTCGCCCTGACACACAGTTCGGACTACTACGATAATCCCAATTGGCCAAGGCAAGTCCAGGGCATGCGAAACTACTTTGCTGGTTTCGCGGATGTGCCGCGCAAGGCCCAGATTCTGGACGCCATCTCCCGATTCCGCTTCGCGATCGCGGTGAATGCCGAGGTTCATCACGAGGATCTCAGCATCGAAAGCGGAGATGAGCGGCTGCAATGGCTGCAGGCTGTTTGCCGTCAAATCGATGGCGTCTTTTTCACTCCGTCAGCACTCCGTGACGCCGCAGGACGGATTCTGATTGAAGCGGGCGGACATGCAGATCCGCAGGCGGTCCTGCCGCAAGTTCCGCCGACGGTCGAATTCAAGGATGGGGAAGAGCCCTCCGCAGACGACGACTTGGACGAGGAAGACGAGCCTCAACCGCCATCGGATGATCGAGTACTCCGCCGGGCGATGGTTCTGGCTGCGGTGACCAATCGGGCCTTCATGGAACTCGATGAAGAACCCCAGGAGGATCTCGAAGAACTGCGTCAAGAGTTGCTGGCCTGGATTGAAGAAGCGGGAATCTCTCCGGAAATTGAACCGGATGAATGGGAGATCCTGCAGGTACCGGTCGGCACAGTACCCGAACAATCGACCATTGATGCCATCTGGCGGTTGGAAGGTTTGGGAGTCTTAGCCTGGGCGCTGAAACTGCATCCACTGGTCGTCTATGATGAACTCGTCAAAACTGCCGAATTGCAAGAAGCCCTGGGCATCTATGACCCCGAACGCACCCAGGAGCTGCTCGCCCATCCGGAACTGCGAACCCCTGAGGAACTGGAGCAGCTTCGCAAGCAGTTACTGGCCTTTAACTGGCGCATGGTCAACTTCCGCGTGCATCCCGGTGCGATGGATTTCGTCGAGTTTTCCAAGAATTGCTGGTTTGGCAGCTTCGACATTTCGCTCTTCCGCATTGTGAACAAGGACCTGGCGATTGGAAGTGCAGACATCAGCAATGCCGATCCACAATCGATTGACCGCTGTAAAAGTGCGGCACGCGAGCGGCACCAGGCCATCAACTGGCTCAGTGGTTACGGCACGCGTTACAGCGAGGTCGACACGAGCACCTGATTCTAGAATCGGGAATCGATGTCCGATTCCGTTCGTCACCTGCATTCAGAGTGCAAGCTCTGGCAGGCTATGTCGTTAAGACAGACCTACGCGACTGTTGTTCCCGATATCGCCGTCGGATAAAGTGTGACCCATTGGTGAATCACGTCACACTTCTTTCCGATGAGACTCGACATGGCATTCTTTCCAGACATCCCCAAGATTCCGTTTGAAGGTCCGAAGACCAAGAACCCGCTCGCGTTCCGACACTACAACGCCTCGGAAATCGTCGAAGGCCGCTCGATGACCGACTGGTTGCGGTTCAGCGTGTGCTACTGGCATACGTTCCGCGGCACGGGCAGCGATCCGTTCGGCCCGGGGACCTTGCAACGTCCCTGGGACGATGGTTCGGATTCGGTCGAGAACGCCGTGAAACGTGTCGGGGCCGCCTTCGAATTCATCGAAAAACTCGGTGCTCCCTACTATTGCTTCCACGACCGTGACGTGGCTCCTGAAGGGGCGAACCTCGCTGAAAGCAATCGCAATTTTGACGCCGTCGCCAAGTCCCTGGGTGAAGAGCAGAAGCGGACTGGCATCAAGTTGTTGTGGGGCACTGCCAACCTCTTCTCGAATCCGCGGTTCATGCATGGTGCCGCCACCAGTTGCAACGCCGATGTGTTTGCTTTTGCCGCTGCTCAGGTGAAGAAGGCGATCGAAATCACCCATCAACTCGGTGGTGAGAACTACGTCTTCTGGGGTGGCCGTGAAGGCTACATGAATCTCTACAACACCGATATGAAGCGTGAGCTGGATCATCTCGCCAGATTCATGCACATGGCTGCCGACTATGCGAAGAGCATCGGTTTCAAGGGGCAGTTCCTGTTCGAACCCAAGCCCAAGGAACCGACCAAGCATCAGTATGACTACGATGCAGCGGCCTGCCTGAACTTCCTGCGGGCGAATGGCCTGCAGGACAAGGTGAAGTTGAACATCGAGACCAACCACGCGACTCTCGCCGGTCACACGATGATGCACGAACTCGAGTATGCCCGTATTCAGGGGGCCCTCGGCAGCATTGATGCGAATACAGGGGACCTGCTGCTGGGTTGGGATACCGATCAATTCCCGACCGATATCTACCTGACATCGCAAGTCATGCTGGTGATCCTGGCCCAGGGTGGCTTGGCTCCTGGCGGTACGAATTTCGACGCGAAGGTTCGCCGTGAAAGCTTTGAGCCCTTGGATCTGTTCCATGCTCACATCGGTGGGATGGATGCGTTTGCGAGAGGCTTGAAGATCGCCGCCGCGATCCGGGCTGATGGAGCTCTCAGCAAGTTCGTCAAGAATCGTTACCGCAGCTACGACAGTGGCATCGGTCAGAAAATCGAAGCGGGCACAGTGGGCTTTGTCGAGTTAGAAAAATACATGCTCGACAAGGGCGAAGCCGCAGCCAACGAAAGCGGTCGGCAGGAGATGCTGGAGAATCTGATTAACGATTATCTGTAACGAATCGTCGGCTGTTCGCAGCCGACTCTGTGATTCACAAATTAACCCTCGTCAGTGACCCTGTCATCGACGAGGGTTTTTGTTTTTCAAATCACGAGCCTCAGATTCGCTCTCAATCCACCTCACAGGATGCCGCCGACTTCCTCGATCCAACGTAGCCGAAGTCGCCAAGACAGCGGGGGCTTCACTAGGGCGGCCAGATCTCCTGTCTAGTTCTGCAGCGCAATCACCCCACAGCGCAGGTGGCAGCGCGTCCAGATCTGGATCCGAAAACAGTCCAAAAGTACATAGTGTTCGCCACATTCAGACGAACCTAAAAATGTGGACAGTTAGGACTCATCGCTCGCGTCGACAAATGACCTGCAAACGGACTTTCTGCTCACGAAATATTAACCAAAACAGACGGCAAATCTTTTTTCGTGTTTCAAATAATCAACGCGGCAGCTGTCTTTCCGGCTAGACGACCGAGGATGCGTTCAACCGAGCACCGATCGAATCGTAACATCATTATCGGTCAATAGTTACGCCACATCAATTCGCCGCAAAGCCGCTCGCCAAGTTGCCTCCGAGCCCCTTGACAGATGTTGCAAACAGTACACAGTTGTTTAAATTACTCAACAGATCACTACGATGCAAACATCCCGAAGATTCATCCCAACCCTTCTATTTGTCTTATTTCCCGAGAAATTCCTTGACACCGCGCGAGTTTTCCGTACACTCTGACAATTACCAAGGTTGACGTTTTTGCCTAATATGTCAGATTCGCCGATCCGTTGGTTTTGGGAAACGGGCCATTCCAAAAAAAACACCAGGGAGAATCTCCGTGCAAATCCGTGATCTACTATCTAATCTCTTTTCCGCGCAAAAATGTGACAGCCGTCGCCGCCGTGCGGCAAATCCCTCCCGTTTTTCGATCGAGCAACTGGAAGATCGCGTTGTTTTGTACGCGGCGTCCGGGAATGCTTGGCCTAACCCTGAGTTGATCACCATCAGCTTTGAGCCTGATGGCACCAACTTGGGAGGTGTTTATAGCAACCTCAACTCCGCGTTCAGCGGTCTGACTGGCTGGCAGAATGAGATTTTGCGGGCTGCCCAAGTCTGGTCCGCGCAAACTGACATCAACTTCTTATTGGTGAGTGACAGCGGCGCGGGGATTGGCTCGGGTAGCTACCAGCAGGGTTCGACGACAATTGGTGATATTCGTATCGGCGGCTTTGACTTGGGAAATTCGTCATACCTCGGCGAGGCGCTGTATCCAGCACCCGACAATAACTATTCGGCGGCCGGTGATATTGCGTTCAATACGGCTTTGGCCTGGAGCATTGGTGGCTCGGGTGGCTATGACTTGTTTACCGTCGCGGTACACGAGATCGGTCATGCCCTCGGTCTCGATCACAGCTCGGTCACAGCGGCTGAGATGTGGCATGGCTATACGAGCCCGAAGCCGAATCTGAACTCCGATGACATCGCAGGGATCCGCAATATCTACAGTAACGACAACGCACGCGATAATGATCGCTATGACAAGCCATCGAACAACAACACCTGGGCGGATGCCAGCAACATCACGGGACCTCTGGTGCGTGCGAAGAAGTGGGCCATCGTTGATGATTTGGACATCACAACATCGTCCGATGTTGACTATTATAAAGTCAACATTCCGAATTACGCCGGCAACACGCTGACGGTCCGGGTCACATCGGCCGGTTTGAGCATGCTGGCACCGAAAGCCACGCTCTACAATGCAGCCGGATCGGTCATCGCCACGGCATCTGGATCATCCAGTTCGACATTAACCCTGTCCACTTCCGGGATCAGCAATAACGAATGGTATTACGTCCGGGTCGAGAGTGCATCGGGTACGGCCTTCAATACCGGAGCTTATGGGCTGACATTGGATATCGGTGCCGACACGACGCCGGTCAATACGTTGCCGAATACCCAAAAAACCAATGGTAGCCCTCAGCATAGTGGTAGCCCCGTTGATGAAGTATTCACTGTCGGCGGTAGTGACACTGTCGCCCCAGCGGCCCCGACGATCGCGGTTGGTAAGAACTTCAACCTGGTTGGTACCGCTGAGCTTGGCTCTCTGATCACCGTCTATCAGGACGGATCGGTCATCGGGACCTCGATCACTGACGCGGCAGGCAACTGGGCGTTCAAGTTGATCGGTAAACTGAAGAAGGGTAGCCAATTCTCCGCAGTCGCAACAGACGAAGCCGGCAATGTGAGCCTGACTTCGGCGTTGTAGATTGTTTTGATTCGGCCGCGCTGAAGTCGGTAGTGCCGAATGACGCAGTGAAGCGACGATAACAAGTCACTCTCCAAAACCAGATTGAGATGGTCCCCACCATTCCAATCTGGTTTTTTTACGTCTATTGAATCGTCGCGTCCCTCCCTACCACCGGCATAATCACCACATCCCTCATTGTCATTGAATTCAACATTTCGCAAGTTGAAGTGACATCCCGCACAACCCCTCATGTTTGCCCAGATTTCAAGACAAATACAACCTCTCTAGCTGTGAGTGTAAATCTGCGACCTACAGTTTCCTCAGTAGACGCGTTGCCGTTTACGAGATGGATCACTGCGCTTGCGAATTACGCGGGTCAAAAAGTCGCAGCTCAACTTGTCAGCGCGAGGAGTTGTCATGCTGAATGCCTTTCCCAGACGGAAACGTCCGGCTCCCATAACGAGCATTGAAAATCTGGAAATCCGAAATCTACTCACAGCGATTTCAGCCAGTTTGCCGGCGGCTATTCCGGAATCGGAACCGAACGACACCCTGGATCAGGCCACTGACTTAGGATCATCTGGATCGGCTGTCGTGGACGGCTCCATCGACCGGAATGGGATCGACGTCGACTGGTACAGCTTTACGCTGCTGACCTCATCTGAAGTCACACTCGATTCCACGTCCGGCACGATCGGACTGTATAACGGTGCGGGCCATGACGTCAGCGATCGGCTGAATCCTGATGGTTATCGGCTGTTGGCGCAAAGCAGTGCCACGGACTCCGACAGCGCCTCGATCACGCGAACTCTCTCTGCAGGAACGTACTTTGTCGCCGTCAGTGGGAAGGGAAATGCCTATTTCTATCCATTTCTGGCGAACAGCGGCGTCGCAGGCGATACCGGAGAGTATACGCTGTCGTTCTCATCCACAGCTCTGAGCGCGCCTGGGGTTGGTGATCCAGCACCGCTCTCGATCGAAGTCTCACCGCTGGAAGTCCGAGTCGACTTCGAGGGAGCCCTCAGTTTTACGCCTACCGTCGAATTGACGGGTGCGGGGGGAGCAGCGATCGCCCTTGCCTGGACGAACGTCAACACTGCCATTTCCGAACTTCAGTTCGCACCGAACAAAGCCTTGACGCCAGGCGATTACACGGCCGTGGTGAAAGATTCCACCGGGACCGTCCGCATGACCATGCAAGTGCATTTAGCAGATCCGGCAGCGCGTGTGCCCACAGATCTGGGAAATGATACTGCTGCCACGGCGATCGACCTTGGCGAACTGGATGAATCGGGACTGCTCCAGATTCCCGGGTTCATCGGGGACGATCCCTACTATGATCTCAGCAGTTCTTCCGCGGCTCAACGACCAGGCGCTGACGTCGATCTGTATCATTTTCATATTGGAACGACATTGCCTGCGGGCCTCATCGCGGAAGTCTTCGCAGGGCGGGTGGGGTCTCCCTTAGATGCCGGCCTCGGCCTCTATCACCTGAATCCTGTCTCAGGACAATTGGAATTCGTGACAGGCAACAACCAGTCCTTTAATAGCTCCAAAGGCACCAATGGCAAGGCTCCGCTGTTCAATGATCCGATAGTTACCTCACCCTTGGAAGCCGGTGACTACTATCTGGCGGTTTCCAGTGGACTCAATACACCTTCCGTGGTCGAAAACCAGACAACTGGCCCAGGCAGCGGCATTTTCGATCCCAATCAGGCATATAGCGGTTCTATCGGGACGAGTACGGGCGGGTACATTCTTAACTTGAGAACCGAGTTCGATGCGACGCCGGTGCAAGTGGTGTCTGTTTCGATTGCCGATCACAGCACACTGCAGACGGCTCCGACGACGCTGACAATTGGGTTCAGCGGATACGTCAACGTGCTTGAACTGGCACGCCTGGCGAATTTTCAAACTGGCCAAAATACAATCCCGGGAATTTACATCCAGGATCAACAGGGCCACACCTATGTTCCGCATCTCACGTCGTTCGACCCGATCACCTTCACTGCCCAATTCTTAATCCACGACCGGTTGCCCTCGGGAGGCTATCAGCTCCACATTGATGGCAGCCAAGGTGTGGCCACTGTTGAAGGAGTCCCGTTGGCAGTAAACGCCTCCAGCATCATCAACTTTACTGTTTCCACGCCGGCGGCAGGCACCGCCGGTAATCCGCTCGTCTGGACGCACGATCCGCAAACGGACTCCACTCCGTCCACTCAGGCACTGGGAGTGCTGTTCCCGAATGAAGTCGCGTCTGTCGTCGAGATCGTCCGCGCGACGGGTAGCGGTTCTAACCGCACCAACGATCAATCCGATGACTACAGCTTCGAAGTCCTGAAGTCGGGACGCTACCGCGTGACAGTCAGCGGTCATGGGTTGCCCAGTGGAGTCCCCTTGCAAATCCTCGACCAGCAAGGCCACGTCGTCGACATGGCCAGCACTGACGATGGTCTATTGAATATCGTCTTCCTGAAGGCCGGCAGCTATGTTCTCCATGTTGGAAACTGGCCTGCTTCCACTTCGCGGAGCGTCGGCTATCAAATCGATATCGACTCATCCTTTGTGCATGATGATGCGGCACCGTTATCTTCCGGTCCCGTAGCGGCCGTCGGGTTCCGGTTGTTCACCGCGAT
>JAKFVC010000266.1 GCA_021732415.1 Planctomycetaceae bacterium
CGGCGGAAGGCAAATCCAGGAAAAACAATCCATCAAACCGCTCGGCCCGCGTGAATTCCGGAGGCAGCCGGGAGACGTCATTCGCCGTACAGACGACGAACACGTCCGAAGTATGATCATTCAGCCAGCTCAGCAGGCTGCCAAACATGCGGGAAGACACGCCGCTATCGTTCTGCCCGGCACCGCCGATCCCCGACAGGGCTTTCTCCACTTCATCAATCATCAGGATACAGGGGGCCATCGCATCGACAATCCGCAGCGCCTGACGAGTTCGTTCCTCCGACTGTCCCACCAAAGAACCCATCAAGGCGCCCACGTCGAGAATCAAAGTCGGTCGGCCCGTTTCGTTCCCGAGCCCCTTGCAAAACGCGCTCTTCCCGCTGCCGGGCAAGCCCAAGAGCAAGATGCCCTTGGGCTTCAAACCCGGTCGCTGGCGGCGGCTCGACCGCAGAGACCGCAAGCAAAACGCTTTCAAGGAATCCAAGCCACCCAGTTCGGCAAACACCTCGGTGCCCCGATACAACGAGAGCAATCCACTCTTCAGCAGGGACTGCGTTTTCAGTTCCCACAACGTGGAAGGCTCCAGCCGGCCATGCCGCACTAAACTCAAACTGAAGGCCCCCTCGGCTTCGTACCGGGTCAGTCCCAGTGCGGCATCCAGGACCTGTTCTAGCTCCGTCCCATCCGGCAGTTCTTCCTGATTCGCGATCCCCGAGGCAATCGCTTGGAGCTGACTCCGATCGGGCAAGTCATGCGGGACGATCACGAATAACCGCTCCAGCTCGACCGGCAACTGAATCACCGGGGCCAGGATCACCACGAACGTGCGGTGGACCTTCCCCTGGGCCAGTTGATGTTCGAGGGCCTGAATGACCTCGGCACTCCCCAAAAACCGATGAAAGTTGCGGAGGACCAGCAGCGAAGCACTGTCAGCGGTCGCGAATCCCGCCAACGCCCGAATGGCGGCCAGGGGATCGGCACCCGACGCGGCACTGGGGGCGCTCTCTCCAGACATTCCGAGCGACAGCCCCCGATCGAGATCCCAGCCGGCGAGTCGCCAGTTTCGCTGGCGACAGAGTTCGCCAATTTCCCGGAGGGCTTCATCCGGTTCGAACGTGTGGACGTACAGGCCACTGAAAGCGGCACAAATATATTCAGCTAACGTGGTTGCCAGGCTCATTGAAAAACTTTCTGTGAGAGTGAGGTCAAAGAATGAAAAAACCACTCGTGGCGAGTGGCGAAACGACAAATCGCGAAGGAGAGCTGCGAGAACTTCAGGTGATACTGCCACCTGAGCGGCCACCGACGGCCACCGCGATCTCCCGCAGCCAGGAGATCAGTTCGCCCGCTGGATCTCTCTGGCGGAGCATGCCGAGAGTCATGGCATTCACCGCGTGCGTGTTGAGCCAGCGTTTACAACGCGCTGCCAATCTTCGGCGAGCCCGCGGTGTCAACTCGTCCCAAGGTAAGGTTTGCGGCTGCCGCAGGTACCAGTCCCGGGCAACCGCGAGCGCCATCGATTCTGTATCATTCACCACAATCATGCCTCCGCCAGCATTCACGATTGCCGCAGTGTGGAGATAGTTTTCGAGGGCACGCTTGCTGAGTAATAGGGCACGGCAATCGTCCCGAGCATTGATACGCTCCACTGCTTCCTGTCTGACCGCCGTCTCGGGTTCGATCTCTCGATCATAAAGATGAAACTCTGCGCAACGCAGTGGAGCGAAGCGATTGGACCAGGCGAGCAAGCTGCCACCACCAAAGGGAATGAATACGACGCAGCCGGCAAGTTCCCACTCCATGAGATCGGGAATTGAGGCATCTGCGAGATGGAGTTTGGCAGTCAGACGCCGCAGAAACTCCACATCGTGAACTCCCTCGACCACGATCAGGATGGGCCTCGAAAACTGACCGCCACCCGGGTCGTCATCTGTGGCAGATGGAGGGTTGCTAGAATTGCACACGGTAAGAACCATAAAACAAGGTCTCCTCTGTCAGAGTCAGGTGGGCTCCGCCTGTGATGTCTGTTGGTTGGTCTCGATTTGATGGAATTCGGGGGTCAGTTGCTCGTGCGAGACCGACCCTAAGGCTTGTTCCAGGAAGCGACTCGCAGCGCGACAACTCTCTCCCGTGTAACCCGTGGTTTGCACACGAGACTGACCCGCGGAATCAACGACAATTTCGATGCAGGACATGGTTAGGCTCCAGTGTGGACGGTGACTTTGATCGATCCATCAGAAAGGGGCTGCTCGATCGCCGAAAAGCCCTGTTTTCGGGCTTCCAACTTGGCCCGCTCGACGGCATAAGCTTGGAGGAACCGGTCCAAGTGCGACTGATCCCCCCAACGACCGCCAAAGTTGTCGAAGTGCAGGCGGGACTGTTCGACGTCGCAGACCACGGGGTAATGCCATTCGGGAAGCTGCACCTGCCAGCCCGTGGCCGTCTCGGAGAACAGCATCACAGTGCCGAACACCGCTGGTGGCAACTGCAATCGTCCGCAGGCCAAGTCGATGGCGGCGGGATCTCGGACCTGAGTCTGAATCGTCACGATGTGCGACATGAGTGGAAAATCTCCCCAAAAGAGGTTCTCGCAGGGTGGCGGACGAGCGATTGACGAATCGCTGATAGTTAAGCCACCTACACTCTATTTTGCCGCAGATTTGACGAGATTTAAGGTGGCCCGGCGGGGAGACAACGCAGTGGTTTGGGTGTTTTCCAGTGCGATAAGGGTGACTCCGCTTCAGATTTCCGGATCGCGCAATTTCTGTCGAATCTATTACGCGTAATAGAACGGATTCCCCTGCAGGCGCATCCGGAAGAATTTATTCGGCCTGTTCATAGTAATCGCAATCCGGCCACATTCAGCAGGAATGCAACGCGTTCTGGCCCCCGGCTGAGCGTGAGAAGCACTTGTGCCTCCAGGATGCGGCCAAGGTCTGACCGCTCATGCCAAGTCACATAAGCCATCTGCAGCGCATGGCTTCGTTGATTCTCTTTGGTGCGGACGTTGCTGGACGTTGTGACAGGCTGCAACTATTGGTAAGGTTTTCTGTATCAAGTGCCATGTTTGCTCGCATTGCGGAGGCAAGGTCATGATGAGAAATGAGGGCTATCTCCGGGTCAAGGATGCGGCCGAGCTGCTGGGGGTATGTCCAAACACGTTAAGAACTTGGGGATCTAAGGGAAAAATTCCGGAGTATCGACATCCAGTCAACAAATATCGCCTGTACAAAATGGGCGAATTGAAACGGGTCATGAGTCAGTTGGAGCGGTCTGTTCAGGAATCAAAGTGACGGCGGTCATGAGCGGTCCCGGTTTCTGGCTGGCTTGCGAGAGGAAGAAGATGTTTCTGGATGGCTTGAACGCGACGCATGTCGGCTCGACGCGAGACGTCTTAATCCGCGACACTGGGCCCTACAGTGCGCGAAATTCATCCAAGGGAGCGTTGCTAGAAGAGTCAGCCCGCGTGTTTGGGGTGCTGGCCTGTGGTGAACCTTTAGAAGGGGTGCGGGAGCAGACTCTGCGGGGCACTTTGCTCAGCCAGCGTTCAACACAAAACCGGAAACGAATCTGGACTTCACTACACTACCGATATCTAGTGTCCGAGATGCCGTGGTTGATTCGTGTGTTGGCCGAGAAGTCCCGTCAGGGGGCGCATAGCCCCGAGTTCACATCCGTTCTGTATTTGCTGTACGCGTTACGTGACCGCCTCACATTTGATTTCGTATCCAATGTGCTCTTCCCCAAGCGGAATTCCAATCACCCTGTCGTCTCACGGAATGATGTTCTCGATCTACTCCAGTCGGCCGCGTCGTATCAATCGCAAATTGACCGCTGGTCGGAAGCAACTCGGATCAAGCTTGCCGGGAGCGTCCTAACGGCATTGCGAGATTTCGGTTTACTGGATGGCAAGCAGAAGAAAACGCTCATCAAACCTGCCCTCCCGTCGTCAACTGCCGCAGCTCTGTTGCGCATTCTGGTGGCCGAAGGTTGTCGTGGTCGTCAGGTCCTGGAGGATCGGGCCTGGCGTCTGTTTCTACTGACAGAAGCGGATGTCGCGCAGTCCCTGGCCAAGCTCGCACAAGAGGGGACGATCCATTTTGAGAAGGCGGGATCTACCGTAGTACTGGAAACGCCAGCCGCCTGGGAGAGCCAGCATGAGTAGTCACGACTGGCGCTGGAAAATCGGCGAAGCGACCTACTATCCATTCTTCCCGTATCAGGTGCATTTGATTCCCGAGATCGTCAAGACCTTGAGATCAAAGGGAGGCCGCGGCGAACAGATGTCGGGCTCGACGCGAACCTTGCTGGCCATCACTCAAGACATTTTGCGTGCTGGCCGCCGGCGATATCTCGATGAAGGGCCGGGGGCGATCGTCTCTTTCGATGAGCTGTACCATAACCTCGCAGGCGAAGGTGAGATCAGTCCTGATGTCCGCACCGAACTCTCACGCATCAAGGAGACTGTTCCGGGAGCGACCAGCCTCACGCCGCGCGTGGCCGAGGTCCTCTTTCTGATTCGTGAGATCCCGTTCATTCCCCGCACGAAAGACAACATCGCGCGGCTGCTGGTCGAATCCGTTGACGACGACCTCCCTGCGGTTCTGGCGAGGATTGAACCCGAACTCGAGCGACTCAGGTCGGCCGGGCTCGTGGCCCGGATTGGAGAAGAGTACGAATTCTTAACGGGCGAACGCCGGACTTTTGAAGAGGAAGTCACGACTGTCGAGCAGCAATACATGCAGCAGGATCGTGAGCGTGGACTTAAGGAACATTTCGTACAGGCACCCGGCAAGCATCATTGGAAACGTTGGCTGGATTCCAATGTGGTGAATTATCGCGACCAGGAGTTCACGTTCAAATTGGCCATCGACGACGCGGCCGTTTCAGACACGAAGGGGGATGTCACCCTGCGGTTGTACTCCAGCTTGTCACTGGGCCGGGAAACACTGGAAGACCTGGAGAACCGCAGCCTGCGATCCGATGAGCAATCGACGTTGTTTTTCCTCTGTGGCCGGATCAATGCGTTCGATCAGGATCTGACTCGCTATCTGGCGATGCAGGAGGTCATCGGGAACTGGAACCAGCGTATTCGTGATCGCATACACGAACTTCTCATCTGCGGCAGCTGCCTGATTAGCTTCGGGGGCCGCCAGAGTCGCTGTGGAAGTCCAGTCATCCGACTTGTCCGTTGAAGCGGAATTTGGTCCAGCGGCCTTGGTGACGATGGCGAGAGCAAAAAGAGCCGCGACGGTTATGATTCGGCACATGGGGAGGTTCCAAACGTCAGTTAACTGTCGGCCGGAGGACGTGAGGCCACGAGGGACCATTCCCAGCTAGCCTAATATCGCGTTCCAGTATTTTCCCTTGAATCTATTATGCATAATAGGAAGAGGTGAGCGTTCTTTACGATGCGCGGTGTGAATGATCAGCGATCTGGGACCAGTTCAGCGGTATGCTGAGTGAGGCGGTCGACACAGCAATGAGGCGATTTTAGACAACTCCGACGACTTCGCCAGACAGGCGGTCAGTCGCCCCAGCTTGGGAACACTCACACGAATCTGAAACGAATAAGGACAATAGGGTCATGAGACATCGAAATCGGGCCGGCAGTCGGCAGGGCAGGGGGGGCGAATGGGATATTGCCCCATCTTTGGCCAACGTCGTCCGTTTCATCATCCGCTTGGCCATCATTCCAGATCACCCGAATGATGTGGAAAAAGCGTCACGAAAATCCGAATTTGTAGATCATCGCCATTAAGTTCGCCGAAGTGTTACACAGCCCCCCAATCGCGGCGATGTTTTTGTGAAAGATTTGTGAAAACCGGACCCCAAAACTGAGTGACCACCCCGGATTCTGCGTGAAGACAAGTGAATTTGAATGAAATCACAATTCGTGAGGTTGTTTTGACATACGTTGCAACTGCTGATCTGGAAATATGTTGCGACGAGCCTGGGGTCGTTTCCCCCCCTCTCCGCTTCGCTACGGCGAAGAGAGAGTAGAGTGGAGAAAGTGGTGAGTAGAACGACCACTTTCTCTGCTCTACTCGGTCTACTTTCGACTCACGACTTTCGTCCGTCAATCGGGACAGACTTCTGCCGCACCAGCGAGCCGGGGTGCTGATAAATCCCTCTCCGCTTATCTGATTGCCCCTGCGCCATAAGTGATTGGCCCAGGGGCATTTGCATTCTTTGGGTGCTTGTCAGTCGGCCGGTTTGGAACGTGTTGTCGCTGTATGGCCGAGTTTGCTTGGCAACTTGGGCTACAGCTATGCAAAAAAGTGTCAGGGATCGTATCCGCTTAACTCTAACCCACGCATGAAGTCACGATACTTTCCGGCTGAAGTCAGGTGGTCGACCATAGACTGGCCTTCGTGCAACAACGCGGCGGCTGCCGGTAGAGCCACGACCCTTTGCAGGACGCCGGACATGCATAATTGATGGGCATGAGGTGACTTCTCTGGCCCCTTGGTGCTGTCGTAGACCGTGGGAAACTTTCTGATCCAGCGTTCGAATCGAGCACAGAGTTTCGCGAGATCCGGGAATGTCTGCCGCAGTCGCGACCCCGGAAACCACAGGCTGCCCGCCACCCAGAACCTGCCGTCTCGTCGTTCGGGAAGTCGCAATCCCGCTGCCGCACTGCGATCGGAGTCCACTTGGCGAACAGTTCGCTGTCGATCCTTCGCGAGGATTGCTCTCCTCCAGCGATCGCTATTTTCCGGGTAGTCGGACAAGCGAATCTGGTCGGGCCAGAACTCCAGCGGGCCGAGAGACGGAAAATGGATGACCACTTCCCGACCGTCGCACGGCAGTTCGGCGGGAAACTGGGACATGCCGACAATCTGCCCCTGGGCGTCTCGCAGCCAATCGAGAATCAGCGACATGTCCTCCGACGTGGCAAACCAAGTATGAGATTGCGCCATGGATGCTCATCGTTGTCGGGGATGATCAGGTCAAACGACAGGTGCCGCAAGCGTGAACAGGGATCATAATCTGGATGATAAACGGTGTCAGGGGCCCAATCCGGACATTTGGTTCCTGACGCCGTTGTTGTCTCGCAATTGGAATCCCGAACTTTGGTGTGCGCAGGGGGTGGCCCAGGTTCAATAACCTGGGCCACCCACATGATCGCTCATCAACCGGTGCCACCCCGCGGAGGCCCCCGTTCTTGAACTTGGCGGAGCTCAGCGACTTAGAGGCAGTGGATTCCGGGACATGCCTACTGTAGACCCAGCTTCCGAAGCAAACGTGGGCCACCCCGCGATTGTCCGCCGCTCTGCGACCGAGATGCATTCCTTGCCGGGAAAAGGGTTTCTAATTTGGTTTCATCGAGTATCGGTAAGCTGGCGTCGGAGTATTACCTAGAGGAGATTGGGTGCATTGAAAAAGCTTGGTGTTGTGGTTCCGCGTATGTTCTACAAATTCCCAAATGTTGCCAAAATGCTCCTTTTTCGCTGGGTTCTTTGAGAGTCGCAAACTCAAGGTCTCCAGCAGACCTTTCTCGGCGTTACGAGTACACGTCGGATACTTGAGCAGCTCGACAATTTGCTCTTCTGACAAACGTTCCGCAATCATTTGACTCAGCAAGACAGCCTGTGGCGAACTTTCTATGATAAGTTTCTGCGCCAAGACGATCCGTTCCTTTTCGAGTAATCCATCAAGCAATGCTGCAAGTTCTGTTCGATCTCTTGCCAAGTCGTCCGGTCGATAGCTTCCAATCCCCAGCGCTGAATCAATGATCGCGAGGGCGAAGGAACTCCGATTGTCTTGACTGATGTACGGACCAAGTGCCGTTGCCCATTTCAATCCCCACCCGTAGTCCGTCGAGTCGCTCCGTCGAAGATCATCATAGAAGGATTGCGCGACAAGCTGTCGCATCATTGTGGTGGCCAACCCGCCAGAAGTTGAAACATCCAGATCTGCAGATGCTGCGTCAAACAACGTTACGATCGTATCAAAGGTGCCGATCCAATTGTTATTCGGATCCACCTTCATTTGCAGACGCTTAGCAACCCGAGTTGCGAACACCGCGGCGAGTTCGCGGCGCTTACTCGCTGGCAGGCGATCCCGACGCAGCTTGAAGGCATCAACCCACTGTAGACCTGCTGACGCACGGATGCCTCGTTCCAGGCAACGATCGATTGATTCCTCGAACTCGAGCTTCTGCGAGGTGTCGGCAGGCTCCACAAGTAAACTGGAAACAGAAAGGAAATCCGCGAAACCGCGGGGATTGAGTGCGGAAATATTTGCGAGCTTACCCTGCAATCGCTGTAATAACGTGACTCGCGCAGCGGGTGTCAACCTCTCACATAATGTCCGCAGGCAAGCGACTGATTGGTAGTATGTGCCGCGTTTCAACATTTGCTCAATTCCAGCCGTCGCAATTTCCAACACGTTACCTTCAGTAAGTTGCGGCGCATGAAGCCGGAATTTTTCCATCATGTCATCGAAATCCTCATCGTCGTCGTCATCCGAGGGATCTATGTCCTGCATGCTCGACAGGTAAGTGGCAACAACCGCTGCCCGCCATTTTTGAGAGTCTTCCGCGTCCAGATATTTGTTCAAGTTTTCCAGCAACATCACATAGGGATCCAGGTATCGTGACTTTGACTTTGACTTGAGCTTGAGTGCCGATACCATTCGATCACATTGCGTGCGGGCCAGTTGGCGCTGTTCGGTAGAATCGAGGTTTTGCAGCACCCGCGCATAGAGCAGACTGGTCGCCTCGGAATCCGAGATGCTGGTTAGGTCCTTGTATAGTTCAACATCGAGAACGTCCATTCGCCGCTCAAGCGAAATTGCAAGCTGGCGCACCAATTCGCGATTCGCAGCACTCGGCTCGGCTGCAACGACGGCTGAGCAGCGAAGCAACATGGCCGCATTGCCGGCATCAATTCGGAGCTGGATTTCAGTGACAATCCTGGTGAATGCAGACTTGGTGGTGTGGGGCAAAAGAACCGCCAGCGCAGCGACAAGCTCTTTGTCGTCTCTACCGTTAGGTGTGCTCGACCTTGCCCGAATTACCTTTTCCACAAGGACATCAACTTCGGCTGGAACTGTATCGAGGTGACTGGCAAGCGGCTCGAGCAGACTTAGGGAAGCAATGGAAAGTGGATGGTCAGCAATCGTCTTCGCCAAGACCGCCAATTCGGTTTCGGTGGCAACGCGGGCGGCAATCAGCGGCCGCAGTGGCTCCAACTTGAGTAGAACCTCATCCGGCTTGAGATTAGTGTCGTCGGCAAGGCGAGTGTTAATGAACCTCATGACACCCTGCAGAAACTCAGTGCGGACCTTCACATCTATTCCATCCCATCGCGCGGCAACCCCGGCCATCAGCTCCTTCACGGCCTTTCCATCTACTACCTCTGCAGTCAGGCGACGCACGATCGCAGCCATAATGGACTTCAGCAAGGCAGTTTTCTCTTCGGACTGCAGATTGCCTAAATGCGATCCAATCGCATCGATAAGCCGCCGTATTTCCTGTTCTTGATGCTCACTCCCGTAGGACTCAAACGGTTTGTTGCAACGAACGATGATTCGGCTGCTGACGCTTTCGACCACGTGTTTGCGGAGCATCTCGTCGAGCTCAGGGGAATGTCGCAACACTGTTTCCACCAACGATGCCAGACCAGCATCGTCATCCTTCGGAAGTTCTACAATCGCGTTCGCGAAGAATTTTAAAATCGACTGCCGGAGAGGCTGTGGAAGTTCCTCGTAGCACACCTCAATTGCCTCGAAGAAGGCACCCGCAACGGCAGGCTTGAGCGCTACTTGCGGAGTAGTCAACGCCGCAATGACATCCCGCCGCTCCAGCTTGGGAAGAACCTCAAGCGTACATTTCAGTTGAGCGTTTAGAACCCCCCAGTCGTCGTCTTCTTCAAGTAGCGACTTTACGAGCATCTGCCCTGAGTATTTATCCAAATGGCGACCAATGTGCGGAAGTGCCGACCAGAGGGGTAGGTTTTGATGGGCATAGACGGTCTTCGGTAGTTGGTTCGAGATGGAGACCGCTAGGCGACGAGCGTCTTCCTGCAACAAATGAGGAGCAATCAATTTCACCTCATTCGCCAAATCCTTCAAATCGTCTACGCCATCTATTCCATCTACAATCGCCACCATTTGGTTCGCAAGGGCATAAGCGGCAGCACCCCGGGATTCGGAATCCAGATCTCCTTGGAGTTCGCCAAAAACTTTGACCATATCTCCGATGCCAGGTGTGCTGTACATATTCACTTTTTGGAAGTGCTTGGCGATTGCCCGATTTAGTGTCGCTTCGCCATCAGGTGGCAATTCAGTACGAAAAAGGCGACACAACTGCTGAAATTGAGTAGGAGTAATAATTGGCGAACGGGGATTACCACCGGCGCTGAAACCCGGAATTTTCCCGAATTGTTCGACGCCGGCAATCATAACCGCGTGATATTGAGAGCTCTCGAGTGAATTCGAGAGCGGTACTGCCAGAATTGTCCAGGTTTGCAACTGTGGAATTGTCCTCAGGTCAGCGAGCGCAGCCACGAAGCGAGGCACCAGAGTTGCAGCCCGCGTTTTCTCCAGCCGCAGCGAGAGTTGCGGGAACTCGGAAACAATGAGTTCCAACTGCTTGTTCTTCTTGACCATTTCCAGAGCGGTGAGCAATGCCTTCTCAGCGAACTCTTTGCCAGTTTCACGTGCGTGAATGCCAAGCCGCGCGGCGGCGGCTCGCACTTCGATCGGTTGCTCAGGGCCGAGTGCAGGCAAGACAATTTCGTCGACAGCTTGTTGTCGCACCGAAAGATTCAGGCCCAGACTCGCTCGCACGGCATAGTCGCAGCGGTGATCTAACTTGCGGGCATGGTCGGTGGATCGAAGGCCCGCATGGAGGAACAAGGTCCGGATTCGTTGGTCGCTCGTGGGTGTCTGAGCAACCTGCATCAGCGACTGCAATTCGATGCTTGAGACAGCCGCATCACGTTCTTCTAAGGCATTGAGCAGGCTGGTTGCCAGCGCATCATCAACCCGCAGTTTTGCCGCGGTCGCGCTCCACCATTGTAGTCCGGCAACGATGCTCAGCCCCGCAAACAGCAACGCCGTGGCGGCGAGTGCCAACCAGCTGTTTCTGACCCTCGCCTTCGCGGCCTCGATCCAACGAATCTCGGCTTCCGTCAGTTCTTCGCGACGTTTGCGGGGCCATTCGGAGGCGACGCCCAACTGCGCGCGAGTCAACCCAGTCCATTCACTTCCGGCAGCGGCCCGAGATTGTTCCACATCCTGCCGCCAACGCAGCAAATCGCGCCGCTCAGCGAGCCAATTTCGTAGCGTATCCCACGTTCGAAAAAGGGCTTCGTGGGCCACATCGATCACACGCGCGGATCGTGGATCAGCTTCATCCTGGAGGCGCGAAATGATCAGCCGCCGATCAATGAATCGTTGCAGAAGTTGCTGAACTTCTGGTTTGAACTCGCTCCACGGCGCAGTGCGGCGGATGAATTCAAATTTTCCAGGATCATTGTTCACGCGGACCAAGTGGCTGGAGAAGGCAATTAGCAACTTTCGTTGGTCTGCTTTCCTTGCCGTCGCCGTGGGAATTTCGTGGATTAGATCGTCCGCGACACGTGTCAAGCAACCCTCCAACCCTCCCAGCTTGTTCTGATACTCATCGATTGTGAAATGCCTATCCGATCCAAACTGTTCGTATAGTTCCCGCAAGGCAAATGCGAGTAGGGGCAGTGCATCACTCGTTCCTGAATCCTCAACGATCTGATTGACCAGTGCGTCGGATTCAAACGTGATCCCAATCTTGTCGGCGGGCTTTCGCACGACATCGAAGACGCGTTCGCGCTTCATCAACGGCAATGAATAGACATCTGCATGATCTTTCCAAGCCACGAGTTCCGGCTGAGTTTGAATGGCGGTGAAGAAGTCAGTGCGGACCGTTGCCACACAAATGCAGGGTGACCGGGGTGATGACATAATCCCGCCCAGGAATTCTAGAAACTGTTTTGCAGCATTGTCATTGTCCGTCGAGAGCAGCTCTTCAAACTGATCAACAAACAGCAGGGCTCGCGCGTAGGGTTGGTCTCGATGAAAGAGCAGATCCTTAATATCATCGATAAAATGGTTTGCAGCTATCAAAGGATCATCGGCGTATTTTTCGCTGAGTTCGCGCCAATTTGGCTGTTTCGCGTGCCCTGATGGCCAGGCGGTGGCAATGTCGATGGCCAGATGTTCGCGCCAGCCATGCCCACCGGCGCGCACATCGTTCCATCGGAAAGTACGAAGCAGGCACCAATCGCGGCTCTTTTTCTTGGTAAGTCGTGGCAGCAATCCCGCATTGATCAGTGACGATTTTCCGCTTCCCGACGCGCCCATGATGTAGAGCAATCGTGGGGTGCCTCGCGCTGTCATTTGGTTCAAACGCTCGCGGATTTCCAAGATTTCGTCGTCGCGGCCAAAATAAACTCCGGCATGAGAAGTTTCAAACGAGGCAAGCCCCGGATAGGGACATTCATCAATTCCCGTAACCGGCCAGGGGAAATCGTTCTCCGGGGCCAGTCCCGCCTCAACCAGCCCGCGCTGTAGCCGATGCCAAACATCCGGATCTTCAAGTGAGATCGCTTGGCGACTTCCTACCGACGTTGGCAGATCTGCTGAATTGTCAATTCGAATGGGAAAGAACTCCTTCCCCATTGCCTTCGCGTAAGCAAGCTCAGCAAAACACCACTTCGATTCCAACCAGTTTTTTGAGCATAGAACGATTAGGGATTTGCAGAGTCTTAGTTTTCGGTAGAGTTCCTGTTCCCACTCGGAACCCGCAGGGATTCCTGTGTCGATTTGATCATCGCGAAATGGTGGCTCGTATCCCATTTCGATGAGCTTCTGATAGACAATGTCAGCCGTGACACGATCCTTGGTGCTGTAGCTAATGAAGAGAGTGCTCATTGTCCCGATCCCGTATTATGGTGGGGGCGACGGAATGGTCCCATGCGAGCCAGAGTTGCTCTCCACAGGGCGGATGATCATCCTGGTCACACTGCAAACCATCGCACATCCCATCAGCCGCGCCAAGCAACCGAGGGGTGGCCCGGGTTGCTTCCGCAACTTGGGTCTACAAGAGGCATGTCCATTCGGGTTTGAATCGGCTGCGAATCTGCGCGTCTGTTCGCAGGGTGGCCCAGGTTGCTTCTGCAACCATCCCTTTCAAGGTTTTTTTTCATCGGGATTAAGGAGGCGATGGGTCGAGTAGTGGTGCCTGTTTTTTCCACTGGCGCGTTTGGGGCGCGGACGCTTTGGGCCGCGAGGGTGCTTGTGAAACGCGCGCGTTCGAATTCGCTGACTGATCTGTATTGTCCACTTCCAGAAAGCTCTCGCCGATAACTGCTGGAGCTTGCGCCATTCGGCGACTCGGATGAGTACGTCCACCGCCTGGTAGTTTTTCTCCAGCTCGTCCGCGAGGTAGTGGCCACTCAGACGCTCCATCTCTTTCTCGCCGTGCGTCGTGCGGATGGCTTGTTTGACTACCGCCAGCGCATTGCCGGCCACGAGCGCCAGGCACATCATAAACAGGGCTGCTCCGGGCTTGCCCAAGCTTTCGATCTCACCGTGCAGGCAGTTCTTCAGCAGGGCGAAATGCCGCTCCAAAGTCCAACGTTCTCGATAGAGTTCCATGATCCGCAACCCGGACACAGCGGCCGGCAAATTCGTGAGCAACCGAATCTCGGTGTCGCCATCCTCGGTCGGTTGATCCAGGACCAGGATTAAGTGGCGTACACAAAAACGCTCGCGAGTCTGTGTGTCTTCGACCTCCAATGTCCGTTCGTAGACCCGTCCCGTGGCCGTGCGGCCCAAGTACTTCTTTCGCCCGCGTGGCTCACAACGTAGGTTTCGAGCGTCTTCGCGAATCACGAAGTGCGCGCGCCGCGCACGGATCGCCTGCATCACCGGGGTGGTGCTGTAATGTCGATCCATCACGAACGCTTCGCCGGGCTGCGCACGCTGGAGAATCCCAGTCACGAGCACACGCTCTGACGTATAGGCATCTTCGCTGGCGGTGGCATCCAGGCAGATCCCGGTGCTCCAGTCATAGGCCACGACCAGGCGGCCTGGTAAACCTGCGGCTTTGATCCTTCGCAAGACCTCCAGCCGATGTTCGGTCCCTCCCAAATCGGTGCCGTCAATCACGATGATGCGATAGGCCTTCAAGCCCTTAAAATGTCGAGGACTCGCCTGCGCCAACAACGGCTGTAAGCGTTCGCCCGAGGCCCGCACGAGCGACGAACCAAACTCAGACGGCATTCGTCCTAACTTGTCATAGACGGCTTGAAAGCTCACGGGGATGGTGGGCTTCGCCAGCGCTTGATCAGCCTGATAGGCAGCGAACACCGCATTGCGGGCGCCGGAGACCACCTCTACCACCAACCAGAATAATGATTGGATCGTCAGCGCTCGCGTCCAACAACGCGGCGCTTGGGCGTACAATGCTTCCACACTCTCGTCGGGAAACATCCATTCCAAAACCCCGCGCACCAGTACCGTGACCGCGCTCACTTCCGCCGCTAATTGCACCCGATCCGGAGTTGGCATCCTTGCCCTCCTCACTAACAACCGTGCTAAAACCCAGAACGCCACGGAGTTTACGTAGAATCAAAAAACCTTGAAAGGGATGGTTGCAGTAGCAACCTGGGCCACCACGCGGTCTATATCTCATCAGATTTTCTAGAGCTTAGAAGTCTGTATCCAGCCTTGTTCTGCTAACCGTTCATATGCGATTTGGATATGGCACGCGGAAAAAATCCGACGTTTCCTGTCGTTCCAGGCGTGCACTAGGCGAATCGACTCTTCAAGGGTAGGAACAGCATCGAGTTCCTCAGTCGCAACCCAGTGAACCGTAGCGAGTAGTTCCATCCCGAAACCGTTCTCGAAGCCGTGAATCAGGCCTTCCACTTGCTTGAAGCATTTAGTGGTAGCCTTGTGATCTGCGAGAAAGTCTTGCGCTTCCTCTGCAGCACCCGGCAGCAGTTCGATAACTTTTCCGGGCTCCTCCGATGCATCGCCAAACCCGATTGTATAGTGTCCCTCCATTGCCTTCAGTACTTGGCGAAGATTCGTGGAGTACGGGCCATAAGTTCCTTTGACAAACTTAAGGTTTTGCACGTCTCCCGCGAGCTTAAGGAAATACATCAGCTTATGTAGTTCCAGTAGCGTAACTTCGACGTCCAATAGGGGAATCAAGTACTGTCGCATTAGCCCGATTAGGGCCGCCCTGCCTGCGGACATAGCCGGTTTTTTGGTTGAAGTTTTCATCGTAGTGGCATTGGGTGTGCCCGCAGGTTCATAGACAAGAATCTGAACATCGTGAAGTTCTTGGAGAGCCAATTCGATTCTGGCTTTGACGTCAGACCAGTTTAATCCTCCGAGCCCGCATCCGAGTGGAGGGATAGCAATTGATTTGATTCTTAGCCTTTGAATCTCATCTACCAAGGACACCAGACCCAACTCCACGTATTCTAGCTTCGAATTACCTTTCCAGTGCTTCTTGGTCGGGAAATTGATCACATATCTAGGCCCTTCCAACATCGATAACTCAATTGTCTGAACACGGCCAACCACCAATTCCCCCGACCTGCATGCGATCTCATACGGCTTGATGATTTCTGGAAAAGATCGACTAAATTGAAGCGCGACGCCCTTTCCCATGACTCCAACGGTGTTGACCGTGTTGACGAGGGCTTCGACGTCAGCTTGGAACAGATTCCCTTTGACGAATGTGATCATGGTAGAATGAAATCCTTTTCAATAATACCAATCGGGCTTAACAACGATTTCTGGTTGATGATCTGCTGCGGCTAAGGCTTGCTTAACTTCATTCATCACTGACGCCTTTTTGGTGCCGATGGTTCTAATTGCCTGCCACGGAAAAAAATCCTGTACTAAGAATTCTGCCTGTTTCTTGTGCTTAATAGAGGGGTCTGCTCCAGTTCCTCCCCAATGAGTGGTGCGAACTGCAGACATGTCGACGAGTGAATCGAACTTATCCAAATCATCGGAGTACACCGTATGGTAAGTACCAGCATTTCCGTCAGAAAACGCCCAATGTCGATCCGTTGCAAACTTGACTGCGGTTTTTACACTTGAGACGAGATGGACGATGCGATCTTGTCCATCCTGAAACTCGATCTCCCCGCTCTTCATGTGAATCAAATAAAGCATTATTGAGCGCGGACAATAGTAGAAGGGCACGAAATCGCCAACAAATAGACCGGGATGGCAACTCACACGGATCTCATTCAACCGCCTTTGCTTAATTCGATTCATCCCAATAACGATATTTTGGCCGCCTCTGCCAAGGACTTGGCGATCAGACCAAAGACAACCGTCCTTAATGATCGAGGGCAAATTACTCACGTGAGTAATATGGTAAATCAATTGCGAACTTAGCATATGGTTCGACCAACAGAACGGATTCGCAAGCAATCTCGCACGGCACGCCGCAAGCAGTCCCCAAATAGTTCCTGCGAGAATTCAAGAATGTGACCGAGGCAATGAATGGGGCCGAACAGAACTGATTACTGCGTATCCATTTACGCAGAATTGCTCCAGTCTGTCAATTGCCAGCTGTCTAGGAACCAGAGGTTTTCCTGTCGTTGTGCGGGAGGCTAGTTCGCTGGATGACCCGGATCGCTTCCGCAACTTGGGTCCCCAAGCGGCAGATCTGGTCGGGTTTCAATCTGCTCCGAATCTGCGCGACTGTTCGAGGGCGCACACCGCTTTGAGATTGCGCCTGACCTGCTTGGATCGCTGGAATTTGCCTCTCGGAAATCTTCTTGAGCGACCTCACCTCCTGGATTTTGCGACGTTTCGTGATTTCGCTGGCTGTGGCGGGGTGCTGTAGAACTGAGTCGGCAGCGTGGGGTTTCTGCGGGTTGTTCGCGGGAGGCTGCTGTTGGCTCTTTCGGGGATGGGGTGCAGCATGTTGGGCAAGTTTGCGAATATGGAAAAGTTGAAGCGTCAGATGGATCGCCAAGAGGCTGAGCGGATTTTCGACGATGTTCTGGGGGAGTTGCCGGGGGCTCCGGTGCTGAAGGG
>JAKFVC010000155.1 GCA_021732415.1 Planctomycetaceae bacterium
CCGGAGTACCAGGGCGAGGGGAGCCAATTCAACAGACACAGACCAGGCACTTCGGGGGCGGGCAACCGCCCTCGAAAATCAATATAAACCTAGGACAAACAAAGGATTCAAAAATGGCTGAACCAACAATGGTCGGACACATGGTCTATTTCACGTTGCACGACAATTCCGACACTGCCAAAGATAAGCTGATTGAAGCCTGCCACAAGTATCTGAAGGGACACCCCGGAACGATATTCTACGCCGCCGGCCCACGCGTCTCCGATCTGGTTCGGGAAGTCAACGATCAGTCGTTTGACGTGGCCTTGCAACTGGTCTTCGAAAACCGGTCCGCACACGACACGTATCAGACTCACGAACGCCACGTGCAGTTCATCGCCGAGAACAAGGCCAACTGGAAGCAGGCGCGTGTGTTCGATGCATATGTGGGATAACTTCCAAGAGTTTTTTGCCACGGATTGACACAGATGAAACACGGATAAAGACGAAGTAAGACTTAGAGCCTCTTGTCAGTTCTTATTCGTGTTATTAGCGTGATTCGTGGTTAAAAATCTTGCTCAAACAGAAGAACCACGAATCACACAAATGACACGAATAGGTCAGATACCCACGCTCTGGCGAGCGTGGCTACAAATCAGGCTCAGCCATAGGTTGATCCAATCCGTGTTTCATCCGTGTCAATCCGTGGCCAAAACTCTTCATCAAATTCAAAACAGAGGCTCGCGCGTCGCAGCTCTGTGATTTCGTACGACTCTATTAGAGGGATACTTTCGTGGCCGTTCAGCTTAGCGATTTTTCGCGTCAACTCACGGTGGAAACCGCGTTCTCCGTCCTGGCGATTGCCAAGCAATTGAAGGCGGCCGGTAAAGATGTCGTCGAACTCGAAATTGGTGACAGCCCCTTCCCCAGCACGGCCTCGGCCAAGCGCGAAGGGATCAAGGCGATTGAAGCCGATCAGTCGCACTATTGCCCCTCGCCCGGTCTGCCCGCCTTCCGCGACGGAGCCGCCCGCTTCGTCAAGCGCGAGTTCAACATCCCCGCTGAAGGGAAGAACGTCATCGTGGCTCCTGGAGCCAAGGTGTTCGAGCAATTCTTCTGCGAAGCGTTCGTCAACCCGGGCGACGGCGTGCTGGTCTTCAGCCCCTACTTCCCGACGTACATCCCCAACATTCAACGCCGCAATGCACGTGCCGTGTTGTGTCCGCTGCGTCAGAGCAACGACTTCCGCCCTGAAGTTTCTCAGATCGAGAATTTCATCAACACGGATCCCTCACCCAAGGCGATCTTCCTGAACTCGCCGCAGAACCCGACCGGCGGAGTGACCACCGAGCAAGACCTGCGCGATATTGCCGACCTAATCCGCGGCAAGAACATCGCCGTCTTCAGCGACGAGCCCTACTGTCACATGGTCTGGAAAGGCCGCCATCGTTCGTTGCTGGAAATGCCCGGCATGATGGATCAATGCGTGGCTGCATACACCTTCAGCAAGTCCTACAGCATGAGCGGCTGGCGCCTGGGCTTTTCGGTGGCCTCGGCTGAGATCTCTGACGCCATCAGCAAGATGATCAACACGACGCTGTCGTGTACGCCGCCCATCGTGCAGCTCGCCGGTCTGGCAGCACTCGATCAGGACGATAAAGAGCGCGACGAGACGATGCAGTTGTTCTACCAGAAGGTCTTGTTGCTCAATCAGGGTTTGAACAAGATCCCCGGCTTCAAGGCGATCGACCCGGCCGCGACCTTCTACGTCTTCCCGAACGTCGCACCGGTGTGCAACAAGCTGGGCATCACCAGCCACGGGTTGGCGTTGTATCTGCTCGAAGGTGCCGACGACCAGTTTGGTGTCGCGTGCCTGGGTGGCGAATGCTTCGGCGAAGCGGGCGGCGGCTTCCTGCGATTCAGTTGTGCGGAACCGAACGACCGCTTGCAGAAGGCTCTCGACTTCCTGCCGGTGGCGATCAGCCGTACCGACCGGATTGGCAAGTACCTGGAGACTCATCCACAGTTCAAGCTGACGAAGCCGTACTCGGTGGAGTAGGCCGGCTGACTTCGTGGGAGTGGGACGGGTCTCCAGGCCCGTCCGTCCAGCAAAGCATGACAATTCACCACGGAGACACGGAGAAATCCCCATTCGGGTCTCTGTGCTCTCCGTGTCTCCGTGGTGAAATTTCCTGTCGGGTGATTGATCAAACACAACCAGGCAGCGGACGGACGGGCCTGGAGACCCGTCCCACGATACGCCGCCTATTTCCCGAAGCGGTGCTTTGACAACAGCTCGGCAATTTGTACCGCGTTGGTTGCGGCCCCCTTGCGCAGGTTGTCGCTGACGCACCAGAAGTTCAACGCGTTGGGATGCGACAAATCGCGGCGGATCCGGCCGATGAAGACTTCGTCGCGGCCCGAGCAGTCCGACGGCATGGGATAATGGCCGGTCTTGGGATCATCTGCGACCACGATTCCCGGGAATGCCGCGAA
Source organism: Planctomycetaceae bacterium (assembly GCA_021732415.1). GTDB lineage: Bacteria > Planctomycetota > Planctomycetia > Planctomycetales > Planctomycetaceae > JAKFVC01. The sequence goes on from JAKFVC010000155.1 coordinate 2,476, forward strand.
CAGCTTGCGAGCCTCTTCCGGTGACACCGGGCGGGCAGTTTCGACATTGATCGTTTCGCTGTGACAGTTGGCCACGGGGATCCGGATGCAGGTGGCGCTGATCTGGATCGACTGATCTCCCAGGATCTTGCGCGTCTCGTACACCATCTTCAGCTCTTCGCTGGTGTAGTCGTCCTCTTTGAAGCTGCCGATCTGCGGGATGGCGTTAAAAGCGATCGGATGGGCGAAGGCTTTGTAGTGATACTTGCCGCCGGACAGGGCCGCGGTCGTGCCTTGTTCCAGATCGACGTTACCCTGCAGACCGGCACCGCTCACCGCCTGGTAGCTGCTGACGATGACTCGCAGCACTCGGGCCGCGTCGTGCAGAGGCTTCAGGGCGACCGCCATCTGCGTGGTCGAGCAGTTCGGGCTGGCAATCATGCCTTTGGCGTTGATGGCGTCTTGCGGATTGATTTCCGGGATGACGAGCGCCACGTCGGGCCGCATCCGGAAGTAGCCCGATTCGTCGATGACCGTGGCGCCTGATTCGACGGCCGCCGGCAGGTACTTGGCCGCGGTGTCGTCGGGCGTACTGGCGATGACGAGATCGCAACCTTTGAACGAGTCGAACGTCAGCTCTTCCACGACATGAGGTTTCCCCATGAACGTGACAGTCTTACCGGCGCTGCGGGCAGAGGACAACAGTTTGAATTTGGCAGCCTGAAACTTTCGTTCTTCCAAAAGCTTGAGAATGATCTGCCCCACTGCTCCGGTCGCGCCAACGACCGCCACCTGCTGAAACACGTTCTGGTCTCCTCGTCGAGATTAGAAATCTGGTCGCGCTGCCCGATCAAATCACGCTATTTGATTCGGGTGCGCCGCGCGGCCGATCCGCCACTATATCGTCCCCGCCTCACGCTGGGCAATCACACACTGGACTTCCCGACGCCCGCCGTGGTTCGCGGATCAAACGTCTATGCCACTTTGGCAGTCGGCTTCGGTAATGCAGTTTGCCGTAAGGCCTGCCCTGTAAATGTGTTATGTTTGCGGTGTGCAATTCCGAAAACTGGCACGCGGTTTGTTCTCTAATTGGGCCACGTCCAGATCCACTCAGCCAAATTTGCGGTTTAATTTCATTTGAACCGGTTCCAATTCATAAAGGTTAATCCACGATGTCGTCTGTCGCTGAGAAGCAGGAATTCACATTTCAGACCGAAATCAAGCAACTGCTGCACCTCCTTTCGCACTCTCTCTACCAGAACAAAGAGATCACGATTCGCGAGTTGATCTCGAATGCGTCAGACGCGCTCGACAAGTTGCGCCACATCCAACTTACGGATGAAAAATACCGCGACGGCGAAACGCTGCAAGTGACGATCGAGCCCGATAAGGAAGGCAAGATCCTGACCATCCGCGACAATGGCATCGGTCTGACGCACGATGAGCTCGTCAAGAATCTGGGGACGATCGCGCATAGCGGGTCGTTGGAGTTCCTCAGCAAGCTGAGCGCGGACAACAAGAATGCGGTTTCGCTGATCGGTCAGTTTGGTGTCGGATTTTACTCGGCCTTCATGCTGGCTGATCGCGTGGAAGTCCTCACCCGCAGCTACGCCGACGAACAAGGCTGGCGCTGGGAGTCGGAAGGGACCGGCAACTTCTCGATTCAGCCGGCCGACGATGTGCCGCGTGGGGCCCAGATCCGATTGCATCTCAAGGCGGATCTCGTTGAGGACTTCACTTCAGATTTCCGTCTGAAGCACATCATCACGAAATATTCGACGTTCGTTCCGCACCCGATTATGCTCGGCGGCGAGAAGCTGAACGAGATGACGCCCATCTGGGTTGAACCAAAGAGCCAGGTCAAGCCGGAGCAGTACGAAGCCTTCTACCAATACATTTCGCACCGCACGCACGAGAAGCCGCTGTGGCATCTGCATCAGGCGGTGGATATGCCGTTGCAGTTCAATTCCATTCTCTACTGTCCGTCCATGAACTGGGAAAAACTGGGGATGGGACGGATGGAGCACGGCATCCATCTGTGTGCCAAGCGGATTCTGGTCCAGGATGATTGCCGCGATCTGCTCCCGGAATACCTGCAGTTCATGTATGGAATTGTGGACTCGGCCGATCTGCCGTTGAACGTTTCGCGTGAGACTCTGCAGGACAACCGCGTCCTCGGGAAGATCAAGAAGGTCCTCGTGAAGGGCGTTCTAGACCATCTCGCGAAGCTCGCTGAAAACGAGCCGGAGACGTTCAAGACGTTTATTGACGAGTTCGGCCCGATCGTGCGTTCCGGGATCAACACCGATTTCGAGAACCGCGAAAAGATCGCGAAACTGCTGCGATTTTCGTCGTCGAATGCGAGCGATCCCACGGTGTTTACGTCGCTCGACGAATACATCGCGCGGGCTCCCGCGGACCAGGAGCAGATTTATTACCAGGGTGGCCCGAGTCTCTCGTCGATCTCGAAGAATCCGAATCTGGAGATCTTCCGGCGCAAGAAACTGGAAGTGCTCTACCTGACCGATCCGGTCGACGAGTACGTGTTGTCGAGCTTGGGGACGTACAACGACAAGAAGTTGATCGCGGTCGATGATGCCGAAGTGAAATATCCCGAATCGGCGAAGGATTCGGAGGAGACTCCCGAGCAACCCGAATCGACCACGGGGACGCCGGCGTTCGAAAAGGTCCTCGATTTGTTCCGGACTGCCTTGGGTGAAAAAGTGCAGATGGTTCGCGAGTCCAAGCGGCTCACCGACAGCCCGTGCTGCCTGGTGAATCCGACCGGTTCGTTCAGCACTCAACTGCAAAAAGTGTTGAGCATGAACAACAAAGACTACGAGATGACCAAGCGGATTTTCGAAGTCAACCCGGCCTCGCCACTGATCGTGCGACTGACGCAGCTCAGCACGAATCCGGCTCAGGAGCCGTTCATTCAGGACGTGGCGAATCAGTTGTTTGCCAACGCGATGTTGCTGGAAGGATTTGTTCCCGACGCCGAGGACGCGGTCAGCCGCATGCAGCGGTTCATGACCGATTTGGCGAGCAGCAAGTCGTAGATTATTACGTCGTCGCATCGTGGGACGGGTCTCCAGGCCCGTCCGTCCAGCAAAGCATAACCAGTTCACAAACTGCAGCGCTGAAGAATCAGCCGTGCGCAGACGTGGTATTCCTTCGTGTCCTTTGTGACCTTCTGTTCCAATTGGTTTGAACAGAAGGCCACAAAGGACACGAAGGTTTCTAAGTTCGAAGAGTTTGCCGACAGAGCGTGCAGTTGGATCTTCTTTGTTATGCACCGGACGAAGGTGGGACGGACGGGCCTGGAGACCCGTCCCACGATACTTCGACCTCTAACGATTCACTCCCGGCACCCATAATATGTCGGCTTTGCCCCCGTCGTTGCAGAGTCTTGCCCAGACGAACAACAAGTCCGACAAGCGGTTCAAGTAGATCACAACTTGCGGATTGATCTCGTCGAACTCGGCGAGTTGCAGGACTTCGATTTCGGCTCGGCGACAAACGGTCCGCGCCACATGCAACGTGGCCGCAGCCAGATTGCCACCCGGCAGAATGAAGCTCGTTAGCGGCGTGAGTTGTTCCACCGCGGCATCGATCCACGATTCCAGTACGAGTACCTGTGACTCGACGACTCGCAGGGGCGGGATGGCATTCGGATCGTGCTCGTGGTGTTCGTCTGGATGTTCGGCCTCGTCATCGTCGGAAAAAGTGGCTTCGGGAACGCACAGATCCGCACCGATGTCAAATAGGTCCTGTTGAATGTGCCGCAGTCGCGTCGCAATCTCAGCAGGCAGTCCATGGGCAATCGCCAGCCCGAGATAGGAGCTCAATTCATCGGCCATCCCATAAGCGGAAATGCGGGGATGAGTCTTCGGAACGCGGGATCCATCGCCCAGTCCCGTCTGACCATCGTCGCCTGTTTTCGTATAGATGCGGTTCAAATAAACCATGTCTGATTCCTGCAGAGAACTGGTCCTTCGTAGGTGAAGGGCCAAAGAAAGCCGTGACCGGCCATTTTCGCCGGTTCCGTCGCGCGGCCGTATTATTGAAGCTGCGACGACTCGTGCCAACCCCATCGTCAGCCGGGGGCGAGCTTCATCGGTCAAAATCAGACACGACGAATGAGGTTCCGGGAATTCGTAGCCTGACTCTTGGGAGGGCGAGGCTCCCGCCGAGCCTAAAGCGACCGTCAGGTCGGAGTCCGCCGGATGCCGTATTGATTGATGCCTCCGGCGGTCGCCGAGCTAAAGCTCGTCTTAGGCTCGGCGGGAGCCTCGCCCTCCCAAGAGTCAGGCTACAGCTCAGGCAACTTCAATCCGGATGGGGGCCGCTGCATTTCACTATTGAGCTTCGCGTCCTTGTTCTCTGTCAGCCCGCCAGTTGTCAGAAAGAACTGATCCTCTTTGATCCCGGCGTTGATGTTGACCACCGGATTGGCATCCGCAGTGAAGCGGGCCTTCGTCAACGCGACCCACTGGCCGGGCACCGTCTTGATCCAGCCATTGCCGAATCGTGCGGAACGGACTTGAGTCGCCGAGACGCGATTTCTGCGAAAATCTTCCACGAACGAATAGCAGCCTTCAAGCAGTTTTCCCTTGGCCAGCGTGGAGAACGTCGCCAGATGCCGCCAGGCCTGCGTCTGCGGGTCGAACAAGTGACAACTGTAAGCGGTCCGCTCGCCATCCAGCTTGGCAGAGATCAAAATGCGATAGGTCTCGCCGGGCTTCCAGTCGAGGTCAAAAAACGACTGTCCGCCGGTCCCTTCGTTACCGAACCGTCCAATTCGGACGTCGGGATCTTTGTGCAACAACTTGACCCGCTGCTCTTCCTTCACGGCCTTCGGATCATTCTGACTGCCCGGATCCCACACCGAGAAAATCAGGACTTTCTTCCCCTTTTCGAGCTCCTGCAACCCGCAATAGCCCATGTTAAAAGCGCTGACGCAGAAGTAAGTTCCTTCCGCCGATTGATCAATCGTCACTTCGTTGTAGAAGGCAGTTCCAGCCGGAGACGGATACCCCAAATGGACTGAGCGGCAGGCGATTCCCCGCAGCGACTCGTCGCCTGGCAAATCATGGGCAAACGTGATGACGAAGAGTGGCAACAGCCCCAGAATGAATCGACACAGATTTCGCAGGGTCATTATTGGCATTCAGCGACGATGGTGTTGAAGTTTTCTTGCACCGCTGCGCCGTCAATCAGGCTGAAAGCTTTAGGCGGTACCTGATGCGCATTGTCTCGCAATCGGAATTTCGTGCAAGGGGACAGGCTTCAGCCAGGCGACTGGCATATGCCGATCGGTTGTGTTGGACCGTTTATCAAGGTCACATCCACAATCAGCGGGGCAGGTGAGCCAAGTGCCAGAGTATTTCCGTATCTTGAAGTTGTGATGAAATTCAGTTTCTCACAACCGTCTGACTCCTGGAAGTGGGCGAGATGTATCCGAGCACAACGAACAGCCCATAGCTGCAGCCGATCACCAGCAAGCCCCACAGCCACCAGAATTTCCACAGCATATCGGCGGCGTAGAATCGATTGAGATCCTCGGAGGACAATTCCAGTCCGATGTTCTGCAGCTTTCCGCCAAATGAAAGCTGAGCGGCTTCTTCAATCTTGCCTTCAGCAATCAACTGGTCCCGCATTTGTTTTTCGACGCGATCTGCCAGCCCACGGGAAAAACTCACGGCCCAAGCGAAGGGGCCGGCAAATATCAGAATGGCAAATACAAAAACGATTGCCCAGCGAAAGTACCGGTTCATGATCGGCTGATTATGAACAACCGGTGGCCTCAATGCCATTCAATTTCGATGGCAGAGACGCTTCCCGAGCAACACGCTTAGTAGCCTTGGCGAGGCCGCGCCGCAGTCGATGTGGCCTCTTCCGGCGAACCTTCAGGCATCCACGGATGGTCGAGGTTCGCCTTGAACTTGTCGATTTCCGGCAGCGTTGGCAGGCCTTTCATGGCCCGACTGATCGCCTCTTTGGTCGCCGCGTAGTTGTACTTGTAGACCTTCTTGCTGTCGCGAGCATCCCAGTGTAGATAGATACCGCAGACGATCACCCAGTCATCTTCCTTGCCTGCGGGAATAATGCCCTCTGAGAGGCAATCAGAGACCGCTTTGGCGACGGCCGACTGGGCCGGGCCGAACAGCATCACTGAGTGATTCGAATCCTGTGTCGAGACTTTCGGAATCAACACGGTCGAGGGCTTGACCGCCGTGTTGGAGCCAATGACCGCCAACAGGTTCGAATGGCCTTCTTTTTGATTGGCGAGGGCATTCACAAACGCGGTACCGACGGGCCCATCTTTATGCCCGATGATGACATCAATATGAGCCACTTCTTTGCCGGTACCAATGACAGCCTGGCCTACGTGGAAGGTTGTCGAAATGACATCGTGCGTCACAGCTCCAGTCGTACCACCGAGCGGGCTCTTGCTGCAGCCTGTCAGAAGGAACACCGAAGCTACCAGCAGCGCCAGCGCGGTCTGCGATGGGCTCCCTGAGCAGGGTAAGCTCGAGATGTTCGTTCTTGAAAACACTCAGATCCTCCATTGATCGTGAGTTGTGTCGCGTGGGAGCTGAGACAAAGTTGTCCTCAGCCGCTCGTTACTGGCAATCGGGGCGAGATAAGTGAAATCCAGGCCAGAGCCCAAAGTTCCGGCATCAACCGTCCTGACCGAGATTTCGGCCAGCAGTTTATGCCGGACGCCCGCGGGTTGCGAACTTCATGTTCGCTCTCGCACCCCAATCGGGCGTCTTTAATAAAGGTTCGGTTACGGACCCCTGCCAACCGGTCTACAAAAAGACCCGCTCACGCAGAAATGTGCGGAGCGGGTCGATTAGTCGCCGTAGATTGCCTAGTCGAATGAGGTAGGCCTGTCCGGGTCTGGGGCGTGACTGGGCGGGGGAAGAAATGACTAATGTCTAAATGGATGAACCTTACGCGATCGCTGACACAATCCTTTTAGACATTAGTCATTAGACATTAGGATTTCGCCGCAGGCGCTACTTCTGGACCAGGACGTTCGTCCCCTTCTTGTTCGACAGCACAATGTCGAGCTTCTTGTCACCATTAAAGTCGATGACCTGGAATTGGGTGCCGACTCCGGTATCAGTCCCCGCTTCAATCTTGTGCGGAATGAACTTGGGAGGCATTCCCTTCGTCTTTTGAATTTCGAACCAGTACATCACGACTTCGCCTTTGGGATCTTCATCGCCACCGGGCCCGTGAGCATAGAACCGCTTGCCGGTGATCAGATCCTTGGTTCCGTCGCCGTTGATGTCGGCATAGTTCAACGCATGCGTTTGCGTGAATTTGTCATCGAGCAAACGGTACTCGAACTTCGGCTCCTGGTTTGACCCGACATTTTCAAACCACCAGATGCCCCGGCCATGAGCCGAACTGAGCATGATTTCGTTGTCGCCGTCGCCATCGAGATCATCCACATAAATATCCGCCGATGAGAAGGAACCTCCCTTGCCGTCTTTCGTCAGCGTCAACGGATGGAAAGTCCACGGGCCTGCATTGAGTTTTTCGGGTCGTTCCCACCAGCCGTGCGGAATGATGAGGTCCTGCCGCCCATCCGCATTCACGTCACCGACTCCGATCCCGTGATAGTAACGATGACTGCCGACGGGGATTTTTTCTGTACTGACTGCGGTAAAGATCCACTTCTTGCCCGCTTCTTCCTTGGCTGGCACTTCCAGATAACCGACGATCCCTTCCGGCTCGGAAGCCATCACCAATTCCGGCTTACCATCTCCGGTGAGGTCCAGGAACTGCGGAGATTCATTCGCGGCACTGTGCCAGATCTCGGATTGCTTCCAGTGACCGGGTTCATTCTTGGGGTTTTCGTACCAGTGACACGGAACTCCAGGAAAACCAATACAGATCAAGTCCGACCAGCCGTCTTGATTGATGTCGTAGTTGAAGCAGGCAAAGCTCTGGCTGTACCCCTTCGCTCCGTCGAATGTGCCCGGCTTACGGATTTCGTGCATTTTCCAATCGGGAGCCGCGTACCAGACGTCGCCCGTCACGACATCCAGTTTGCCGTCTTTGTTGACGTCAAACGCCGTGACACCTTCCGAACGGAAAATCTCGTCAAGCTTAATCCGTTCCCAAGCCGGTTCGTCGGCCCGCAGAACTCCAAATGAACACAGCAGCAGACACAAACTCCAACTCGTAACTTGCCGCATCGTGGCCTCTCTCTGGTCGAGGACGTCGTAGAAATCTCTGAATTCCGGCGGCGAACGCAGCCACCGGTGAAGACCAGATCCATTAGAACCAACGCACGCAAATCGCGGAAGGGTGACGCAATCTGTAGCCTGACTCTCCAGAGTCGGGCGAATTCGAATGAGTGTGAGAGTATGAGGGTATGAGAGTGACGGAGTCGCAGAACCATTTGAATCGAATCGAGACCCGTCCACACCCTCAAACTCTCACACCCTCACACTCTGTTACGCTCACACGTAGCGATTCGCCCGACTCTGGAGAGTCAGGCTACGGTACACGCCGTCAAATTGCGAACCGTCGGTGTATTTGCAATCCCCCGCAAATCTGGCGAACCGCGCGAGCCGGTAGTTTGCGAGGCAAAAAAGCGAGAGAGTGCTTGTCCTGGGGGTATCGCTGCAGCAGTTTGTCCGCCTTGCCGAAGATTAACCAGATACGGATAGGAGGGAGAGCTCGTTGAAGGATCGCTTCCCACGTCGCGAGCACCATGCGCGGTAACAACGGACAAAATGGCCCAGTTGCACAATTTCTGGAAACTGAAGCGGCCGCGTTGGAAGCAATCGCGCTGGTACCGGCTAGTGTATGTGCTGGCCTCGATCAATCTCCTCACAATCGTCATATCGTTCTATGTCACTCGCCTGCTCCTCGACAGTTACGAAGATTCCATTCTCGCCAATCAACTCTGGACCCAGCGGATTATTCAGTTTTCCAAACTGACGAATTTGGCGAACGCCGTCGAATCACCCGGTAAAGAAGTGCTGAAAACCGGTGCGGTCGAGTTCGAAGCGGAACGTTTGAGAAAAGCAGTCCAAGTCTATCTGGATGCGTCTCAAACGGTTCGTAAGTCATTGGCAGAAAACGGACCGTCTGACGAAGCTCGTGGGCTGGTCATCCAGTTGCAACAGGCTGATGACGCAGTCATGGCCATTCAGCTCGACGCGAACTGCATCTTCGACATGCTCCGCGAGAAACGTCCCGATGAAGCTGCGGCATATCTGACCGTTTTGAGCCAGCATCACACCCAAGCCGTTTTCGAGATCCGCTCTCTCTGCTGGCAGGCGTGGGCCAATGGCGCGCGAGTGTTCGGCGGGCAGGTCGCTCATGCGGCGTCGCTCCGCTGGTACGAAGCAGGCATCGGACTGCTGGCAATCTTTCCAGTGTTGGCCATTACGTTTCATGGATCGAGACTAGCGAATCAAGTCCGCGAGACAGAAGCCAAACTGGGCCGTCTATCGGCGTTGGTGGAACACTCGGAAGACGCCATCATCAGCAAGGAGCTCAACGGGCAGATCACCTCCTGGAACGCGGGGGCGGAGCACCTTTACGGTTATACGGCGGATGAAGTCCTGGGGCGGTCCCCGATGTTCTTGTTGCCGAATGATCGCCTCGATGAAGAAGCGGCAATCGATAAAGAAGTGCGAGCCGGCCATTCCGTCCAGCAACTGGAGACCGTACGCCGCCGTAAGGATGCGACGCTGGTCGACGTTGAGCTGACGGTCTCGCCGGTCCGTAATGAGCACGGCGATTTGATTGGCATTTCGCAAATTGCACGAGATATTCGCGAAATGCGAACCTGGGAACAAACCCTGCGCATGGCCAAGGCGGCCTCCGATAGTGCAAATCAAGCCAAGAGCGAATTCCTGGCCAACATGAGCCACGAAATTCGGACTCCCATGGCCGCCATCCTGGGTTTTAACGACGTCCTAAGTCAGACCGTCGAACGTCCCGACGAAATTGACGCTGTCCAGACGATCCGCCGCAACGGCGAATATCTGCTCGAACTGATCAACGACATCCTCGATCTGTCAAAGATTGAAGCGGGCCGCTTTGAACTCGAGCAATTGGCGGTCTCGCCGACCAAGCTGGTGGCCGATGTGATCACGCTGATGCGCGTGCGGGCCACGGCGAAGGGACTCGATCTGAAGCTGGAATACGCGACTGAGGTTCCCGAAACGATCCATACCGATCCGACCCGAGTCCGGCAGATCCTGATCAATCTGATCGGCAACGCCATCAAATTCACCGAGCGAGGCTCGGTCCGCTTTGTGGTCCGCTTGCGTCAGGAACCCGACCAACCGACGTGCCTGCAGTTTGATGTGATCGACACCGGCATCGGGATGACCGAAGAGCAAATCGGCAAACTGTTCCGTCCCTTCACTCAGGCCGATTCGTCGACGACGCGCAAGTACGGCGGCACGGGGTTGGGGCTATCCATCTGCCACCGCCTGATCCAGATGCTGGGTGGCACGGTGACTGTCGCCAGTCAACCCGATGCAGGCACCACGTTCACCGTCACGATCGCCACTGGCGACCTCCGGAACACCAGGCTGATCATACCCGGGGTTGAAGCCGCTCCCCTCCCGACAATCCCCAAGCCCATCGAAGCGGACGTTTCGCACTCGGCCAAGATCCTGCTTGCGGAAGACGGTCCAGACAATCAGCGGTTGATCAAGTACGTGCTGAACAAGGCGGGGATGGAAGTCACCTGTGTCGAAAACGGCGAAGCCGCGTGCGAACTGGCCTTGTCGAACGCCGCCATGGGAAGCCCGTTCGATCTGATCCTGATGGATATGCAGATGCCGGTACTGGATGGCTACTCAGCCACCCGCCGTCTCCGAGGCTATGGCTACACGCGTCCCATCATCGCCCTCACGGCTCACGCGATGTCGGGTGATCGCGAAAAATGTCTCGCCGCAGGCTGCGACGATTACACAGTGAAGCCCATCAACCGCGACGTGCTGTTAAGCATGGTCAAAGACTATTCCAGCCGCTCAAATGCCAGCGACGTCCTGCCTCGAAACGCCGATCCAGCGTGGTAACGCCCCCGTGGCGGACGCTGCCAGCGTCCGTACCGAATCACTTTGCCAGCCCAACTTTTCGGGCTCAATCAGGGTGTGGTTCCTTTCGATTTCCTCGCCGGTTTTCGAGACGTCGTGGGCTTGGCCTCCGGCTCGGGAGGGGCGAGCAGTTGGTAGAACTCATGGAGCTTGGACTGCAGCAACTTCTTGTCGGGGAGCTGCGTTTCGTATTCCACGATCATGGCTGGGGAGAGCGAGCGGCTGAGGGCGTACTCAACCACTTCGCTATCCCTGGTGGCACACAGGAGTAGGCCAATGGCAGGGTTTTCGTGGGGCTTGCGATAGTCGCGGTCGAGGGCTTCGAGGTAGAAGTTGAGCTTACCGAGGTGCTCGGGCTCGAAGCGGGTGGCTTTGAGTTCGATGTCGACGAGACAGTTCAGACCACGATGGAAGAAGAGCAGATCGAGTTCAAAATCCTGCCGGCCAACTTGAATGGGATACTTGGAACCAACGAAGCAGAAATCGCGGCCCAACTCAGTGAGGAACCGTCCGAGATTCTGCAGTAGCGCCGTATGCAAATCGGCTTCGGAATGGGTTTCGGAGAGTCCCAGGAACTCCAGAGAGTAAGCGTCTTTGAAATACTCCGCGGCCTGAGGGTGTGATTCTCTCAACGCGGTTGAGAGTTTTGGCGGATTGAGAATCGTACGCTCGAAGAGCCCGGCATCCATCTGTCGGGCGACTTCGCGAACCTGCCAACGATGGCGAATGGCCATTCTGAGGTAAAATTCACGCTCCTCGACCTGTTGGGCCCGGCTGAGAATGTGGAGGTTTGAGGACCAGGGCAATTCTCTCAACAGTGTGGAGAGAATTGGCTCATCGCGGTAGGTTTCAAAAAACTGACGCATTCTCCAGAGGTTCTGCGGCGAAAATCCCCTGATGCCAGGTTGCTGCTTCTGAACATACGCCGACAGAGCCTGCACTGTACCCTGCCCCCATCCGGCCTGCTGGATCTTGCTAGAGATGTATTCCCCGACGCTCCAGTAGAGATCAATGAGAGTCGTGTTTACCGCCTGCGCCGCCTGCCAACGAGACCGCTCAATCAACTCCACAATTTCCTCGAAGGCAGATTGTTCGGAAATTGCGACCACGTGCGTGGGAGATTTCCGGATGGTCGACGTCTTCTTTTTCATGTCGTTACGATTCCCGCGATTTCACTCAACACCACACGGATCTGCCCACTGTGGGTATCCTTCAAAGTCCCTAGTTGGCACTCGTCTCCACTACAAAAAACAAATCCGCCGGGTCCTCCTTGTCCCCATCTCGCACGGCAAACGAAAACACATGCCTGCCCGCAGGCAGTTCCTGCGTGACGCTCAGCTTCAGCGGATGACGGAGCGTCTCCCCCCCATTGACGGTCAGATCAACCTTGAACGGCGACAGCAATAACCGATCCTCCAGTTCAAGATGCAGACTCACCGGGTGCGGCAGAGTATTCTCCAGGATCAACTCAGCTTGCAGAGTTCGCTCAGCAGTGGGACGTTGTAGCATGGGTTCGACGGTCAGTCGCGTCGGGCTCCAGTCGTGGCGATGATGGGCAGTCGGCGAAAGATCATCCATGGCGCGCGCCGTCTCGCGGCACCATTCCACGCGGCGGCGAAAATCCTCGGCAGAAAATACGAATGCACCACCATGTTCTGCGAGCACCCAGTCAGGGGCCGCATCCAACACCTGCTGAGCACTCCGGCCGTATAACTGAGGCCACGCACGATTACGTCCGGACCAGCCCCCAGATCCCGAAAACTGATCGGCGTGGAAGAAGTTATCCGCCGTGAAATAGCAATTCTTACCGTCGATCGTCGTCTGCAGTCCCATCGTGAACAGCGTCTGGCCGGGAAAATGGCCGACTCGAAAACGGTACTCATGCCAGGAGACCGTCTCACCATCACGCAGGATACGATTCACTTCGAGAGCCCGCGTATCGACATACGGCGCACAGACCGAAAACGGATTGGCCACCGGCCGGGCGACGGCATCCAAAGTCCAGACTTCCCATTTATTTCGCTCGGGCAACAGGAACGCGCCCGTGTAATGATCGTTGTGCGCGTGACTGATGAGCACGACTTCCACAGGTCCCAGTTTCTCAGTCCGCTGCAGGGTCGCAATTTGCTCAGCAAGCTGCGGCCCGTACGGGTCGACGACCAGCAGACCTTTGTCTTGTGATGCCAATACGTATGTGTTTCCCGACAGATACAAGTGGTCTGACAGTTTAGTCCACGGCTTTTCTCCCGCCGTGGCTACTTGGTCCTTCGCGAGAAACGCATAAGTTGGAGGCCCCCCGAGACGCTCCTTGGTGAACCGTTCGAAGCTCTTCAAGAATCCCGCGGAATCCAAGCGTGTCGCGGTCATGTTGAGCGCTGCGATGATGCTGTCGGCACCGGCTAACACCAGGGCATGTTCGGGGCACAAGAAACTCGGTTTCGAGGCGGCAATTTTCCGCAGTGATTCGGCGGCGGCCTTTGTGCCGTTGTCATTCCAATGATCCCAATCGAGTGTGTAGGGAGTCCACATCTTTCCCGCTGTCGCGAAGGCATCTCCACAGAACAGGATGGGTGCGCCCTGTCCCCCCTTTTTCGCCGCATAGGCGACATGATCCCGGCTATGACCAGGCGTGCCGATGACCTCGATCCTCCAGTTCCGCCAGTTGATCGTTTCCCCGTCCACCAGACTGCAGTCGATGCCAGCAATCCCCTCGGAGTGCATCAGATAAGCGAAAATCCCCAACGAGCGATCGCGCAAGGCGGGCTCGCGGGTTGGTGGAACGATCGGCAACGAAGTCTGCCAGAACTGTTTCACGCCGTCAGGCGTCAGCCATTCAGCGGACCCTTTGCTGGCCCGAACCGGAATGCCCGCTGCGACAAATTGGCGAGCCAAAGCGGTCGAGTCGCGATGATGATGGGTCAACAGGCAGCCTTCAATGTGCTTGATCCCGCGGGACCGCAAGGCAGCCAGGTCCATTCCACGACCCGCACCAATCAGCATGGCCGCATCACCCTCGACCATGGCATAGCCTGCGACGGTACCGCGGCAACGCCAGACACCGGGTGTGACTTCAGTCCAGACATCATCGACGGCGGCAGGCAGCGGGGTGCCGACCCACCAGACCGTCGCGAGGACGAAGATCGTCAATAAGGATGCCAGAGCGGAGCGCATGGGTGTAACTCGCAGGTCAGGGATTTCATTACCGAGTACGCGAGAGAATAACCCAGGTGAGCCCGGCGGAGTAAGCCAAGGAATTCTTCGACCCCGGAGGGGTCACAGAGGGTAGCCGGTGGTTGAGGAGCCTGTCACTTATACACAACGAATTCAATTTTCTGGACCGAAAGCAATCCAGGCAGTTGCGAAGTCGGTCATTCTTCGAAGCCCGATCCAAATCGGTTGAGGTCCTGCTGGGGCTTCAGTGGCTCGGTTGTTGTAGCCCCCCAGTTGCGACAGCAACTGCATGATCTCGGATAGCTGCGGCAGTTTTTTCGGGAGAGGCCGCTTGGTGACCACT
>JAKFVC010000260.1 GCA_021732415.1 Planctomycetaceae bacterium
ACCCCCAGCCCCTCTCCCCGGAGTACCAGGGCGAGGGGAGCAGGAATCGCTCTGAAAACAGGGGCAACAAGGTTGCTTAACTACTTGCTCAGCACCTGCGGATTCACCACATTCTCCGGCCGTTGGCCCGTCAACGCCGCGGCAATTTGCGTTGCGGCCCGACGACGTAAATCAGCCAACGACTCCTGAGAAACAAACGCCGCATGCGGCGTCACGATGACTCGCTCATCGCGATACAAGGGCTCGCTGAGGTCAGGTGGTTCGGGAGAAAAGACGTCCAATGCTGCGCCGGAAATCTGCTTCTTCTGGAGTCCGTTCCACAGCGCCGCAGTATCAATCAACGGGCCGCGCGACGTATTAATGATCCACGCCGTCGGCTTCATCATTTCCAACTGCGCCAGCCCAATCATCCCGCGAGTGGTTGCTGTGAGTGGCGCATGCAAGGAGACATAGTCACTGGTCCGCAGCAGTTCCTCGAGCGACACCATTTGCACGCCCGGATCGCGACTCAGTCCAGACTGCGTATGAGCCAGAACCTGCATGCCAAACGCGGCGGCTCGTTCGGCAACGGCTGAGCCAATGCGGCCCAAACCGACCAGCCCCAAGACTTGTCCCGAGAGACGTCGCATCGGAGGGGCGGTCGTCAGTGAATACTCCCCGGCCTTCGTGCGGAGTTGAAAATACGCCACGTTGCGAGCCGCGGCCAACAACAATGCGAGCGTATGTTCGGCCACTTCGATGACGCAATAATCCGGGACATTCGTGACCGGGATTCCATGCTGCGTCGCATAGTCCACAGCAATATTGTCGAGGCCAATTCCAAACCGAGACACGATCTTGCAGTTGGGACACGCCTCAATGACACGCGAAGTGACTTGGGCCCAGTTCGTGCCGATGGCATCCACGGTCGCCGCGAGCTTCGCCAGTGTCGCTTCATCGGTGGTAGGCGCTTCAACCACCTCGGTCCCGATCGCTTCTAGAATCTCCCGCTCGATTGAGAAATCAGGCCAGGCCCGATCGGTCAGCAAAACGCGCCAACGTACCGCCATTCTCGACTCCCATAGTCTTTCGAAACAGCGGCAGCCCGGTTCAGCGCAAAACCGGCAGCGGCTGAGGTATTTTCTCGAGGCATCCCGCCGCGACCAACTCTACGGCGGCATCTTTTAAATGAGCATTCACAAAATCGATCAACACTTGATCGCGGTTCGGATTCCAACCATATTTGCGGAGCTCACCGAACACAAACTCCGGCGAACGCCCCTCAATCAGCAACCGATAGGCGGCCACCACGCCGCCTGTCCGTTGTGCTCCTGCATGGCAGTGAATCAGAACCGGCTCACCCTGTTTGGCGTTCTTAGCCAGGGATGTCACGGCTCCGGTAAAGTGCTCGACCTTACCGACACCACGACCATTCAACGGCCAGAACTTGTAGTCGATCCCCAATTCCTTGGCGGCAGCCAGTTCAGCCTGCTGATCCGCATCATCCGAATCGGGCGACGTCATGCATATAATATGCTTGATGCGATGTTCTTGCAGTGTCGGCAAGATTAAATATCTGGAAATTTGCCCGCTGCGATAGACGACGCCGGGCGTCACCGTGCCCCATCGTTTGACTATCAGACGATCTCGCAGTACATACGTCCATAGTCCCGCGGCGGCAGTCATCACAATCAGGCCGACAGCACACCAGGCACCGATACGACGACGAGGCCACGCTGCGATCGGCGTTGAACCTTGGTTTGGCCAGCAAAAGGGAGGTGCGACGCGGATATATTCTCGCAGCGCCTCTGGACGGTCACCACCTGGGACGTTAGATATCCCGCCGGCAGCGTCGATTGATTGGAACACGATTCACCTTCCGTGGTGCTGATAAGGCCTGGGGACAACGGCGCTCCGCGCTTATATAGAAGTGACCTGCAAACGGGTCAAGATCGGATTGCTCTTCCGCTTCGGGCGATCATCAACATAATACGCGGCAATTGTCGATTTGAGTTGGATCTACCTTCGCAGGGACGCGAAATGGCAGAGTTAAACGCGGATATCAATACGGGCGCAACGCCAACTACGAGTTGGCGTCGCTACTTCGAACGCGAACTGGGCTGGTTGCTGATCCTGGTTCTCGGCCTCTACGCCACGCGATTGACCGATCTGTCGATCCGCGGCGAAGAATCACGTCGCGGCCGCATTGCCTGGGAAATGGTCCACGGTGGCGACTGGCTCGTCCCGCGAGTTCAGGGGATCCCGCGTTTAAGCCGCCCTCCCATGCAGTATTGGTTGATCGCAATCGCGGGTGAACTCCGCGGCCAGGTCGATGCCCTCGCCGTTCGCGTCCCGAGTGTGTTGGCGACTCTCCTGACTGTCCTGTTGATCTATGCCTACGGGCGCTGTTGGATGTCGCGTACCGGAGCCTTCGCCGCGGGTGCCATCTATGCCACGTTCGTCCAAGTGCTCCAACTCGGGCGCCTCGGAGAAACCGAAGCGATCTTCACTTGCCTGCTGAGTGCCGCCTTATTGGTCTGGCACATGGGCGTTCTCTTGCGATGGAACCAGTGGGTCCTGTGGACGGTCGCCTACGGTCTAGCGG
Source organism: Planctomycetaceae bacterium (assembly GCA_021732415.1). Classification (GTDB taxonomy): domain Bacteria; phylum Planctomycetota; class Planctomycetia; order Planctomycetales; family Planctomycetaceae; genus JAKFVC01. The sequence continues at coordinate 2,585 of JAKFVC010000260.1, forward strand.
GTGCGGCCACGCTGACCAAAGGGCCCCAGGCACCTGTTTATTTCGTGGGCGGGATCGGGCTGTTCTTGGTCCTGACGCGCAATTGGCGATGGGTCATCAGTTGGTCCCACGCCACAGGCATTGGTGTCTTGCTGACGATCGTCGGTGCCTGGCAGATCCCCTTCTCGATGGCCCTTGGCCAGCAGAAGGTCTCCTATGTGTACTTGTCGGAAGTCGCCAAGCGATTTGAGAATAACCAGTGGGTAACAATCATTTCCCACATCACACTCTTTCCGATTGAGATCGTGGCCGGCTGCCTGTTCCCGTGGTCCCTGTTGTTGCTGGCCTACTCATACAAGGGATTCCGAGACCACATCCAATCCGCACGGCTACCGTTGATCTACCTGGCAGGCTGCATTGCGATCGCGTTTCCCTCGGTCTGGATTCCTCCGGAAGCCCGGTCGCGGTACTTCATGCCGTTGTTTCCCTGCTTCGCGTTGTTGTGCGGATATGTAGTTGAACAAGGCGCCCAGACCGCCGGAGCAGGACTCCCGCGGTGGCTCAGTTTCTGGAAGACTCGTCCACAGCAATGTGTGGCGGCCATCGCCTGCTTGATCGGCGTGCTCTATGTCGGCCCGATCATGTCCTATCAGGTCTCCCACAGCCGTGATGCCGCGAGCGACGTCGAGTATGCCAAACAACAACTGCCGCACCCGGATCAACTCGCCAGCTTCGGGGTCGTGCATCATCTGTTCTCGTACCATTTCGATGACCAGATCGCCCATCATCGGTGGCCGCAATCAGAGGCTCAGGTGCCTGTAGAACTCGATTACTTCTGCTTTGACTCCTTCAATTCGCGACACAAACCCATACCATTTGCCTGGGTCGAAGTCGCCCGAGTCAACTGCGACCGCAACCAGCGACCACGGCCCGAGTGCGAGGTGATCATTGGCCGGCGAGTACGAGCGGATCAGTCAATAGCCAGCGTACCAGCGGCGACGGCGTCTCCGATAAAGATTGCTCAGCCTGCCGTTTCAAAAACACAACGCCGGTGACCAAAAAGCACGGGTGTTGATCGAGCCCAAAAACCACGACTATCAGATAAAGCCAGGACCTCATTTCGAGGTCACTGGTGCAATGGGGTCTTGTCATTCATAATGCCTTCGACAGTTCAGCAATGCGCACTATCAGTTTGGACAATTGAGTGTTGTCGGCACGGCGCAGCATTGCGACGTGCCCAACTCGCCACATATGATCGTCTGTGGGGGTGGTCTTTTCGCCACATCACGATAAAATAGCCCGCACAGACTGACTTCACCGGAGGGATATTACTCAATTCTATCCACTCGATTCGTTTCATACGGGCACGGTATGGCGAATTGACAGATACTTTGGGACAACATGGGCCTCTCGCACTGCTTGAGGATTTTACAATTGCAAAAACTCGTGCGCGGGCCCGCACGCGAGGAAACGAATGCATGGAGACCGTGTCCAAGATCCGTGTCGTGCTGGTCGATTCGCAACAACTGATGCTGGAATGTTTGCGAGATCGACTGAATTCAGAATTGACCATCAACGTTGTCGGAACCGCCGCGAATTCCGACGATGGCGTTCGGGTCGTTGATGAGTTGCTGCCTGACGTCGTCGTGGTTGATATGGAGCTCCCAGGTCGTGGAGTTTTTGAATCGATCAATGACCTGCGTACTCGACACCGTCAGATCAAGATTCTGATCCTGACGAGTCTGCAGTCTGATATTCTGCTGGCACATGCCATTCAGGTCAAAGCGAACGGTTACGTCTTGAAGACCGAACCGCTGTCGGTCGTCATCGCTTCCATTCACGCCGTCGCCGAAGGACGTCCGGTCTTTTCCGATCCCGTCCGGTCCCGGTTAGATTTTGACAGCGAGCAAAACAGCTATTCGCTGAAAACCAATCAGGCCGCTGCCGATTTGACCGCCCGTCAGTTGGAAGTCCTACGCCATCTGGCTCGCGGTGCCAGCGTGAAGGAAGTCGCCAAACTGATGCATTTGTCGCAGAAATCTGTCGACAGCCACAAATATCGCATCATGAACAAACTCGGCATCCATGACCGCGTTGACCTCACCAGGTACGCCATCCGCGAGCAAATCATCGAGGCCTGATCCGTGGCATCGTGGGACGGGTCTCCAGGCCCGTCCGTCCCCGTGGCAGACGCTGCTAGCGTCTGCGTTGAGCACAGAGGCGAGGACCTTATTTCGGTGCCGCAGCGCGACGCAACCGGTCATTCAAGGCACGCCCTAATCCCGCCTCTGGGAACGACTCCGCCACGATCCCATCCAATCCCAGCTCATCCAGACGACGCAACGCGGCAAAAAAGTTTGCCGCGGCGTCAGTCAAACTCCCTTCCGGTGAGAGAATCTCCTGGGCACAGAACTCACGCTCTCCCGGCAGTCGCTGAAAGCAGAGCACGCCCCAGCGGCCTCCCAAAACCCGCTCCGCGGGAGGATCTAAGATCAACGGAGTCCGTGGCGCATAATGTTGGGGCAACATTCCGGGTGCGGATTGAGCCACCTCGCCAGGGTGATCCGTCGACGCTTCAATCTCCAGCGCCCCCGCGACCTTGATGAGATCCTCGAGTGAAACGCCCCCCGGTCGCAGCAAGGCAGGCCTTGGAGACAACCGGACCACTGTCGACTCGACGCCGACGCCGCACGGCCCGCCGTCGAGAATATAATCCACACGCCCGGCCAATTGGTCCGCCACATGTTGCGCCGTCGTCGGGCTGATTCGTCCGAACAAGTTCGCGCTGGGCGCCGCGACCGGACATTCTGACGTTCTTATCAGTGTAATGGCCATCGAATGATCAGGAATCCGCACGCCCACCTCAGGCAAACCCGAGGTCACCAGATCGGGAACGGCCGCCGCTTTCGGCAACAGCATCGTTAACGGCCCGGGCCAGAAACGGGCGGCCAAACGTTGCCCCAAGTCAGGAAACTCCGTCGCCACCCTGGGCATCCACGAAACGTCCGGAATATGGACAATCAACGGATCAAACGCGGGTCGCTCTTTGGCTTCGAAAATCCGCGCCACCGCTTGCGGATCCAGTGCATTGGCGGCCAGACCATAGACGGTCTCCGTGGGCATCCCCACCAGTCCGCCGCGGCGAATGATGTCCGCGGCTCGTTCTAAATCAGTCCCGATCTCACACGCCATCAAAACTCAGTCCGGTCTCTTAGATTCCCGTCGCCGTATCCTCTGTAGCCTGACTCTCCAAGTCGGGCGATCCGCGTTCGCAAAGCACCCGATTCAGAGAGTCGTGTGCCAACGAATGGGCCGCATTCAACCGTCGATCTTAACGGGACCGGCACCTTCCGCAAACTCAGAGGAGTCTCAGCAATCCGCGAGCTTTGTGCGAAACCCGCAACACTCAATTCGGACATCTGAGTGGCCCGATTCCCAAATCGCGAACCGATTGGGTGCATGGTGTATCGAGCTTCAAGTCGATGAAGAGGGTGTGAAGGTCTGCAATGTCGCAGACCTCCCCCACACAGGAGATGAAGTACCATGGATCGGAAAATGGCCGTGACGACAAGCTGGGTGCTTGTCAGCGGCACACTGCTGCTCGGAGGCTGCATGACCCCCGGTTTTCACAATCAGGAACCCCCTGGTTTCAGTGCGACCTTTCAAGAGTTCGATCGCCACTGGCAACCCGTCGAAGGATACGAACCGACGAAGTCGGTTGTGCCAGCTCAGTTTGAACTTGATCCTCAGGAAGTACCTAATATGTCGGCACAAGCGAATGCGCCACATGAGGAACTTCTGCCTGCGGTGACCGGGCATTAAGAGGCTCGACACCATACCCAAGTGAACACGACTAATAACCATCTAGGTGAGCCAGGTGGCGTAAGTGATTCAAGTCGCTGGGAGGGCGAGGCTCCCGCCGAGCCTAAGACGACCGCAGGTCGGCGTCCGCCGGAGGCCTTCGTTCGATGCCTCCGGCGGACGCCGAGCTAAAGCTCGTGTTAGGCTCGGCGGGAGCCTCGCCCTCCCATCGCGCTTCAACCCTGCCCACGCTAATTGTCAAAGAGCCGGGCCGCAATGTTTTAATAAGGCGGCAAGACGCGTCTGAACCCATGCGTCAGAACGACGAACAATACTAACGAGTTTCGGACCACGATCTCCCAAATCGGCAATCGCAACGCGCGCTGCCCTCGACCTGATTCACGGACTTCGGCAAGTTGATTTGCCAACCGCTCCATCCAGTTAACCGTTCGTGGCCGATCAATAATCCCAGCCAGCCATTCTTCAGGGATCCCAGCTCGACCGACTTCAGCACCGAGGACCCCTCCGACGATCGCGGCCATCGAAATCGGTATCTCCCCCGCAGCGGATGACTTCTGGCACTCCGCGTCGCATATCGCCCTGATAGCGAAATGCCGCATGCAACGCGACGGGGACCGTGTGGTAACAGTATCCAGTCACGCCTCGTTCAAGCCCCAGCGAGATCCCAAATTCGCGAGTCGACTCACCGCGTTGGACACTCCCCACTACCCGTTCCACCAATTCAATCAGTTCGTTCGCACCTTCGTCACGCAGGCTCTCCCGCAGTCGGACCACGAAGTCAGTCCCCGCACCTAACTTTCCCGCCGCGGCGTCATGTGCTGCCAAGGCCACGGCAAACGCCGCATAGTCCGCCTTTGGATCGGTATGCGTGATCCGAGTCGAAATCGACACCCAACTCCGCAGTTGCGAAACATCCTCAATCGCCACTCCCAGAATGGCACTCCGCATCGCCGGCCCGTTCCCCGCGGAGAACACCCCGCTCCGAGTCGGCTTCATTCCCAATGAAAGTTTGAGCCCCGCACGCAGCGTGGCCATCCCAGCCGTGGTCGGCAACGCCCAGAACCAGCGCCGCATCTGGCGCCCCAGATAGGATGTGAACGCCGCTTCGTCATTACCGGCCAGGACCATGGCCTGCGCCACCAGGCAACTATGTTCGGTGTCGTCGGACACCAGACCGCGTCCAAACACCAGCCGGTACACATCAGGCTCACCCAGCAACCGCTGGGCGCGGCGGTGCGTGAGATTCTCGTAAGGCAACCCCAGCGCATCGCCCACCGCGGTTCCGAGCAGACATCCGACAATCGCAGCGCGATTCATTTCCCGCAGCCTTCATGCAAACGATCACGGCTGAGACACCTTGATCGGCACCTGCCCGTTGAGATAGCGCCAGTTCTTCACGAACGAAATCAAATCGGCCATTTGCTCGATGGTGATATTCTTCTCCAGGCCATCCGGCATCAGTGAAATGCCATTCGATTTCAGCTCCTCAATGTCCTGCCGCAAGATCAACTGCGTCTTATTCTCCGGCTGCTTCAGTGTGATCGAGGACGCGGTCTCGGTCGCAATAAAGCCTGTCTCCACCCGGCCATCTTTGGTCACCACGGTATAGCTGACATAGTTATTATCGATGGCTTGATTGGGGCTCAGGATATCCAACAGGATTTGAGCCGGCGTCTTCGTCCGCAGGTCGGCGATATCGGGACCGACCACCACTCCCAGCTTGCCGATCTGATGGCACGCGGCACAGTTCTTCTCGAACACGACGCGTCCCCGTTCCGGCTGCGCCGCCAGTTTCAATGCAGCCTGATACTGCTCCAGCACCTGCTTGCGATCTGCGGGTACGGCAGACGCGAGAACTTGCAGCGCCTCTTGTTTGAGCTCGGGATCGGCATGGTTTGTCAATGCGCGCACTTGACCGGGGTCGAGTTCGACGGCACTGATTGTCTTCTCTTTGATGGCTTCAAACAATCGGCGAATGCGTGCGGGATTTGTCATCAGAGTCCGCACGATCGCACGCCGCACAACGGGAGTTCGTGTGCCATAATTCTCCAGTAGCCGCTCGGGCACCGACGGATCGTCAAAGCTCCCGAGGACCTCAATTCCCTTGACACACAGTTCCTGCGATGCGTCTGTCGCCACGAGTTTCAGAAGCGATTCATCGGCCACCTTCCAGTTGGCAAATTGCAGGACCGACAGTGAGTCCATCCGTTCCATTGGGTCCGCCGCCGTGGAAGTGGCGAGGGTTAATGACGAGCTGAAGAATTCTTTCAGCAGCGAAGCCAGTCCGGGTTGTTGAGCCATCGCCTCAGCCACGACGATTGGCGCCGATTTCCCGCGGCGCTGAATCCCCTGGCACAGGCCCAAAAAGCCCGCTAACCGCAATCGGCTATTCGGAAACGCAAGTATCGTTTTCAGAGCTTGCGGGACTGTTGCCGCATCCTGTTGCGCTCCAATCAAATTCGTCAGCTCCTGCAAGAAGGCAATGCCCCCAGCGGGCAGCGGCGATTTGATGCTGGCAAACCTGCCCGACCATTGCTCCAGAAAGTCGGTCGCCGAGGAACCGACGCTGATCAATACCGCGCGCCGAATCCATTCGTCATGGGCGTTGCTGGCCAGTATGTTGAGTAAAGTCTCCTGTACCGCTGGCTGTTTCGGCACCGCGCTTAAACTGAGTGCCAACTGGAACTGGACTCGTGGCTTGTCATGCGACAACTGGAGCGCCTGTTTCAGTAGTTCGGGATCGTTGGGGAACTGGTTTTCCATCAATAGCAGCCCCTGTTCGCGAATGCTTTTTAAGGGATCCTGAAGCGCTCGCAGCGCGTCGTCTGCCGTGGCCCCAAAATTGGCCAGCAGGCGATAAGCCCGTAACCGTCCCACGTTCGATTTGGAATCTCGCGACATTTTCACGAGCAGTTCCCTGGTCTCGGGGCTTTGCCTTTCGACCAGCATGCGGGCCGCAGTTTCCGCCGGCCAGCAATCCTCATGAGCCACCATTTGGACGAGCGCCGCTGGAGTAATATCCGGAGCAAACGCCACGGACTTTTTCGCGAGCGCGGGGTCAGTGGCCACGATGCGATAGATCCGGCCACGATCACTGCCGTCTCGTTCATCAGGCCGATTTTTGAGCTCATCGGGGACCCATTCCGGATGTTCAATGACGGCCCGGTACATATCGACAACATACAGCGCCCCGTCCGGACCGTTTGCCAGATCGACGGGGCGAAACCATTCGTCTGCCGTCGCCAAGAATTCGCTGGTCGCGGTGCTGGGCTCGGCGGCGTAGTCCGCACCTTTCCAGTACAGCTTCTCACGATGCACCAAGTTGCCCGTCGGCTCGCAAGTGAAACTGTTGCGATAGTACTCCAAGGGCAGGGCGGTGCCCCGATAAATCGTCACGCCACAAGCCGCTGTAAACTGGCCGGCGTGCGTGGTCGAAGTCGTCCAGGCTCGGCTAAGAGGATAGACTCGGGAATCGGCCCCCGACGGTACCGCGTCGCTGCCAACATCTTTGACCGCCAGCAGCGGGTTGCGTTTGAGATAGTGATCTTCCAGCACGATCTGCCGGCAAGGATTGCGATTGCTGCAGACGAAACGATGTCCGGCATCATCGAATGTCATTCCGAATTGACCGGCACCGGAAATCGCCTCGGCCTGGCCAGTCAGCGGATTAAAGCGAAAATCAAATCCGTTGATCGGAACGACAGGCTGTTCGCGGCGCCAAGTTTTGGCATCCGCGGTGATGACGCCGCCTCGCAGACCGTTCGCGATATAGACCCGATTATCGAGTCCCCAGCGCGGATGATTGGCTCGCAGTTGGGGATTCCCCTCTGAGAAACCTTTGAACCATGTCTGCCGGACATCGGCCAGGCCGTTGCCATCGCTGTCATAGAACCAGGCCACTTCTCCGGCCAATGTGACGATTACGCCCCCCTTCCACGGTTGTACGCCCGTGGCAAACAATAGCTTGTCGGCGAAGACCAGTGAGGTCTCATACCGGCCGTCGCCATCGAGATCCTTCAGGGCGCGAATCCGCGACAGTGGAGGCTGGCCCGCCTTTGGCCCGTTGGGGTAGTCGGTCATCTCGACGGCCCACAGGGTGCCGAATTCGTCGAAGGCGATCGACACGGGATCGATGACTTCCGGCTCCGCGGCAACCAGTTCGATCTTCAAACCGGGCGCCAGTTGAAAGTGCTTGAGACTCTCGGCGGGAGACAACGGGCTGGGCAACCGAGGTGCCTCAGCGGCGGGTTCCACGGCCTGGAGATCAACGGCCGTGACTGCCAGGATTCCCAACGTCACCAAAAACGCGGTTCGACACTTACGGAATGATTTCGGCAGCAGTCCGAACATCAACTGTCCTCTCTCGAATGGATACCTGGTTTGTCTCGAGCGCGGTCTGACAGTCTCACACCGCCGGGGTCAATATGGTATATTTCAGCCGGCGGCAATTGTCCCCATCGTATCAGGTATAGCGCTTTAACCAAACGATTGCGCTGTGAGGGTGTCTGAGGGTGACAGAGTATGAGGGAATGGGGGTATAGAGAAAGCCAATCGCAAATTGACTTCTCTGTGACTCCGTTACTCTCACACACTCATACCCTCAAACATCATCAATTGCGCAAAAGTAAAATCTAGCCGCTTTAGCCCCTGCGCACTGAAACCAGCACACGGAAACAAGCTTTTTCAAATGACCTCTCCCTCTACAGACCCGATATGCCTCGATCAGTTCTTGAAGCTCCAGGGAGCCACGAGCACGGGCGGGGGAGCCAAGCTGTTGATCCAGTCGGGCGACGTCAAGCTAAACGGCAAAGTCGAAACCCGCCGCCGCAAGAAGCTGGCCATAGGCGACGTCGTCGAAGTCGGCGGCGAAAAATTCATCGTGACAGACGCCCCCCGCCAGACCGAATGGTAGGTCAGACTGTGCCTGACGCCGCTATCGTTCGCCGCTGAGAGCGAACTATCCCCGCGCGCGAATTTTTGTGCGCTCTTTGCTCCCTTCGATTCTTCACTCACTTAAAGCCACGCCGACCCGACACAATTCGCGTGTAGGATAGCCGCCCCGGCCGTCGCTTTGATTATCGACCCCACGCAGATTTTCGTGCGCTCTTTGATCCCTTCGATCTCTGACACGCGACGCGATATCGACCACCAAGGCGTATCTCCTTTTCCACTCACCAATTACACGTCGCGACGCGACGTCCCCTCCATTTCTCCACCAATGCCGCGCCGAGTTGCTCCCTTTGAACTCTTTGCTCCCTTTGACCTCTTTGAACTCTTTGTCCAAAGCGATCGGTTCTCTGAGACGTACGAACCGCGGCGTAGGATGGCCGCCCCGGCCATCGTTCTGGCAATTGCAGCGACGCGAAATCTTGTGCGCTCTTTGATCCCTTCGATCGCTGACTCGCGGCGCGAAATCGACCACCAAGGCTTATCTCCTTTCCCACACACCAATTACATGTCGCGATGCAAAGTCCAATCCATTTCTCCACCTATCGCGCGCCGCTTTGCTCCCTTTGCTCCCTTTGAACTCTTTGAACTCTTCGTCCAAAGCCGTCGATACTCTGAGACGTACGAACCGCGGCGTAGGATGGCCGCCCCGGCCGTCGTTCGCGGCAATTGCAGCGACGCGAAATCTTGTGCGCTCTTTGATCCCTTCGATCTCTGACTCGCGGCGCGAAATCGACCACCAAGGCCTATCTCCTTTCCCACACACCAATTACATGTCGCGATGCAAAGTCCAATCCATTTCTCCACCTATCGCGCGCCGCTTTGCTCCCTTTGCTCCCTTTGAACTCTTTGTGCTCCCTTTGAACTCTTTGCTCCCTTTGAACTCTTTGCTCCCTTTGAACTCTTTGCTCCCTTTGAACTCTTTGCTCCCTTTGAACTCTTTGAACTCTTTGTCCGAAGCCGTCGATACTCCGAGACGTACGGACCGCCGCGCAGGATGGCCGCCCCGGCCGTCGTTCTGGCAATTGTCGCCACACGGAATCTCGTGCGCCCTTCGATCTCTTTGGCACCTTACCCAAAGCCCCCTGTTCGCGCGCGGATAACCCGGTAGGATGGCCACCCCGGTCGTCACTCCGGCGATCGACACCACGCGAGTTCTGCTGCGCTCTTTGATCCCTTCGACCTCTTTGATCACGCGTACACACGTCATTGGCTCTCACGAGGCTATCTCCTTGTGGCCAATCGACCGGATGCCCCACATTGTTTTTACCAAGTGGTCCAGCACCCACCAAATCTCAAAACAGGGCCAGAAGCCGTGTGTTTGAGAATCCAGGAACTTCGAAATCCGTAGAAGTCTATGAGGCTTGGGGAGTTCGAGAATCGTCCGAAACTTCATGGGCGCCCTCGAAGCGGGAACAGAGCCGTCCACAGAAATGGACGTGCGGGAAGTGAGACGGGTCTCCGATCCGCCTGAGCCTGTTACGTTCAAATCGAAAACAGGACCCGGCCTCGCGAATAGACACGCAGGTCAGGCTGTACCTGACGATGGAGGCCCGCGAGTTGCAAGACGTCAGGCACAGCCTGGCATACAATTGCAGCGTTTTTACGGGGCGGCGCCTACTTGTATTTCGGCTTGATCGTGTCGCCGCCGATGATTTCGCCCTTGTCGTTGACCTTGAGGTAAAAACTGTCCGAGATCTTGCTGGTTTTGAACAAATCGCCCTGTTCGACGAACACGTTTACCCGGACCGTGCCGGCCATCGTACTTTTGACTTCGGTGAACTTGTACTTCGGCGGCAGGCCGAGCACCTTCAGGACGTTGCGTTCGATCGCCTTGTTCACGGCCATCTCGGCCACTTCGGGATTCACTTCGAGATCTTCTGCCACTGTTATCTGTTCCTGACTTTTCTCCACCGCGCGCCGAAATGGAAAAGTGTTCTAGGGAGAATTCGCACCAAATCACGGCCACACAATGATCGCGTGGATCGTAGCAGGCCATCCAGGAAAACGCGACAGGGAAATCCGCGAGGAAGATGAAAATCCCTGCACGATCAATGATCTGCCTGAAATCAAAGCATTCGAAGAAGGTAGCCTGAACTGCAATCGAAACTTTTCACTGGCAAGCGTGTTACATATCTGAACCTGTATCGCCGGAGATTCCCTTTTTGATGCGCAATCCGAGGCAATCTCAAACGAGTTTCGTCTGGAAGAATCACTCCCAAAGCGATGATAATCGGCTGCTCGAGGGTCTCGAAATCTCCTGCTGTTCTCTGAAAGAAGTCTCGTGATGTTTAGCAAACCGTGGTGTTTGTTGGCCGTTGGATTCATAGTCTGGAGCAGCACGGGAGCGCTCTCGGCGCAAGCCCTCAAGGATCAGAGAACGCCGCTCCCGGATGGGGTAACGGTCGAAGGAAACCTTCAAGCAGATACGGCTGCGAAATCCGCCTGCGGTGAGGATCCCCCTGAAAGGGCAGAGCAACCGGCCCTGAGCGATGCCGACCGCAAGGCCTTCCAGTCTGCGGCCGATTATTCGCGCGAGGGTAAGGGAACCGCAGTCCTGGTGATGCGCGCCGGTGAGATCATTTTCGAGGACTATGCCACGGGAGTGACCGCGACGACTCCGCACCTGTTGGCGAGTGGTACGAAAAGCTTCAGTGGAATCATGGCGCAATGTGCCGTTGAGGATGGTCTGTTCCAACTGGACGACAAAGTTTCGGACACGATTACCGAATGGAAAACGGACCCGCGAAAAAAGGAGATCACGATTCGACAATTGCTGACCCTGACCAGCGGACTGGCGGGGGGGTCCATCGGTCGAGTCCCCACGTATGCCGATGCCATTCAGGGAACCGCCGTCGCTGATCCGGGCCGACGGTTTATCTACGGGCCCATTCCATACCAATCGTTCGGCGAACTGATGCGCCGCAAGTTGAGTCCGAAGGCGGAAACCGTAGAGGGGTATCTCAAACGCAAGATCCTTGATCCGATCGGATTGAAGGTAGGGCTGTGGCGCAAGGGGCCCGATGGGAATCCGCAATTGCCCTCAGGGTTATCTCTCACACCGCGCGAATGGGCGAAGTTCGGTGAGCTGATCCGATTGAAGGGCAAGTGGGGCGACAAACAAGTCGTGTCCGCCGAGCATCTGGCGGAATGTTTTCAAGGAACCACCGCGAATCCCGGCTATGGCCTGACGTTCTGGCTGAATAAGAAGGCCGCCGAAAAGTCTCCGGATCAGCCAGCGGAAGGGGAAAATGAGGGCCTGCAGCCCAAACCCCTCGGAGGTAAAGTGGGCCCCGTCGATCTGGTCCTGGCCGCCGGGGCGCTGGGGCAGCGCTGCTACGTGATCCCTTCGCTCGACTTGGTGGTCATCCGACAGGGCTTCAGCCGCCGCACGGACTTTGAAGACCGCGAGTTTCTGACTCGGCTACTCAGTTCGAGTAAGTACGCCAAGCCCGAATGAGCCACAGCTCGCATGCGCATCCGACGTGATGGGAGGGTGAGGGACCCAGAGGGTACCCCGCCGAACCGGATAGTCTGGCGGGCGCCGATAGACGCTTGCGGTTCGGCGGGGTACCCTCTGGGTCCCTCACCCTCCCATCGAGTCTTTGCTTGATGACTCACGTCAAGTTAAGAGCGAGCACGCAACTGCGATCACTTGCGCAAGACTAGACAGGGGTAAGACAACAGCTACAATTCTCCTGCTTGAGAATCCTCAGCGCCCCACGCACTACTGTGGGAAAACGAAAATGGAAAAAATAAACCCTGTTTTTTTTGCTGACTCTAGCGAAACTCGTTGCGGATTTTACAACGTAGAGGAGCGTTAATAGCGCTTTTATTTTTTGAGAATCTATTCAGCTCGTTGCGGTGCGTTCTTTAAATAGAAGCTGACAACAAGCTTTTAAAGTCGGTCGTAGGCGGGAGTGTCCACATCGTAACGCGGATGCAATAAACCTGATGCTCAACGGGTTTATTCTCCGTGGATTGTGTCTCTTTCAGCCAGATTGCCGATCGAACGAGGATTGTAGAGTCCCGAATTCAGGGACTCTTTTCCCGCCTTCCTCGAAGTTCTATGGCGAGTTCCAGCCTCGGTGTTTGACTCGCAATAGGTCCATTAATTCGCTGTAAGTTTTGCTGATATTGTCAGTCGAGTATCAAGTCCATTTCGCTCGTTTCGGAGATTCTATGCGCTCATCGTGTCGTCGAGTTAAAGGTTTCACACTCATTGAACTGCTGGTGGTCATCGCCATTATCGCAGTGTTGATTGCCTTATTGCTGCCAGCTGTCCAGCAGGCGCGCGAGGCGGCACGCCGTTCACAGTGCAAGAATAATCTCAAGCAATTGGGGTTGGCCATGCACAACTATCACGACACGTTCAATGCGTTCGCGATCGGGGCCATGGGTTATCAAAGTAGTCCGAGTGACACACGGATGTGCTTCTTTCAGTCCATTCTGCCTTACGTCGAACAATCCAACATGTACAACCAGGTCAATTTTGGAGCCACGAGTTGGGCGACAATGACGACTCTGGGCACGACCTACGTAGCAACAAATACCCTGATCATGGCTCAGGTTCCCGTCTTCATGTGCCCCACGGATCCCAATTCCGGAAAGCGGCAGGTTTCCACTGGAGTTCGAGGATTTTACAGCAATTACCTTCCCGTTCATGGATCAGGGCCAATGGGCCCGGTCAGCTTGGCACAGAACGGCATGTTTTACATCATTTCCAGTACGAGAATGCGCGATCTCACGGACGGTACATCCAATACCGCGATGATGGCTGAAATCCTGTTGACGCCCGAATCGGTCTATGACGGGCGGGGACGTGTTTGGGAAAGTTATGACGGAAACACTCTGGTCAGCACCTTGAATTCACCCAACACGACGATTTCCGACAACATTGGTCAAGCCTGTGGCAATTCCACCAATCCTCGCGTCCCTTGTGCGGCGTCAGGCAGCTTGCAGATGGCTTCCCGTAGCTCGCACACGGGTGGTGTGCATGTCACTCTCGCCGATGGTGCCGTGAGGTTCGTGTCGGACAATATCAATACGCTGACCTGGAACTACCTCGGAGCGCGCAATGACAATCAGGTCATCGGTGAATTCTAATTTCTGAGACATTTCAATTCTGCAGTCCAACGGCGGGGCGGGGGCGAACCCTCCCCGCTGCTTTTCTTTCCAGTGAAATTCATAAGGATCTCAATTCCATGCAGAAAGCCTCGCGCATGTGGATCAAGTGTAGTCTGGCTGTGTTGGCGGTGATCGCCGCTGGATGTGGCGGAACTGGCCAACCGAATAATCATCGTGTCTCGGGAACCATCACGTTCGATGGCCAACCGGTGGCGAGTGGTCAAATTATCCTGTTTCCCGTTGAAGCAGGGGTGACCCCCGATGCTGGTGATATCAAGGATGGCAAGTATTCTTTCCTGGCAAGGAAAGGCGAAAAACGAGTCCAGATCGAAGCGACTCGTGACGTTCCGGGGAAAACAATCGCTCTGCCTCCCCCACTGACCGGCACCAAGCCGGTGACCGAAATGTACATTCCGGCCGTCTACAATTCCAAATCCAAGCTGACGATGAAAGTGCCCGATACGTCCTCGAGCAGCACGTTTGATTTCAAATTGACCGCCGACGGGAGCGGTAAGTAGAACGTGCCAGATGCAACGCGGAATAGATAAGTTTTTAAGTTGATTTAGCTCCCCTCGCCCTGGTACCC
>JAKFVC010000173.1 GCA_021732415.1 Planctomycetaceae bacterium
CACAATCTGTTATGAACTGGTGCCGAGAACATCTCGGTTCCACTCTTTTTAGCAAACGCAAAATCGCTTACGGGCTCAGCGCTACAAAAGTCGCATGAAAATAGTAATTCGAGAGGCATCACCCCAGGGCGAGGCTCCCGCCGAGCCTATGACGAGCTTTAGCTCGGCGACCGCCGGAGGCATCGAACACGGCCTCCGGCGGTCGCCGACCTGCGGTCGTTTTAGGCTCGGCGGGAGCCTCGCCCTCCCATCTCAAACACGCTCTAAGAAAATTGGCGAGCGTGTCTCCGAAATCTCACTCGGTCTTCTTTGCCCGCGCGGCCAGGATGGCCTGGATCAGAGATTCCGGGATCGACTCTTCAATGATCTGCTCCGGATGTTCGAACGCCGCCAGCTCGAAGCGAATCGTCTGCTCGTAGTTCTTGAGGAACGTGACGCACTCGGGACACACAGCCAGGTGTGCATCCAGGGCCGCACGTTCGTCAACCGCCAGCTCGTTGTTGACGTAGGCCATCAGATGTTCAACGACTTCCTGGCAGGTGATCATAGCTGGCCACCTCGGAAATGGCGGTCAAGGAGTGTGCGGAGTGCGAGACGGGCTCGGTGCAGACGGGTTTTCACGACCGACACGGTAATATCCAGCAACTGGGCGGTGGCCTCGGTGTCAAACTCTTCGATATCACGCAGGACCAGGACCGTGCGGTAGATCTCTGGAAGTTCTTCAATGCACTTGCGGATCAGGGCCCGCGATTCCGCATTGATCATGGCGTCATCCGGCGCCAGTCGCCAATCGACGGCCGGTTCGGCTTGATGTCCGTCGGCGAGGAACTTGGGGAGCAGATCGTCGATCAAGGTTTCGGGACGTCGGCGCTTGGCTCGCAGCTTCATCAGCGCGGCATTAGCCACAATCCGATGCAGCCAGGTTCCCAGCTTGGATTGACTTTCGAATTGTCCAATCGCCTTAAATGCAGAGATAAAAGCATCCTGCAAGACATCCTGGGCGTCCTCGTCATTGCCCAGCATGCGTCGCGCCACAGCCAGCATGCGGCCGCCAAAGTGACGAACCATGGTCTCAAAAGCGCCCGCATCGCCCGCCTGCAGCCGTGCCACCAGATCCACTTCGTTCAAATCGTGACCATCCGGCGGCGCGCCGGGGGGCGATGCTGAACTGGCAGACAACGAGGGCGGGTCAATCATAACGACATTCGCTCGGAGTGATCGTGCCCCTTACCAAGTTCGGCTGCGGCACAATGTTGGCGAGACAAAACACTCGCGTACTTTACTTCACCCCGCTGGATCTGCCAAGGTGCGACCTGCCATTCGAATCAGCCCCGTGGCCGACGCTGCCAGCGTCGGATCGCAGACGGTAGCAGCGCCTGCCAGGTGCCGTACCGCAGGCATTAAGTAAAACCGGTCCAGTTCCTCATGCTCTCTCTTGCTGGGGGAGCCGGAATCAGGGACAACTGAGTTGAGGTATGATTCACGTCCGCGGACGCCGAAATATCCTGCACCGCGTCGCCGGTCGGGGCTGAAAACGGAATGGAACAACACAAAAATGTTTGAGCCGAAAGTGAAGATCGACCGCGGACTGTATGCCACGTTGCAGCGGGCGGCGAAGATTGCCGACTATAGTTCGGTGGATGAATTCATCATTCACATCCTCGAGAAAGCCGCGGCGGAAATCGAACAGGCTCAGTCCGAACAGGAAATCCGCAAACGCCTGCAAGGTCTGGGATATCTGGAATAGAGCCGTTTCACTTAATGTTTACGCGATCGAATGCGTTTGAGAGTATGAGGGTATGAGAGTTATAGAGTGAGAGGGCCAGCCGAATTCGCATGGACTTCTTTTTACCCTCATACCCTCACACTCTGGTACCCTCATACTTTCAGTCAGCTCACAACTTTTGTTGAAACGCTATAATGTGGATTCTGAATCGATTTCTGAATGCCGGCACCGACTGGCTGCTGACTCCGTGGAGCGCAGCCTCTCCCTGGGTCGCGCTGACGGTTGCCTCCTTGCTGGCGGCCGGAGTCCTGGTAGTCCTGTTTCACTTTTCCGCCGATCAACAAGCCCTGCGACGAGCTCGCAACCGCTTCGTTGCGCGATTGCTCGAGCTGCTTCTCTTTCAGCACGATTTCAAAGTCAACCTCTCCGCGTGCGGCCGTATTTTTGTCGCCAATTTGAGCTATCTCGGTGCCATGTTGCGTCCCATGCTGCTGGCGACCGTGCCGTTGATGCTGCTCTTCATCCAGCTCGCCTGCTGGTTCGAATGGCGTCCGCTACGAATTGGTGAAACCGCAGTCTTAGAGGTTGAGCTCAACAAGTCGCACCCGGTGGCTCAAACTGTGGTCGAGGTCTCGCTACCAGGCATCGCCCGGTTGGATTCTCCTGAAGTCCGAACGCTCGCCACCAACGAGCAGGCGTGGCGTGTGCGAGCCACGGGGAGCGGCAGCGGTCCGATTGCAGTCCGGGTCGAGGGGCAGACTGAACTCAAGCAATTGTCGGTGGGGAACGGGATGGCTCGGCTTTCTCT
Organism: Planctomycetaceae bacterium; assembly: GCA_021732415.1. Taxonomy (GTDB): domain Bacteria; phylum Planctomycetota; class Planctomycetia; order Planctomycetales; family Planctomycetaceae; genus JAKFVC01. Next base: position 2,535 of record JAKFVC010000173.1, read on the forward strand.
CCTCCGCACGCAGTCCAGTTTCTGGAATGACGCGTTGCATCCCTCCGAACCGCCGCTGGCAAATGCCGGTCCCCTGACCCGGATCGAGATCAACTACCCGGCACGCCAGCTCTTGTTTTGGGGCTCAGAGATTCACTGGACGATCGCGGCGGTCGTCTTGATGATGATGTTTGGCCTGATCCTGGGCCGCGTGTTTGGCGTTCAAGTCGCGTGAGCTGGCATGATCGGGGATTGCAAGACGATGATTACCGTAGTGTCTGGGTTACCCCGATCCGGGACTTCTCTGTTGATGCAGATGCTGCATGCGGGTGGGCAGCCCATCCTTTGTGATGACCAGCGCCTGCCAGATCCCGACAATCCACGCGGATACTTTGAGCTGGAAAAAGTCCGGTCACTGGAGCGTGACGCGACTTGGATGGCAGACGCAGAGGGTAAGGCGATTAAAGTGATTTCGTTCTTGTTGGGCCGACTGCCTGCCGACCACGAATATCGAGTGATCTTCATGCACCGCGACCTGGGGGAAGTCCTGGCCTCTCAAGCCCGGATGTTGGAACGGCGTGGTCAACCTGCGGGACCTGATCCCGCGCAGATGCGTTCCTACTTCGAACGCCACTTGGAAACGGTGACCGCGTGGATGTCCGGTCAGCCTCAGATTCGTGTCTTCCGCTGCGAATATGCGGCTGCACTACGGGATCCTGAAGCGACATCTCGGGCAATCGCGGAGTTTCTGGAGACTCCGCTTGATGTCCAGCAGATGGTGACGGCAGTCGATCCGACCCTCTACAGACAGCGAGTTGTATAACGCTGTTCGCATTTCACCTTATTTCGGGGTATTTCGAGCGCCTTGGCGCTGAGTTCCTTGGAAGTCTGATAGGACCGCAGGTCGGCGTCCGCCGGAGCCATTTCAATAACCCGGCCTCCGGCGGACGCCGACCTGCGGTCGTCTTAGGCTCGGCGGGAGCCTCGCCCTCCCATTTCATTTTCAAACACACGCCAAGCCAGATTCGTCGAACTCATTCACGCATAAGCAGTACTCAACCTTCGCCTGTAATTGTGGCAATGGGCCCTTGTCGCTTCGTAGGCTAATGTGTTATTGGAGCGAGCCATTACGCCGTGATACCGCCGCAAGTCATGTGGAGGCAGAATCTTGCGTTCTTGAGAGGGGCCCCGAAACGCTCGTGAATGACGAGCGGCATATGTTTTGCCACATGTCAATCTTCTGCTAGTCGGCCGACATGCTGATATGAAGAGTTCGCTTTGTAAAAAAGGAGACCTCGCGCGTCGTGCCGAACTGCGTCAATTCACATCTCGTTATTTTCTTGTGTCGCTGGTCTTGTGTTGTTCCTGTTTTAAGGAATTCGGCTTATGAAGCAGTTGAGACGTGCCTTTACCTTGATTGAGTTACTAGTCGTGATCGCGATCATCGCGGTCCTGATCGCGTTGTTGCTACCGGCGGTGCAACAAGCCCGCGAAGCCGCCCGACGGTCGCAGTGCAAGAACAATCTGAAGCAGATTGGCCTGGGACTGCACAACTACCATGATACGTTTAAGTACTTCCCGCCTGGCATCGCAACATGCAATCCCGGCCTCGGGTATGCCGGCTGGCGAGGCATCAACACGACCGGCCACAGTCTGCTGGCCAGCATTCTGCCCTATGTTGACCAGGCTCCGCTGTATAACAAACTCAATTGGAATGTCCTGGGTGTTGATTATGATAACACCGCCGGCGATGCGGCCCATTCCCTGGCCATTCAAACGATTTTGCCGGTGTACTTGTGCCCGTCATCCACCACTGCAACCCTGCTCTCCTACAACCAGGCTATCCAGGGGGCCTCAAATTATGTGGGAATTTCGGGCTCGCAACCGACGACCGCGGCCACCAGCGGTACTTTCTTCAGAAACAGTAGTGTTAACATCGCGAAGATGATCGATGGAACATCCAATACGATGATCGTCGGCGAATACTCTGGTCTCGCCATGAATCAGACCCCGGCTCAGGCCGTCGACCGCCTCGTCGGAACCACATGGTTCGGAAGCTACGACGACATGGGGACCTATAGTATCTTTGGTGCCATTCGCACCGTGGCTTATGCGCCGAATGCCTCGTTCTATCCGGCCGTGAACATGCACAATTCGTCGCTGAAGAGTCAGCACACCGGTGGATTTCATGCCTTGATGGGAGACGGAGCAGTCCGCTTTATCAGCACGAATCTACTTCTCCAAACCTTGTTCAATCTGTCGGACGTTGCCGACAACAATGTGATTGGTGAATTCTAAAGTTGAATCCAGACAACTCGTGATTCTCAACCCGGGGCCTCGATCAGGCCCCGGGTTACTTGTCATTTTGAGTTGATCAGGTGTGGCCGGGGGTCGGTTGCACGGATCAGTTCGAATTCCGCGTCGTAACTTGTCCGTTCGAGTTTCTCTCATCAGGGAGTTTCATTTTCCATGCGCCAGTGGTTCGGATTTCCGGTTGTGTTTGGCTTGCTGTTGTGTTCCCTTGTTGGTTGTGGCGGAGAACCTGCAGGGCCGAAGCGCGTCTATGCTGATGTCACAGGGAAAGTTTTATTCAAAGGTGCTCCTCTGAAAATGGGGACCGTCATGTTCCAGCCCGCTTCGGGGCCTCCAGCCAGTGCCAAGATCGGTCCTGATGGAACGTACACATTAAAAGGTGAGATCGGTCCGAACACAATTTCGATCACCAGTATCGAAGAGGTGGCCAGGATTGCGGAGCCGGGTAAAAGTCCACCCGTGCAAAATCACATTCCCGCACGCTACGGCACCAGAGACTCGGGACTGAATTTCGAAGTCAAAGCTGGCAAGAATACGGCGGATTTCGACCTGAAGGGTTGAACTGCTGCAGCATCGCCGGCTGCCTGTAATCTGGACCGCCACGTCACGAGCATCACGCCCCTCGGGATGGTAAAATGCAGCGCGGCCAACGAGCCGTAATGCAACAATTGACACCCGAGACATCCCAGAATGAACCCGAGTTCCGGACGCCGTTGGTCGCGTGCGAAGTTTGCAATCCTGATTACCACTGCTTTGGGCCTCGCGGCAGTGGGGTTAATAATTGGGACGGGATGGGGGCAACGCCCGCGATGGAATGTCATTTTCATCACCCTGGATACCACTCGCTCGGATCGCATCGGGTGTTATGGCTATCAGCCCGGTCTGACTCCAGTGCTGGATGGATTGGCCCAGCGTGGCGTGCTGTTCGAGCGTGCCTACACTTCCGCTCCGCTGACGTTGTCGGCCCATGCGTCCATGTTTACGGGCCTGTATCCCCCCGAGCATGGGATCCGCACTAATGGCAAAAGCCGATTGAGCGACGACCTGCCGACGCTGGCCGAATCGTTCGTGGCACGGGGATATGAGACCGGCGCCTTCGTCGCTTCGTTTGTGCTGGATTCGAAATTCGGGCTGGACCGCGGATTCCAACTGTATGACGATGATCTGACCGGCACCGCGCCCGCTGACGAAGCTCTGCATCGCAACCGCGAAGGAATCGTGGTTGTGGATCGCGCCCTGGAGTGGTTAACAGGTCGAGTTCAACGCCCCTTCTTTTGCTGGGTCCATCTCTATGACCCGCATAGCCCCTATCTGGATCATCAAGATCAATTCGGCAAGCGTTTTGTCGATCGACCTTACGACGCGGAGATCGCGTACGTGGATGTGCAGGTTGGCAGGCTGCTCGCGTTTCTGAAGCAGCATCGGCTCGATGACCGGACGCTGATCGTTGTCGTCGGAGATCATGGCGAAGGGCTGGATGAGCACCAGGAACGCCGGCATGGGCAGATGCTCTATAACTCGACCCTGCAAGTGCCGTGGATCATATCGCTGCCGGGGAAGATTCCAGAGGGACGACGAATTGAAGTTCCCGTTTGCGTGGCCGACGTTTATCCGACGCTGGTCGAAGCTACGTATTTGAAGGGAGCATCTCGGACCAGCGGCCGTAGCGTGATGCCTCTTGTTCGCGGGCAGCAGATGGCAGACCGTTCGCTCTATGCCGAGACCAATGAGCCACTTCTGGAATCGGGATGGTCACCGTTGAGAAGCCTGATTCACGGTCAGTGGAAATATATTCGCACCCCGCGCGAGGAATTGTATGACGTCATCAAAGATCCGCGGGAAACGCGGAATCTGGCGACAGAACTCAAGACTCGGACGCAATCGCTGGAACAGCAACTGACCGAACTGGAACGGGGATTGAAGCTCCACCAGGGGAATTCGGTCAAGTTGTCGGCGGCCGAACTAAGAAAGTTGGCGAGCCTGGGATATGCGGGGCACACCGGAAACTCCGACCAGCTGGTCGTGGACCCGAAGCTGCATGACATCAAGGAGATGATCCCCCACTACAACGCTCTGGAAGACGCCCGACTGCTGTTGGATACCGGCAAGTTCGATCAAGCGGAACAGCAGCTTAAGAAGCTGGTGGCCGCCGCTCCGGATCTGGAATTTGCGGAACTGTCGCTCGGCGATGTGCAATTACGCCGCGGGAAGCTCAAGGAAGCTCAGGTGGTTTATGAACGGATCCTCAAACGGAATCCGGAATGCGCCTTGGCGTATCTCCATCTGGGCGACATCCGCGAAGCGCAGGGCCAGTTCGAACCAGCCTTGGCGCAATACGAGAAGGCGCTCGAGCGGGAACCTGATTCGGCCAAATTGCACTACAATATCGGCCGCCTGCTGGTTCTCCTGGGGCGCGAAGACGAAGCCGCATCGCACTTTGAAGAGGCTCTGCAACTCGATCCGGGTTATGTGTTCGCGCACATCGAATTGGGCTCCTCTCTCGGTCGTCGCGGTTTCACGAACTCGGCACTCGCGGAATATGAGTTAGCGCTCCAGTACGACAGCCGCTCATTCCATGCTCACTTGAGCGCCGCGTCGCTCCTCGATCAACTGGGACGTCCGGCGGAAGTCGTTCAGCACCTGGAACAAGCCGTGGCAATCAACCCGGATCAATTTGAGGCTCAGTTACGCCTCGGTGAACTGTTAGTTCAGCAAGGGACTCCCGATAAGGCGCGACCGCATCTGCAAGCTGCCGAGCGACTGCAGCCGAAGGATCCCCGCGCAGGGGAATTGCTGAAGACGATTCGAGAGCCGAACAAGTAGCCGTATCTCTTCCGTCGAGCGGCGAATGGGAGGGCGAGGCTCCCGCCGAGCCTAAGGCGAGCTTTAGCTCGGAGTCCGCCGGAGGCATCGACATTAGCCTCCGGCGGACTCCGACCTTCGGTCGCCTTAGGCTCGGCGGGAGCCTCGCCCTCCCAACCCGTACTATTCTAAGTCCCAATTGGGATAACACCTCGAAAGCTCGACGATATCTACCGGGACGGGCTTTCCTGCCTACAACGTTATTTCGGCCGAGCTACCTGGTGGCCGGCTCTGACGTCTCCGCCACTTCGGCTACGAGGATTCTCTGATCAGTCGGCGGCAGTCTCAACGCGGTGTACAGGACTATGGGGTCGCAGGTGGCCGCTGACCATCTGGTTCAGCGAGTCAACCGCGTCGGCAACTCGTGCTTCTTGCAGCGCCGGCAAAACGGCATACAGTTCGTCCCACAGTTGCTGGACTTGGATCGGCTTGGTGATGTAGCCATCCATGCCGACCTCGATGCAACGCTCGCGGTCCCCTTTCATGGCGTGTGCGGTCATGGCGATGATGGGCATGTGCCGGGTGGTCCCACGTTCCGCATTGCGGATCGCTGTCGTCGCTTCGAAGCCGCTCATTTCCGGCATTTGAACGTCCATCAGGACCACATCGAAGGAGTGCGCTTCGAGCGCACGCAGGGCTTCGCGGCCGTTGACTGCAACGTGTACCGTGTGTCCGCGTTTTGCCAGGATTCGCGTGGCGACCGTTTGATTGATGGCGTTGTCTTCCGCCAGGAGGATCCTCAAACGGGGCTCGTTCTCCACCGGCAGTTGCGGAGCGACGGGAACGGGCTCGCTCGGGCGGACCATCGAGACTCCCAGGACTTTGACGATCGCCTGCAAAAGTTCCGGCCGTTGCACGGGTTTCACGACATAGGCCGCAATCCCCAGATCGCGGCAGCGGGCGGCATCGCCACTCTGATTGGCTGAGGACAACATCATTACGGTGGCTTGGGCAATGACCGGATCCTGCTGCATCTCCTCAGCCAGGGTGAAACCGTCCACCTCGGGCATCATGCAGTCGATGAGGATGAGCGGGAACGTCGTCTTATTCGCCACCGCCTGTCGCAGGACCGTCAATGCCGCGCGGGCGCCGTCAACCGCAGTGGGCTTCATTCCCCAGCGCTTCACCGTCTCCTCGAGAATCCGCCGATTGGTGGCATTGTCGTCGACGATCAGGACCGGCAGGCCCGCCAGGCGGACTTCCATGTCTCGACTGATTTGCTCCACAGGAGCGGTGGAGATCCCCATTTGTGCGGTGAAGTGGAAGGTGCTGCCCTGACCCGGTTCGCTCTCGACCCAGATGCGCCCGCCCATCATGTCGACCAGTTGCGATGAGATCGTCAGCCCCAAGCCCGTGCCGCCATAGCGTCGAGTCGTGGAGCCGTCGGCCTGCGAAAACGCTTCGAAGATGACCTGTTGCTTGGCCGCCGGAATGCCGATGCCCGTGTCGCGAACGCGGAAGTGGAGGTCGACGGCGTCGTTCGTCTGAATGGCCACTTCGACCGAAACTGCGACTTCGCCGGATTCGGTAAACTTCAACGCATTGCCAATCAAGTTCACTAAGATCTGCCGCAAGCGAGCAGGGTCCCCCAACAGGATGGGCGGTACACTCTCGCCGATGTCTCCCGTGAGCTCCAATCCCTTTTCGTGGGCGCGCAGGGCGAGTGGCTTTAATGTGTTGCCCAGCATCACGCGCAAATCGAAATCGATTTCTTCCAGATCCAGTTTGCCGGCTTCGATCTTGGAGAAATCGAGAATGTCATTAATGACCGTCAGCAGCGCATCGGCGGAAAGCTTGACTGTCGACAGGTATTCCCGTTGCTCCGAGTTCAATTCGGTATCGAGGGCCAGTTCGACCATTCCCAGGATGCCGTTCATCGGCGTGCGGATTTCGTGACTCATGTTGGCCAGGAATTCGCTTTTGGCCTGATTGGCAACGAGCGCCTTGGCCGCCATTTCATTTGCCAACTCAGTCGTTTCGCTCAGTTGACGATTGATAGTCTCCAGCCGGGAATTTGAAGCCTGCAGTTCACTAGTACGCCGCGAGACGATCTCTTCGAGGTCACTCATTCGAGACTTGGCATCCTGAGCCAGGCGCCACTTCTCGGAGAGCGCTTCAACCAGTTGCAGTACCTCGATGTTGTCGAAGGGCTTTTTCAGAATCACCAGTTTGTCAGACCGCCCCAGCTTGTCGAGGACGTTCTGCCAGGAGTGATCAGAGTACGCCGTGCAGATCACAATCTGCAGGTCAGGATCTTGCTCCCAGATCCGGGCTGTCGTCTCGACACCATCCATTCCCGGTGGCATTCGCACATCGACAAACGCGACCGTGTAGGGCTGGTTGCCGGCCCGCGCGCGGCAGACCAATTCCAGGCCCTCCACACCCTGGTAGGCAGAATCGATCTGGATCGTAGCACGCGCCACTTCTGCAGGTGCATCGCCGAACAATGCGGCCTCGGCGTCCAACAACGCCGATTCGCCCTGGACGCTGGAGTTGAAGATCTTGCGAAAATCCTCGTGAATCGCGCGGTTGTCATCGATAACCAGGATTCGTCGCTTGGAATCTTCTTGGTGACTAGGCATGAATCTCCTCCAGACACAGCACAGGTAGCTCAAGGGTGAATGTGGCACCGTGACCGCGGCCATTACTGAACGCCGTTAATGACCCGCCCATCTCCTTGGCCGCCAGCGCGCCGCTGTGCAGGCCAAAGCCGTGCCCCGATTCGCGGGTCGTGAAGCCGTGATTGAAGATGCGTGTCATGTTCTCCAGCGGAATTCCCACCCCATTGTCGATGACCGCAATCTGCACGCCGCCATCGCAACGGGCTACTTTGAGAGTCATGTATTTTCCGGGCTGGCCGGACTCATCGCAGGCGTATTTGGCGTTCCGGATCAGATTCACCATGATTTGCAAGAACTTGTGCTTGTCGATGTTGACCTGCGGGACATCTTCATATTCGCGGATGACATCGACCCCGTGGCGGGTTAGGGCGCCGGAGTTCATGCGCAGGCTGTCTTCGACCAAATCGACGACATTGACGATTTCGTTCACTCCCGAGACCTTGGCATAGCTCTGCTGCATGGCCACGATCTCTTTGATGTGTTCGATGTTCTTTTCCAGGGATTCCAACTCATCAACGGTCGCTTCCTGCTCGGCCGCAAGGTGTTCGGAAAGCTGAGCCAGATACGCAGGCAAGTGCTTGCCGCGGGTGTCTGTCGTGATGAATTGCCCGAGATCCGCCTCGTGGTCCTTCAGCAAGGTCACGACTCGGGCCAGGCCGGACGACTTGGACTTCGTCACTCGCTCGGCCACCAGATTAGCCGACACATTCACACTATTCAGCACGTTGCCCACATTATGGAGCACGTTTGTGGCAATTTCCGCCATGCCAGCCAGGCGGGATGTTTCCAGCAGTTCCTCATGGGCCTTGTTCAAGGCGAGTTCCGCGCGCTGTCGTTCGGCGATCTCGGCCTTCAATCCCTTGTTGGCTTGCTGCAATTCTTCAGCCTGTCGTTGGAGAGGAATGCTGATGCTCTGGGAAATGAATGTGACGAAGCCGACCGCAGCGAGCAGCGCCAGTGCCGTCACCAGTAAACTGCTGGCTCGGCGGCGTTGGAACGATGCGATCCGCGTTCCGAGCAACCGATCCAATTCTTCCTCGGCGATGCGCCACAGCTTGAAGCTCGCCATGCGGGCCTCGCTGCCGGCTTTTAGAAACGCCGTCGCGTCGACCGTCTTCTGTTCCGAGCCTGCTACGCTCGACGTCATTTTAATAAAGGTGGCTGAGGCAGTCTCGAATTCCGCGATGGCCGACGGGATGCGTTTTTGGAGACTGGGGCTGATCTCATAGAAGTTAGGGTCTTCATTCAGGGCCGTTCTCAGGCTACCCGTGATCCGGTCGAGATCCACTTCCTTCAGCATCGTGGCATGAATGGTGAGTTCCTGTCGCTCCGGAATCGAAATCGACGACCGCTGGAGCATGGCATTGCCTTCCGCCATCACTCGGGCCAGCCGATCCTGCATTTGCGGCAAAGCCAGCAAAGTCGCGTCCATCAGATAGTAGCTGTCGAGGTCGGGGTCCAGGATCAAATTGGACAGGTCGCCAGCATGCGTGATCATCATGCGGACGTCGGCGACCAGGTGCAGATGCCGTGCGGTCCGATCGTGCGGATTCAGCCGCGCCAGGTTGGCTCGCAGATCCTGCCATTCCTGTTTGACCGTTTCGACGCGGTAGTGCTCGCGCTTGCGTTTTGCCAGACCGACATCCGTAAATTGCAGATCGGCACCAATGCGGGCATCGACCTTTTCCAGCGAAGTGAAGGCCTTGTCGATCCGGCCCTGGGTGATAGCCAGCTCGTTTTTGTCCGGCGGCGCCCCGAGAGGCGATCCCTCGGCCAGCAGCGAATGTTGAGGAATCAACATCAGCAGTTCTTCGAGAGGCTGCTGGTACTGGGCTCCCTTCCTTTCCATTTCGGCGAATTGGATGTTTTCGTTAATCCCTGTGATGAACAGGTAGAGCATCAAGGAATCGGGCATAACGAAGAAAATGCTGATCAGAAACAGTTTCTGCGAGACTTTGAGATTCTTGAACCAATTTCTCATGTCGAACGCCTGCCGGGCCGGTCAGATTAGGAAAAAATGAAAGCGTGAGGGCTTGTCTACCAAATCGACCGCCTCTCTTTTCGAGGACTTCCCTTTTGTTTCTCGGAAACAATTTGGGAGGTAAATGTCCCACGTTATTCGACTCGTTCGTTATAAACAGTCGCGTGCGCTTTCCTCTCCCTCTTCGCGCATAGGCCGAGAACAGAAAGTCACTTCAGGTCTTTTCTGCTCGTGGCGTTCCTGAGCGTCCGCGACGCAGGATGGGAGTGCTAGAAAGAAGAGCAGCGAGTGCTATGAACGCAAGCAGTCTTGATGCGATGCCAATTGAGGGCAGACGAAATGGCTGACAGTCCGTCTTCGGCCGGGTGATACTACGGCAATGCATCTAAGCGGACTTTACACGATTGAGAGTTCGTTCAGTCGTTTCGTTTCATTCCTCCAGGCCACTAGACTCGGCACCGCCGCGCCGACGCTTGCCTTTCACTATTTTGCGAGCTTTATTGTCTTCAGCGAGTCGCGCGGTGGCCTCGGCGGAAGTTGGGATGTTCCGGTCAGTTTGAATCGTATGCCAGCACCCACAGCTTGGATCGGGACAACCGCATGACGTTACGGTGACAGGATGTTGTGTCAGCCCTTCGCGCTTTTGGATCGCGTTCGTGCGATGCTCGCTCTTGACTGTGTCGATGATAGCGGCACGCTGAAGAAACTTGCCTGCCATTGGACTTTGCTTTCTTCCGCCAGATTCTCAAACCAACGTTAGATTCTCGTACGAATGCTAAGTATACCGCAAAGCGTTACCGCGGCTCACCTAAAACGTTCTTTCTGCGCTGCTGCCTAGTCCATGTGACGATCACGTGCTGCGTTAGGGCGACAATCATGGGAGCACGAACTTGTTGATCAAAATGGGGCTACGTACAATCAGGCTGCAATCTATTGTGACTATGAGGCAACCTATCCACCGTGGCGTTAGCGGTTCGATGGCTCGCGATTCGGTCACTTCTGCACCTCGGAAGAGAAATCAAAAATGGCGACTGCTACCACTGAGATTCGCGCTTTGACCGCCGCAGCCTTTACCACTCCAGCCAAGTTTACGGAGTTCTGTCGCAACGGTGGCAAACCGCTCGGCGGCATCATCGATGGCGAACAAGTCGCTGGTTCGATGAATGTGACGTTTGAGACCATCGATCCCGGTTCGCTGGAAGTGCTCGCCACCATTTGCGAAATGGGCGAAGCCGAAGTCGCGCGGGCTGTTTCTGCTGCTCAACGGGCGTTTGACGGCAATGGGGCGAAGTCGTGGAAGAATATCAATGTTGAAGAGCGGATCAAGCTGGTGAATCGCCTGGTCGAACTGTGTGAGCGCGACAAAGATGTGCTGCTGGCCTGCGAAATTCGCGACGGTGGCAAGGTGTCGGAACTGGCCGAGGGTGACTTCACGCAAATTCGCGAATGTGCCAACTACTTCAGCGGCGTCGCCCGGAATATCCAGATGGGTGATGGCCCGTCGATGAAGGTTGCCGATGGCGTCCGGGGATTCACTTATCGCGAGCCGTGGGGTGTGGTTGCGGGAATCATCCCCTGGAACTACCCTATCGTCCTGACGTCGTGGTTCATGTTCCCGGCCCTGCTGTCGGGCAACACGATCCTCATCAAGCCGGCCGAAGACACGCCGCTGTCGGCGTTGTACATCGCCAAGTTGGCTCAGGAAGCTGGTTTCCCCGCGGGCGTCATCAACGTGCTGCCCGGTCGCGGTGAGATCACCGGTCACTGCATCGCCGAGCATCCCGGCGTACGCTATATCGCCTTCACCGGGTCGCCCGGAGTTGGCCAGGCGATCCTGCGGACGTGCGATCGGCATGGCACGCGCATGAAGCGTGAGTTGGGCGGAAACGGTTCGGCGATTGTGCTGGGTGATGCTGATCCCGAATTGGTGGCGCGGATGGTCGGGAAATACACCAACCAGCACTACGGCCAGACTTGCTGCACGATTCACCGTGTTTTCGTCGACAAGAAGATTGCTGACGACTTCATCGATGCCCAGACCGAGTTCTTCAAGGGACTCAAGATTGGCTATCAGGCCGATGCCGGAACGCAGCTCGGTGCCGTCATCAACCCGACACAACGCCGCCGCATTCTGGCGGCCCAGCAAGAGACTGTCGCACGCGGAGCACAACCTCTGCTGGCAGGTGGTGAGGCCTCGGTGGCCGGGAAGAACGGCTTCTATATCAAGCCGTCGCTGTATCGCACCGACCCCGCGTTGAATGTCAATCCGATGGAAGTATTCCATACCTACGCAACCATTTGCCCCGTCTCGTCACCCGAAGAGGCACTGAAGTTGGCGAATAGCTCGCCGTACGGTTTGGGTTCGAGCGTCTGGACGAAGGACATCGATCGCGGCGTGGCTCTCGCCAAGCAGTTCCGTGACGGAACGGGTCAGGTGAATTGCCACAATTCGATCGCCTACGGCCTGCCGTACGGCGGCCAGGGGATTTCGGGTGGCCCCGGCGGTGGCGTCAATTGCGAAGAGACGTTCCTGGATTACACGCAGGTGAAGGCCGTGTACGTGGCGGACTATCCGGGCTAGAGTGTTTAACTTAGGTTCTGCGGCCCCGTGGCCGACGCTGCCAGCGTCGGAATGCAGACGCTAGCAGCGTCTGCCACGGGGGCGTAATTACGAGTGCGTCGTAGGATGGCCGCCCCGGCCGTCGTATTGTTCGCGACTCCGAGGTGGCATTGTGCTGGACTTGAACTTGTTGAAATGGCCACGATGAGTATGGTTGTTTCCGGGCGTCTTTCCGAAAAGGAAGACTGCAGGGGCGGCCATCCTACCGCCGCGTAATGCGGCCTCGCGGCCTTGATGTCACTCCAAAATCTGGAAAGCATGCTGAACGTGGAACAAATACCTCGATCAGATCTCAGACGGCGGAGGGAGAGATTACCTCGAACATCGGTGCTGTCGGGCACCGCAATCCTTGTCGTGTGCCTGGCATTGGTCGCTGGATGCGGAAGCCCGAAAGCTCGCCAGCGGAAGGTGCAGCTGGCCACCAAGCCGGCCGGCGCGAAGGTCACGGTGGACGGCGAGGCACAGTCCAGTCCCACGAATTGTGAGGTCACGCTGAAGCCGGGTGAGCACACCCTGGTCTTCGAAAAGGACGGCTATAAGTCGACTGAAGCGAAGCTATCCATTCCGGAGGGGACGGAGCCGTTTGTTCCTGATGCTTTCACGCTCGTTTCGAACGTCCACCGGAAAATCACGTTTAAGACTGAACCGGCTGGCGCGACGATCCTGGTCGATGGCAAGCCGCTCGTAGCTCACACGCCTGCTGCGGTCGACTTGCCGTTGGGATCGCACAAGATTTCGGCGCGGCTGAGTGGATATGGGGAATTCCACCAAACCATTGAGGTGACCGGGAAGTCATCCAGCGATGCCGGGGTGTTCCCCCTGAAGCGATTGCCGCCGATTACCGTGGCGGTCAGTTCGCTGCCACCGGGGGCCGCCTTGTCCATCGACGATCAAGACATGGCCAAGGTGACGAATACGTCGCTGCGACTGTGGCCGGGGTTTCATCGCCTGGGACTGACCTTGGCCGGACACAAGCCGATACATGACAAAATCGAGGTCCCGGCGACCGGTCCCTTCATCATTCGAACCTACGAACTGGTCAAGCAGGCGCCCGCGCGGAAGACGATGACCAATTCGCTCGAGATGACCCTGGTGTATCTCGGCCCCGGCGAATTCGAGATGGGGGCGCCCGATTCTGATCCGGATGCGGTCGACAACGAAAAGCCAATCCACAAAGTGGAGATCAAAACCGGTTTCTATCTCGCCGAAACCGAAGTGACTTTCCATCAGTGGCAGAAGTTCGTTCAAGACGCCAAATACACGACGGCGGCGGAAAAGAACGATGGTGAGACGCTGGCGGCCGGATTCAATGCGGACACCCGTACGTTTACGACCGATGCCAAGTTCAACTGGCGAAACACCGGCTGGCTGCAATCGCCGGAACACCCGGTCGTGAATGTGACTTGCCAGGATGCCGAGGCGTTTTGCAAGTGGCTCTCTGAAAAAGAGGGCAAGAAGTACCGGCTACCCACCGAAGCCGAATGGGAATACGGCTGCCGGGCGGGGACGACGACACGCTTCTGGAATGGCGATGTGGGTGTCGAGCTGGCGAAAATCGACAATATTGCGGACGAGTCACTGAGTGCGATCGTGAAAAAAACGGACGCGATCCCCCAGAGCGATTCGCAGCCCTACACGTCCCCTGTCCGGGCCTATGGCGAAGGGAGCCGCAATCCGTGGGGCCTGTTTGGAATGCACGGCAATGTCAGCGAATGGTGCGACGTTCATGCGCCCGCATCTGACACGCCGACGCCTGCCGACTCGGATCCTTCCGAGTGCTGGCGGGGAGGTTCGTGGTATTGGGGACCTGCTGCGGCACGGAGTTCGGCTCGCGAAATTAAGATCCCCGGGTCTTGCTTTAATTATGTTGGGTTTCGGGTCGTCTGCGAGGGGATACCCAAGGACTAAATCAGGCGATTGGATTGACCCCGGTGATCTAACGGGGTTAATGAAAAGCCTGGAAATATGATGAAAACTAGCTCCCCT
>JAKFVC010000120.1 GCA_021732415.1 Planctomycetaceae bacterium
TTCCAATCGTCGCGTTGGCGTCTCGCAGATCCTGCTCCTGATACCGTGCCCGCGGCCCATAGTGCTGACCCTTGACGCAGGCCGTCAGCGCGGCACCTGGCTTGTCGGCGGTGCGGCGGCAGTAGATCAGCGTGGCGTAGAACTCTTGCCTGCCACGCGCGTCGACAGGCCACACGCCACACGCCTTCACGTGCTGCCAGAGTCGTTCGCGGCCGGTCGCGAGTTCCAGGCACGCGGGCAGCAGTCCCTTGCCTGGCACGTACATGTCATCCGGCCACTTGAAATCCTTAGGGTCCATAGCGGGGGGTTCCTTCGAGGGTACATCCGCAGGCGGCTCGGGAGTCGCTTGAGCGACGACGGCCGTCTCCGGAATGACGGCGGCGTTAGTTGGCGTCTTCTCCGAGTCCTCAAAATCTCCCCATGACATGTCATGTATTACATTCTTACATTCCATACATGTACATGGGGCGGGTTTGGACCGATTGGACCGGTCCAACTGGTCCAATCGGTCCAACAATTCGATTGACCGGTCCAACTTTTCGACGACACCTTGCATCTCTTCGACGGTCTCTAAACGATCTAAGATTTGGAACAGGACGGAAACCATTTCCTCATTAGCATTTGCGAGACGTTCCAGCGGCGAGAATGCGTCGACGGCATCGTTTGGACCGGTTTGGACCGGTCGCGACTGGTCCAACTTTTCGGGGCTTGACCGGTCCAATCGGTCCAATTCCGCGTTGGACCGGTCGGCTGATCGGTCCAACTGGTCCAATTTGGTTTGGACCGGTTGGACCGGTCGTGACTGGTCCAAATCGAACAACAGCGACCAATTGAAGCGGTAGACGTTGCCGCGTCCCTCGGTCTCCACCCAGCCCGCGGCCTTGATGTGGCTCAACTGCGGGCTGATGGTGCCCTTGCTGAGTTTCGTCCGCTCCATCAGGCCACCTGGCCCTTTGAGATCGAGCACCACGCTCTCCAGGGGCTTCAGCAGCTCGGCCGGCCAAATCCCCTCGAAGATCACCTTCAACACCTTGCGTGCGTTGGTGGCGAGTCGCAGGCCGTCCAGCAACCGGGCGACTTCTTGCCGCCCGGTGACTGGTCCATCCTTCGGAAACGAAAACACGCTATCCCTATGTCCCACGACTGACTCCATTCGCTCGCATCCTGCTTGTTTGACCTACCTCTACGCCACGGCCTGCAGCTCGCCAGGGGGAGCAGGAGGCCCGGGCTCCTTCACGGACGCGCCGCCCGGTGGCCTGTCATCCGGTCGGGAGATCCGCATTTCAGACGGCGCATCGATCGCCACCCCGATCTGCTTGCCGCGATCGCCGCGAATGACCTTGAACGTGACCAAACCAATCTGGATGGTGCTCTGCAGCACCAGCAACGCCCGAAACGTCAGTGTCGGCGTCACGAATTCGAGCAAGCTATCAATGCCCACCTTCGACAGCAGCCGGACGGTGACAACTTCACCGATCGCGACCGAACGACCTTCGCTGAGACTAAGAACCAATGTCATGTTGAGTTCCATCTGCTAATGACTGGGGGACTAAAAAACAAACGGGGTACGGAACGGTGTTGACCGCATCTTTCACCTCTTGCGTGCGGTTCTTGTAGTGCTTGGCGTTCACGCCCTTCGGCGTATGCCCTAGCACGATTTCGCCAATGCCCGGGCGATGGGCTTCCAATCGCGTGTTGCAGGTCGCCCGGCAGGTCTTCCACGGGTACTCGACGACCACGCCGGCGCCCTTGAACAGTTTGCGGACCAACTCCTGACGGGCGATCGCCGCTGCCGAATCTTCCGGTTCGTCGGCCAGCGGGTTGGATAGCGATGGGAACAAATACGGCGAGTCACTCGACGGCAGCCGGCGGAGTTGGGCGACCGTGACCGCCGCCAGGGGAACCCATTGCCGCTTGCCGGTCTTCCGCGCGGTGAACGTCAGACAGGGGTCCTCGATCAGATCGACGTCGGACCGCTGGAGGCAAAACAGATCGACTGGCCGTTGGCCGGCAGTGATCGCCAGGACGAACGCGACTTGCAATTCCACGTGACCAGCCAGGGCGTGATAGGCCCGCGTGATTTCTTCGTCGGTATAGGTCACGATGGGCGAGTCGGCCACGGCGATCGTCTGCGGCTCCGGCACGGCGTCAATGACGCCTTGACCGTTGGCATGTCGCAGAATGCCCAGCAGCTTCTTGCGGGTCAGGTCGACGTAGGACGGCTTGTAGGTCTGCTTGCCGTCGCCGCGCAGTGCAGCCTGCAGGCAGGCGTCGATCTGCTCCTCGGTAATGAGTTCGATCGGCATGCCACACCAGCCAGGCAGATCGAGCTGCGGTCCGAACTTGTCCCAATGCTTGAGCGCGGACACGAACCCCTGCCGCGTGCTGCCCGCGACGCCATCGCGAATCAGCTCGGACTTCATTACGTCGTTATAGTACGCGGACAGCGTCGACTGCCGACCCATCAACGCAGCTTGCTCGGGAGAGAGTTTCGGACGTCGCGACTGCTTGGCCAGGGCTGCCGCCAGGCGATAGCCCTCGTCGGTGACAGTTTCAAAGAGTTTGCCTTGTGCGGGGCTGGACTTAGAGCGTTTTTGCTTGCCGGACCCACTACTGCTAGTAGTGGGTCCACGAGCGGCGGGAACCTCGGTCACACGACTAGGAGTCGTGTGCGCAGCCGGCTCTGAAATCACCTCATCCGGCGGCGAATAGAGTCGCAGCCAGGCAGGCGTTTCGGCCGAATTGAGTTGTTGAATTGCGGCCATTCTCAGTCGCTTTTCTTAGTGGGAGTGGACAGCGAAAACAGGTGCGGTGGAATGCCCAACGCCGCCACAATCTGACGATCCAAGTCTCTCAGGAACGCTTCAAAGTCGCCCAGCGGGTAACACGCCCTTCGCCTCGCTGCTTCTGTATCCAGTCTGACGATCAGCGCGGCGATCCCCATTTTGAACTTCCGCTCCTTCATCCTGATTCGGTACTGTCGTCGTCGCCTGGCTCGCATGGTTGATTCTCAGCTAGCGGAGTGATCACAAAAGAGAGGGGCTGCATTCGGTCGAAACAGTCGCAACTCAGAAGTTGGCGAAGGGCGGGCCGGGGTTGTAAAGCTGGGGATAGTCCCCGGCGTCTCCTTCGTCCGAGTCGCAATCGTCGCTTCCGTTTTCGGATGTGTCGCCTTCGTCGTTTGGCTTGCATGCAATGATCTTCCCGAGATAAGCCACCCCATCCCGGAGCAGCGACAGCAGCAAATACAACAGCACCATGACAGACTCCCTTCATCCACGTCGATAAGTTTTCAGCGTCGCTTCTCCGAGAGACGCACGCCGTTTCAGCTCAGCTTCAATCTGAGCCTTCATCTCCTTGCCCTTCGTCGCGGCCGGCTTGGTGCCCAGCTCGCGGAGCACCCGCCGCAGATGCTCCGTAGTGCATCGCGGCACGTTGTGGTCATACATCGCGAGCCTTCTCCGACCGATCCAAAAACCGCAGCACAGCGGCGGCATCAAAGCGACACACGGAATCACCACCGCGAGTCTGGTTGATAATTTCACCCCGCGGGCCATGCGTCACGCACAGCCGTCGAGACACCCCGCGACCAGGGCCAGGCAGCACCAGCATCACGGCCCCGCCACCACGCGAGATCGTCTCATTGCACGTCTGCCTGAGTTCAGATAACTCCATCTGTCCGCTTCCTGAATATGGGCCACCTAACTTAGAAACTCTTCGATGCGAGTCACCAAACCCTCTGGCATCTGGCCGAACGCTTCGTCATCTCGCACCTCTTGGAGCAGATCCCTTGCCTCGGCAGCCAGACCGACGAACGCGGCAACAATCTGACGCTGTAGATTGACTTCGGTCTGGTCGAATCGATCTAACAGCCTGTCTATGTCGCCCTTGTTGAGAATCAGATTCCCGTCGCGGTCGAATGTCTTCATGTGGTCGTTACTTTCATTACCGTCTGCCGGCATACTCAGCCCGGCAGCGTCTCCATAGGTTGCTTTCCACCCGGCCCTTCGCCCCGTCTCCGCGTGCAGGCCCAACGACTTCCCGAATCTCGTCACCTACTGACAGCAGCCCGACGCCCTGGTAGCGGAACATCTCCAGCGTGACCATTTTCATTTTCTCGACGCGACCGACTGGCATTGCACAATAGGACCAATCGACCTGGCTGCGGTTCTCTCGTGCCTGGCTGAGCACTCCGGCCACGTCGTGCAGCTTGAGTTCCACCGCGGCCGTCTCCAGCAGTCGTGGTGCCTTGCGGCCAATCCGCACGTCGTACCGACCCGCAACGAGGTCTGCCATGTGCCAAATCTGGAATTCAACAGCCACCAGATAGCCGCGTGACTTCAGCCACGCGACCACCGGCTCTCGCAGCTCTTTTTCCAACGCGAATTCCACGATGAATCGCCGGCCTTTCTGCATGAATGACTAAAAGTGACCGTCTCTCCGGCCTGCCACGGGTATCCAGCTAACCTCCCGTTGGCGCTCAGCCCCCTGGATGGGGTTCCCCTCAAGAGCCTGGCGTATCGGGGACACTGACGGCCCGCACCCATTACGGCTGGGGGCCAGGGCCAGTTTGTTCGGCTTGCCGACTCTTTTGGATGTGCCGCGCGAGCTGCTTAGCCGTCACCCGCTCGTGCGTCCCCTTCTTGAACATCACCTCACCGCTACCAATCGATTGATCACTGCCGCCACACGTCCGGCAGTGTCGACCGTTGTCGAGAATCCCGTAACCGTTGCACTTCGGGCAGGTCTTAAAATCGAGTTGCATCGCTGGCCCTTCTTTCATCGCTGTGCTGCTTGGCTCCCCACGAGCCGATTAGAGACCTAAGTTCACTTCACCGCCGCTCACCTTGAGCAACACGCCGGTGTTGATTGCCGAAAAATGTTCCTTCGCCCCATCGGGACGCCGACCGAGAGTCGTTTCCACCGTCACGTTGCAATACTCATCCCCGGGGCTGAGTTGTGTAATCACCCCCGGAATCATCACCTTGTCACCGACCTTCAATTCCACTCCGTTGCAATCGTGCATAACAAACACCCATTTCCAGGCGTGGGGAGCCAAGCAGAACAGCGCCGTTCAAACGATCCCACACGCCGCCAGGTACTCTGGAGAGAACCCGGCGAGCGCGGCTCTGAGCTCCTCTTGCGAATCCGCAATCTCCAAGCGGCCCAAGGCGATCGGTCCAAGCAGATTCGATATGCCGTCGATCGATTGCTGGAGCGCCTCGACATGCTGCCGCCTGAAGCCTTCGTGCAGATCGGCGGTGGCGAACAACCCCGCGGCCCTCAGCGATTCAATCGCAGTCGGGTGAACGACCTCGTGGAACTTCAACTGCGATTGCAGAGTCAGTAGCTGCAGCCGCAGTTCCTGCGGGGTCAGGGCAATTCTCAGTGTTTCACTCATCTCGTCACTTCGTCCCTTCGTTAGTTTCTGCTGCCCGGCTCTTCAGGATGTGTCGCGCGAGCTGCTTAGCCGTCACCCGCTCGTGCGTCCCCTTCTTGAACATCACCTCGCCGCTACCAATCGATTGATCACTCCCGCCACACGTCCGGCAGTGCTTGCCGTTGTCGAGAATCCCGTAGCCGTTGCACTTCGGGCACGTCTTAAAATCGAGTTGCATTGTTAGTCCTCTTCTTCTTCCGGCGGCTCTTCGACGTCGTCCGCTGCGTCGAGTTGCGCAGCCAGGGCATAGACTTTTTCTCGGCCGGCGTCCCTGGCCGCTTCGGACTTCGCCCATTCCTTCTTGTCGACCAGCTTCTTAATGTGCGAGCCGATCAGATCGGCCATATAGGCCGGTTCCAGCGCCTCCAGCTCCCACGATTCGTCGCCGTACTGCTCGGCGTATTGCTTGTAGCGCGAGTCGGTCGTTTTGGCGGGGTTGGGGGGGGCTTGCACTTCCTCGACCTGCGCCATCGTCAACCCGATGCGACGAATCTCAATCTTCGAGCACCCATCAGTGAACATCTCAATGCGGTCGCGGATGTCGCGCGTCATGTCCAGGCCGGACGGGTCGTGGTCACTCAGTTGAAAGATGACCACGCGTTTCTTTGTCTTGGCCATCCGCATCAGACGTTGCGACGACTTCCAGATTTCGGTATCCGAGACGTAGCCGCGACACGACAGAACGGGACACTTCCACGGCTGACAGGCTCGCATGAAGATGCCGATCAATGTGTCTTTCTCAACCCACACTTCGACGTAGTTTTTTTGGTCCTTCCACCAATTGACGTCGTACGAGTTCGCGGCAGCACTCATGAAAGAACCGACAGACGGCCAATGCTGGGGGCCTTTCGGTCCTCGCGTCCGATCGACGATGTGATTCCAGTCGAGCAAGCCAGCACGGCGGGCGTCGCGTACAAGATTGATAACCATCTTGTACGATTCCTCTTTGTTAGGAATCAGGTTCTGTTTGACGAACCAGTAGTAGAGTTGTCGCACGGTCATGTCGTAACCCTGCGAGGCCATATCGGACGCTCGGAAGTCCGCTTTCGCGATCAGTGCGAGCTTGTCGTTACTGAACTTCTTGTCAACATACTTAATGCGGGGCATTGAACAGCATCCTTGCCATCACGACGTAATAAACTGCGGAGTCAGATCCCGGCTCCGTGCTCGAAATAGGTCACGGCCACGCCGTCGAGCAGTTCCAAGAGGCTCGATAGCAGCTTGATCTGCCGCAGGTTCGCCCGTCCGGAGACAGACAGGTTGATGTAGGGGCCAATGGGCTCATAGGGGCTAGTGAGCGACCGCAGTTGCGTGCGAAAGTCAAAGCCCAGCTCGTCGGTTTCCGGGGCAACGTCGTGTGCTCTGTCAATCATGGGCGATCCCTCGAAACAAATACGCCCCGAACACCGGCGTGACTGATCCACGTGCGGCAGCACGCGCAAAGCACTGTCTGGCGTCCGGGGCGGTGTTGAGTTCATAAGCAATCAAGCCGCGGGGCGCGGCATCAGGTCAATCGGGGACTTCTCCCCACGGATGGAACGAGCCAGGTCGATGTCGAGATAGTTACGCTGCAGGTTGGTCGCGTGGCCGGCATGGTTGGATGCGGCGTCAGCTCCCGATGTGGCAAAGACGAGCGTGTAGGACGTCCGGCGGAACTTGTGAAACAAATCTCTGCGCGTCGCGGGCAGGTTTAACGCGATCAACAGGCGGCGAAGGAACTCGTACAGCCGGCGTTGCGACTTCGGCCAGGCGAACAACCTGTCGGACTTGGTTCGCGGCCGGGCCAGGTGAGCTTCGAGCGTCTCCGGGTGGAGCGTGTGAATCGTGTCGGACTTCTGCTTGGTCTGCTCGGCGTGCATGTGCAAGCGGCCGTTGCGGTCCAACTGCGACTTATCCGCCTTCAGCAAGGCACCAATCCGGTGGCTGGTGTCGTAAATCGTCAGCAGGAGGGCGCGGGTGTCTTCGGCCGACCAGCCCTCCGGCCATTGAATGCGTCCCACGCCGGTCAAGATCATGTCGACCTCGGACGGCGTCCAGGCTTTGGGCTTACGCTTGGGTTCTTCGGCGCGTTCGACCTTCGGTGGAATCTGACACAAACCGGCAGCAGCCGCAGAACGTAGCAACGTCAGGACGGTCGACCGCTTGTTGTTCGCGGTGCGAGCGGACCTCCCAAGTTTGATTACGTCCTTCATCATTTTGCGGATGTGTTCCGGTTTGATTTCTTCGATTTGCAACGGTGCTTCGAGGGACGCCTCGAAGCACCTCACGTTGATCAGGATTTGTTCTGCTGCCGAATCGGACAGGTTGATTCGGTCGACGATGTAGCGGGTCTTGGCGTATTGCATCAGCGTCATGAGTTGGCCTCTCACAGGAAACGATGAGCGTGTGTTATGGCGCTCCCTCGCCAGTGAAAAACCTCCTGATCGTTAGCATAGATCACAAACGGCAATGTGAACAAAAAACCTAACGACAGGGGAAAGCCCGTGAGGCCCGATAGGTCTTCCGTTCCAACTGCCGGCTGACTGGCTCGGCAGGCCCACGCGGTGAATGCGGGGACTTGAATTTGCCAGTCAATCAGGACTGGCTACCAATGAAACAAGCCACCCTGATAGGTGGCTTTGTATCTCAATCGTTACCATGCGTCAACTGTCACTCATTCGTTACCAAAACTTTTAGCGGAGAATCGTCCAAAAGATTCCACGGCTCGACATGCAATGCGCGAGCAAAATGCTCGACAACGTCGAACCCAGGCGACCGCAGCCCCTGCAAGTACTGGTAGACGTACTGCCGAGACTTGCCCATTTCGCGAGACAAGTCCGACTGCGACCAGCCCTGAGCGGCCATCGCTTGGTTGACTTTCTCCCTAAAGTGCTTGTCGAGGATCATGTCCATTGCCTCATCTTACTGAGAACGATTGATTGACACAAGATTCCGGATTAACCACTCTCCCCGACTGTTCGGCGACCGGCAGTAGCAATGCGACGATGTGTTCCAGTTTGGTGATGCGAGCTTGAGCTTCACCGAGCTGTTCTGACTGCAACGCAACAAGGGTTTCCAAGTCGCCGTTTCGACGTTCGAGGGCTGAAATGGCTTCAGATGTCTGACCGCGAAAATGCTCCAGCTCGTCATAGACCCAGTCGGAATGCTTCGCGACAGTGCGAGCAAGGGCCTCAAGATGAAGGAACCACTCTGCATGGGTTAGCGGTTCCTTGCTACGGAGCTGGAAAACGACTTGTCGCTCGAAGTCGTAGTCATTTCGGCATACTACGTTGTTCACCATTGCCGCAGACTCCGTTCCCTTCGAGTCCTTTGCCACTTTTGATCCTTCCTTTGACCGATTCCGTTCACGCTTGGTACACTGGAAACCAGTGAATTACGTTTTGGAGAAAGTCAAACGGATTCCGTGCTTCAATGCCCGAGACAGGGGTCGAACCTGCACTCCCTTAACGAGAACTAGGCCCTCAACCTAGCGCGTCTGCCAATTCCGCCACTCGGGCATGTGGATGTCCCCAGTATATCAGTCACTGGGCAACCTGCAACTTATCTCACTTTGTACTGAGGCTTTTGTACTGCGGGGACTGGGACAAAAGAAACCCGCCGAAGGACAAGCCTTAGGCGGGCTTCCGGTGTTTCCAGTCTTGGGATTGATGGCTGCCGATCCGTAAATCGCCAGCATCGTCCCGGTCAGACCAAATCACAACGATCGAAGTGGAGGCGAAGGGAGTCGAACCCTCGACCTCTGCATTGCGAACGCAGCGCTCTCCCAACTGAGCTACGCCCCCTTCTTTCGAGACCTCATTCTAGCGTTCCGGCATCAAAACGGAAGTCGAAACAGCCGCATATCGATTTCGACTTTTTTGATCGCTGAATCGACAGTTTTGCCGGAAAGACTGCCGAACAGATTGCAACGCTTCTCCCGGTTAGAGAAGCACTTCCGATTGGATGACGACTGGCGACTTTTTTTGGTGCTTCCGAAGGAGTGACACCGTCAGATAGGGTGGAGTTCGCCATTTTGCAGCATGCGAGGCGTGGTGAACGGTCTCAGTTTGGGGTCGGGCGTTCAAATTTCAAAATTGGCCGGCTCGTTGGACCTGTAAAGCCACATCCGCTCAATGGCCAATTTTGAAATTTGAACACCCGACCCCTCTTTGCTGCGAGATCATCAAGCGTTCGCCAAGGCGGCGTGGAATTGGCGGACTGCTGGTTCATGAATCGAGTCCGTTCGCAGCCCACCGATGCAGGCTGCTCCACGGATGGCGATGATGTCCACGGGAAGCGACTTGAGCTTTGCCAGATCGTCGTATTTCAGACTGCCGGCCAGGGCCAGGAAGAGGCCGCGTTCATGCACTTGCCGGGCTGCTGTTTGCAATGTGTCGAGGCTGATCCAATCGAGCAACCCGCGTCCATCTTTTTTGTAGGTATCGACGAGCACACCGCGGCAACCTGCTTCGATTGCCTCGGCAATCACTTCGGCTGGGCTGGGGGCTTCGGCCGCTTCCCAGTCGGCATAGGCCACAGCGACCCATTCCGTCCCGGGGGATAGTTGATGTGAAATTGCCGCGCGCGTCTCGCGCAATGTGTGTTGCCAGGAGGCCGTTGCTGCGAGTTTGACACCGCCTAGTTTGACGAGATCAATGACTGGTAGCATCGACGACCATTCGCTCAATCCATCAGCCTGTTGGTACTCGTAGACCTCGCCTAGTGCGGCAGTGACTACGATGTGCGGCGCATGTGAATGGACGAACTCGGTAATCTGCTGCAGGACCGCCGGTGCCGCCATTCCGAGCGATCCGCGATGCGGCTCTTTGATGTCGAGAATGTCGCAGCCGCCACGAATGGCGGCGGCGGCTTCTTCGACGTTGCGTACGCTGACCAGGAGGCGCGGTGGCATGGCTCCAACCAGGGCCGCATGTGCGGGTTTTTCGATCATCACCCACCCGATCCGGCTGCGGGGAGGGGACTCTTGCGGCGGATCGCTCGGCCGGCGAGGGCCCCTGTCGGCTGGCCTTGATAGACGGCGGGCTGGCCGTTCACGAAGACATATTTCACCCCGGCCGAATAGCGGTGCGGGTCGTCGTAGGTGGCCTGATCACGAAATTCCTGGGGGTTGAAGACGGTGACATCCGCAATCATTCCAGCCTTCAAAGAGCCGCGGTCAGTCCAGCCGAGGATCTCGGCGGGGAGGCCGGTGGAACTGCGGATGGCGGCGGCCAGTGGTAGGGTTGCATGCTGGATCGAGTAGTAGCCAATCTTGCGGGAGAACGTGCCATAGCTGCGCGGGTGCGGCTTATCGGCACCCGGCAAGTAGGCCCGTCCGTCTGAGGCTGTTGCGACCCACGGGAGTTGCATGGCATAGCGGACGTCGTCCTCGTGCATGCCAAAGCTGACCGCCGCGGCGCCGCCGTTGCGGCAGATTTCCAGGACGATCTCGATCATTTCGCGTTTCTCGAGGTCAGCGATTTCATGCAGACTCTTGCCCACCCACCGTGGTTGTGGGGCGTAGCGTGCCAGTCGAATGGGAGCCTCGGTCCCACGCAACTTAAGATCTTGCAGAACGGCTTCGCGGATCTTGGCCGTTTCTGCGGGATCGTTGAGACGCTTCTGCATGCCGGCATTGCCACCTTCGCGTGCCCATGTCGGCACGACCATCGCTTCGAGAGACGTGCTGGAGGCGATGTAGGGATACTGGTCTGCGGTGACGATCTGTCCCGCTTTCCGAGCCGCTTCAATCTGGGCGGCGGCTTGCCGGATCAGGCCCCACGCTTCAGGACCGCTGGATTTGAAGTGAGAAATATGGACCCGCGCTTCGCTGGCCTGGCCGATCTTGAGGGCCTCGTCGATGGCGCTCAGCAAGTCCTTGCTTTCGTTGCGAATGTGACTAGCATAGAAGCCCCCGTGTTTGCCGACGACCTTGGCAACTTCCTGCAACTCTTCAGTCGGAGTATAGGATCCGGGAATGTAGATCAGACCCGTCGACATGCCCCACACGCCGTCGCGCATGGCCTTGTCGGCCAGCTTCCGCATCGTCTCGAGTTCTGCGGCAGTCGACAGCCGATTGACGGGGCCGAGGATTTGATCGCGCAGACTGCCTTGCGGCAAAAGGTGCGCGACGTTCGTTCCGGCTCCCGCAGCATCGATTTGATCGAAGTAGGTGGCGGCATCCACTGGACCGGCCCCGCAATTGCCGGTGACGATGGTGGTGCAGCCTTGTAGCAGATAGTTGACATTGGCCCGAGTCAGCGGCGCGACGATCTGGGTATCGCTGTGGTTGTGGAGATCAATAAAACCCGGGCAAATCACCAGCCCCTGGCAATCGATTTTCAGACCCGCTGGACTGGCTTTCAAGTCGCCCAGCGCGGCGATTTTGCCATCAGTAATCCCGACATCCCCGGTGACAGGCGCCGAACCGAGACCATCGTGGATTGTGCCGTTCAACAATAAGACATCGAACGCGGCGGGTTCGGCTGCCGCACATGTTCCGGCAACAAACAAAAAGCACCAGACGGCAGGTGCGATCAATCTGAGCATGTGGGTGCCTCGAGGAGAACGTTGTGGAAAGAGATTGCCATGCGCGGATTGTAGCGCCCCGTGGCAGATGCTGCCAGCATCTGCGAAGAGGTCAATTCTCCGTGCCCGGTGGCATTGAAACTCTCAGCCAGGCGAGCGTCCGGCGTAAGCCGGATGGTTTTTGGCGACTTTCTAACAACCCTGCAACTTGACCTAAACCTTTAAGGCACCGATGTTGATAGCGCGACTCCGACGAAAACGTCTCGGATCCGACTCTGATTGTTTAGATCAATTCACATGGTGGTTAGAGAGTCGGTAAAAACCATCCGGCTCACGCCGGACGCTCGCCTGGGAACGCTGATCACTTCGTGATTGCGCAGATCATTTTGCCACCTGCGGGGCCTGCCCCTGCAGATACGCGAAGAGGTCTCGCAATTCCTGCGGGCTGAGTGCGTCGAGCAGTTTCTCGGGCATCAATGACGCCGTCGACTCTTTCATTTCGTCGATTTCCGCGCGAGCGACCTGGTGCCGCTGCCCTTTCGCGTCCACCAGCGTCACGCTGGCTGCATCTTGCTCGGCGATGACTCCTTGCATGACGGAGCCGCTTTGAGTTGTGACCACATAATTCAGGAACTGGCTGCGGATGACCGCGTTCGGATCGACGATACTCACCAGCAGAAAATCACGGTCTCCGCGATTCGCAGGGGTGAGATTGGGACCGACCAGGCCGCCTTCATCGAACAACTTGTGACAGGTCGCGCAATGCTTCGTATAGAGGACCTTGCCCTGCGTCGCGTTCCCTCCGGCCGCTCGTAAGTCGTTCTTGAAGCGACGCACAGTGGCCAGCTTTTCTTCCGATGTCCCCGGCTGCAGATTGCCCCAGTGTTTGCGGACGAGGACGTTGAGTTCTTCGTTGCCGTGCAGAGCCACCAGTCGCAGTTGATCTAGCGGCAGATCGGTGGAGAGGAGTCGTTTCTCATCGACTAGTTTGAGCAACGCCAATGTCCCCGCGGGACGCCTCAAACACAAATCTTGGGCCGCACGAAGCTCATCCCCTTTGAGCGTTGGATAGAGCGAAATCACGCGCGGGACGATATCGGGATGATCGAACCGGGCGAGAACCCGTAAAGCCGGCAACCGCAATTCACTATCGAGCATCGGCAGGACGAGCGGGACACAATCGGCATCACCGAGCGTTTCTAATACCGCCAGCATGGTGCGGCGTGAGGCAGCGTCTCCTAGCGGGACTCGTTTGAGGAATTCCTGCTTGAGATCCGCATTTCCGGTGAGCAGAGCCACCTTATCGATCTCCAGCGAATGTGACTTCTGGTGAAACCGATTCTGAATGACCTCGAACAGCGGACCAGAGATCGGTTCGATCGCTTTGAGTGCCGGCTTGCGATCTGCGGTTTCAGCTTGAGTCCCAAACGCCGCAAGGAAATCGCCTTGGCCGATCCCTGGTAACTCCTGGGCTCGTTCAGCCAGTCCCTGTCGCAGCGCGGCTTCCAACTTCGCGTTGAAGTTCGGGGGACATTGACCATCCTGCAAGAGTGCGGCACAGGCATCGTATCCCGCACGAGTCCCCTCGGCAGCATACCGCCGGATCAGTTTTTCGAGCTGAAATTGAAACGCTGGCTGAGAGTAATTTTCGAGTCGAGAATAGCGAGCAACAACGGCCGGCAGTTGCGGTATGGCCTGTGATTCCAGGCCCCACCAGATCATCAACGACAAATAGGGATCGACTTGATCGGGCGTTCGGCGGAGCAGGTTTTCAAGAATCGGCAGGCTGACCGCAGGGAGCCGGCGAGCAGTCGCGGCGAGTTGGCTGCGGACGGTGATATCGCCCTCTTCCGCAGCCAGCTTAATCAGTCGCTCGCCAGTCGCTGCGGGTACTCGTTGAGGATCGCCGATCAGTCGGACGGCCCAGCGTCGAACGGCGACCGCTGGATGGTCTAACAGTCCACGTGAGATGTCATCGGTCAAACCGCCGCTGACGTGTAGAGCCCACAGATATTGCAGGGCGCGCAAAGAGTCTTTCTCCGCGAGGATCTTTCTCTGCAGGTCGGGAATAACACCCGGATCGCGGCGTTCGGCGAGTATCACCCGGGCGCGGTTGGCGTGCCAGCCGGGATGTTCCAGTTGTTTCACCAGATCGGCAGAACTCATGTCGCGTAGCCTGACCGGGCTCGGCTTTGCCATTCCCTTTGCGGCGACCCGGTAAATGCGGCCATTTGTGCGATCCCATTGGGCATCGGGGTCAGGATGAGCGGTGCGCTGATCATAGAAATCGCACCAGTAGATCGCTCCGTCGGGACCCAGGCAGAGATCGGTCGGACAGCTCCAGGGATCTTGCGAATCGACCAGCAGGCCCTCGTTCTTGGCCGAGAATGTCACTCCCAGCGGTGATAAACGCCACCAGGAAATCGAATGGCCCAGAAAATTGCCGGAAATTAACGTGTTGTGAAACTGAGGCGGAAACGCAGTCGTCGCTTGCGGATCCTCATTCTGTGGCGGGGGCAGATAGATCGTGCCTCCGGTCGACGGGCCACCCGGCAGCGGACCATGCTTCTGGATGTCGGTGAAATAGCCGTAGGCGTACGGATTATGGAGCGGGCCGTGTTTTCCAAAAGTCTTCAAATAGTAGGCGCCCTGCAACGCATGGAAGGCGAGATAGTGCCCGTTGCCCGAGTAAATCAAATTGCCTTCGGCATCGAACGACATCCCATACAGATTGCCGCCTCCTTCACAGAACAATTCGAATTCGCGGGTCACGGGATGATAACGCCAGACCCCCTGCTGGAATTCAATCCCGCGAATCACGCAGGTCGTGGTGCTGCCATTGACTCCATACAGCCAGCCGTCCGGTCCCCACGTGAGGTGATTGGCAAACGACTGGGCGTCCTCCATCCCGAATCCGGTCAGCAGGACTTCCGGATCGGCATCGGGGACATCATCTCCGTTCTTGTCAGGATAAAAGAGGAGATACGGAACTTGCAGCACAAACAGGCCGCCGTGACCGAATTCCAGTCCCGTGCAGAGATTTAAGCCCGTAATGACGTCTTTGACCTCGTCGGCAGCTCCGTCGAGATCTTTGTCGATGAGGACCGTGATCTTGTCGGCCCCCCGAGGGCCTTTGGGGGGCGGTTCCGGAATCTTGTCGTAAACAGTACGCGACCAGCGGTCGACTTTGACTCGTTTCAAACCGGCAGGATTGGGATATTGGAGATACTGAATCGTCCACAGCCGGCCACGATCGTCGAACTTCACAAAAATCGGCTGCAGCACCTGGGGCTCGCTGGCCACCAATTGCACCTCAAATCCGGGAGCTGCTTTCATGCGGCGCACCGCGTCAGCTGGTGAAAGCCCTTGTGCTGGTGCAGGTTGTGTAAACCACAAAGTGAGGAAGCAGACAGCGATTCCACAACGTAACATGCTGGCTCCTTGTTGAAACAGGAGCAATAAGTATCGATGTTTTGATTCGATCTGGGAAGTCATTGACGTATCGTGGGACGGGTCTCCAGGCCCGTCCGTCCAGTCCTCTTGCAAAAATGCTGGATAGAAAGACCGGACAAACATTTGATGGTGTGTGGCCATTCTTCGTGCCCTTCGTGACCTTCTGTTAAAAAAATGTTTGAACAGAAGGTCACAAAGGGCACGAAGAAATGCGAAGTTGCCAAATTCGCATGCAGTAATTCTGTTTCAAGTCGCACGGTACAGTCACGGACTGGCCAGGAGACCCGTCCCACGACGCGTCATCATGAAATGCCGTAGCAAATAGATTGACAATTTCCGCATTTGCCCCGATTCAACATTCTCCACTACACTACACGGTCCTGTAGCCCGACTCTCTGAGTCGGGACTCTACTCTCTGAGGAGTACCCGACTCAGAGAGTCAGGCTACAGATGCAACTTGACGATCAAAACTGAATTGAACCGTGATTGGGACTGAAATAGAGGCGGCTGGATGGCACTGTTACTGCAATCGGACTTGAAGGACATTAATGAGACCCTGGACGATCACTCGCCGCAAGAGTTGCTGAGCTGGGCCGGTGATATGTTTGGCTCGCGCGGGGGAATTCTGTCGGCCATGCAGCGGGCGGGTTCGGTGGTCTGTCATATGGCACATGCCCTCGGTCTGACGATGGATGTGGTGTTCGTCGATACCGGCGTGATGTTTCAGGAGACGCTCGATACGCGAGACCGGATTCAAAAGGAGTACGGTTTGCCGGTCCTCACGTTGCATCCCGATCAAACCATGGACGAGCAAACCCACGATCTGGGCATCCTGTACCTCACCAAAGAGGGCCAGGAGCAATGCTGCGAATTGCGGAAGACCGCGCCGTTGTTGAAGGCGAAGGGACGCTACGATTGCCTGATCGGTAGTCTTCGCCGCAGTGAGGGAGGAGCTCGAGGGCGAGTTCCCATTCTGGCGGTTGACCCCAAGATGAATTGCGTCCGCGTGAATGTCCTGGCGAACCTGTCAGATCAGGACCTCGAGCACTACATCACGCACCACAAGGTCATTATCAATCCGCTGCATCACCAGGGATACGATACGATTGGCTGCAACCGCTGCACGACCCCGGTACTTGCCGGTGAACCGCCTCGGGCGGGACGCTGGCGCCATTTGGGGCCGTGGGCCATGTATTGCGGAATTAACCCCACCGATGTGAAGGGGGGGACCGATAAGTCGATTGACCTGCCCCAACCGTTGATCGATAAAATCCTGGGAAGGTCTGCCGACTTTATGATTTGAGCAGACGTGCGAAACTGAAGAAGGCGGGGATGGCTTTGTCTAAGAATCTGCTGATTTGAAACCCAGCGCGGGCTTCGCCCACAACCCAAGTTAGATTCCAGAAAGAAGACAGGCGTGACTCTGAAGATTAGAGTGTGAGTTACCACACACAACACTCAATCCTCTGGAGTCACGCCATGTCA
>JAKFVC010000233.1 GCA_021732415.1 Planctomycetaceae bacterium
ACTCATCGCCACCCATTCCAAACGACAGCCCGCCACCCAATCCGAACCACTGGCCCCCGTTACCCGTCGCGTCACCACTCAATCCGACCCAGGGAGCTGATTTGATTTGGCTGCTGGTCGGGGTGAATTCCTGCAGTGCCAGGTCGTATAACTCGGGTGCCTCCCAGGTATCCTCGCCTCCGATGGAGCTCAAAAAAGTCCCTCGTTCTTTGGGAAAGGCCACCCACAGCCGTTTCAAAAATTCCAGTGCCGGCTTGCGCGCGTCGGGTTCGTGCGTCATGAGCTGCAGCATGTAGTTGAAGACGTGACTCTGTCCGACCGATCGCAACTCAACGCCGTCAAACAGCTTCACGAGTTCCGGGAGTTTCTTGGCCTGTTGAAATGCCTCCTGGACCTCCCAATAGTGATTTTCCAGCAGGCTCGGATCCTCCTGCATCGCCGTTCTGAACTGTTCGATCGCATTCTCCGTCTTGCCCGTCTCCAGCAACTCCGTGGCCAACAGCCAGCGGACTTGAGGGCTGTGATGATTGAGTTCCGCGAGCTTAGTGTTCAGTTCCTTCGCCTTGGCTGTTTCTCCCGACGCCGTGTAGTACTCAGCGAGTGTTTGATGCAGGGTCACGGAATTCGGAGCATTCTTGAGCTGCAATTCGGTCCGCTCAATCAACTCCTTAAGGTGCCCCGCCTCCGACAGGACTTCCAGTGCCTGCTGGCGAGCCACATCACTTTCAGTACGCCCTTGTGATCGAGACTTGAAACCTCGCGAATGGGTGCGGCGGACGATCGTGTGGGCCAACTGGACGGCCTGCTCTGTCCTCTCCTGCGATTGGCATTCCCGCATGAGGGTGACCAGCGAGTCGATGCGGTTGCCGGCATTTTTTTGCGCCCGTGCCATGATGGCGTCGGCTTCCTCGTTGAGACCCAGCCGCCGCATTTGACCCGCGAGCTGGATCTGGGCATCCATATCCAGGCGCATGCCAAACAACCGTTTGGCGGCCTCGCGGGCCCGGGCGGTATCTCCGACCCGGCTGGCGACTCGCAAGATCATGGTCTCCGAACGGCGCAGCAGGTCGGCCTCAACCGGCGAAGCGGCCGTAAGGAGTTCCAGCGATTTCGCGAAATTGTTCCGGCTGCCATAGAGTTCAGCCAACTCCAGTCGCAGTTCGAAATCCTCAGGCAGCGACTTCAAAATGGCTTCGAGCTCTGCGAACGCCAGATCGTGTGAGTTGTTCCACCAATGCAGAGAAGCCAGCCCGAATTGCCAGGTGACTCTGTCTTCTGGTGCAGCCTCGGGATTGTTGGCGCGGCTCTTAAAATGGGCGATCAGCTCGGGGGCCAGGTGTGCTTTCTGATAGAGCCCCTGCGCAGTACGAAGCATGGCGATCGAATGATAGTCAAAATGCGAATTGGGCTTGGGATAGACCACTCGACCCTGGGCGGCACGACCGACGTTGCCCAGGCTGTAATAATACGGATTGTTTGAGCTATAAGGATTGCCGTAGTTGGGGTTCAGGGGCTTTCCCAATTTGGCTGCCAGGCGCTGCTGCCTCACGGCCAGTGTCAAATAGCGATCCAGAATGGTGTTGAGTTCCGCGAACTTCTTGGCTTCCGCACATTGCCCCATCAGCAGGGGCAGAGTTCCGGAGCCTAACTCTTCCAACATGTCTGGTGCTGCTGAGATCAATGTTGCTGCGGGCAATTGATCGAGCCGATCCCAGAGCTTCAGAACCTGCTCCAAGTTGGAGTCATTTGCCGCAACTCCCATCAATGCGACGAGCTGTTCCGCATTCGTCGCCCGGCTGACCGCTTGATCCAAAAGTTGATCGGCCTCAGCCTTGCGCTCGGCGAACTTCAACTCCTGTCGCACCGTTCTGAGCAATTCTGTTCCGGTTGCAGATTGGACGAGCGCGGCGAATTCTGGATCAGTCTGGGTGCGTTGGTAGAGCGTCAACATCAATTGGAGGTCGGCGTCGGGCAGTGGCAGGGCCTTTTTCTGAGGCCCTTTCCCTTTGGTTTCTGTCGCGGTGGACGGAGCGTACTTGACGTCGCGATTATCGAGTGCATACAAATATCGAAGAGTCGCATCCGCGGTTGGACGTGGTTGAGTGTTCAGCGCTCTGGCCACTTCAATGGCGTCGTCCCTCCAATCATGATCACCCTGCCACTCCCTCAGAAGTTGCAGATAATACCAATCCCAAGCGGCCCGAGGTGAAGTCTTTGCTTGTTCCCAGGCCGAACGTTGCGCCTTCCAAAAGTCTTCGCTCTGGCCTTTCCGTTGGGCGTCACTGAGTAACCAAGCATAGGCACCCGCTCGGACATTGCCAAACGTCGCGGGGGCCCAGGTCGAGGTGGATCTGCCATAATTGAGGTTGAGGCCTGTGGCCTGAATCAGTTCCTGAAAATTGTGGGTGAGCAACTCTTCGCGCAGCAACAACGGATCGGTGATGCGGCCGCTGGGCTGCGTGCTTTTCTGTGTGGCGAGCCGCTTCTGCTTTGCCTTCTCCAACACACCGAGCTCATCGTCGAGTACGTTCAGTGCCAGGATTCGCCGGAACCGTTCTTCCGCCTGAGCCGGCTGCTTGCGGACTAAGGCGACTCCTTCGCGATAAAGTAACTCCCAATTATTGGGATCGTTTCGCAGCAGCCGCTCTGTAATCGACGTGACCTGCACGTGCTGCCCCTGGTTCAGCAGCGTATCCAGATTCTTAAGAATCGCTTCCGGGTCCTTCTCACCCAGGACCACTTGAACCAGCAATTCGCCCGCTTCGGCGTCTTGATCGTTCTGAGACAAGTAGGTCGCCAGTTGGACCGAGTTGTCTCGTCCCGGTGCGATCAGATTCAGTTGCCGTTGATATTTCACCGCGGTCGCAAAATCTCCCTCGGCCGCTCCCAGCTTGGCCAACTGCTGTAACAGAGCCGTGTCACGCGTGTCGGTGTTGAGGAGAGATTCCAACTCGCGCCGTGCGGCCGACGTGTTGTCGGCGTCCTGATGGGCCTGGGCGATGCACAACGTGGCGGCCCGCATTTGCTGGGGATCGGCTCGGCGTTGACGCTCCAGCCGTTCCAGCAGTTTGTCGAAGTGGTTCGTCGTCAAATAGAGATCGGTCAGCTTGGTGATCGCCTCCAGCTTGCCGTCGATATCGGGGCTTTTGTCGAACGAGCGCCAATAGAATTCAATCGCCTCGGGCACCTTAAATTGTTCGGCCAATTTTCCGGCCAGTGAGTTCAAGGTCCGGATGTCCGACGGATTGACGCGGACCGCCCGCCGCAGCGTATCCAGGCCTTCTTCGTTGGCTCCCAGTTGGAAGCACAACTGGGAGTAGAATTCGTAACCATCCGGATTGTTGGGAGCCGCGGCGAGCACCTCTCGCCCCGCTTTCAACGCGGCATCGATCCGCCCCAGTTGGGCTTCTAGCTTCGCGACCTTGGTGAGATACTCCGAACGGAACCGTCGATCAATGGCCGCCAGCTTGCGATTCGATTCCGCCGCCCCTCCCAGGTTGCGATTCGCTTCCTGCAGACGTGCGGACGCGGCGAGAACGGGAACAGATTGCGGATCGAGTTCCAGGGCCTTCTGCACCGCCTTCTCAGCCTCGACAAACTGGCGATCGGCTTCGCAATAGCGTGCCAGCAGGAACCATTTCGTCGTCAGCTTGGGATCGGCCTTAGCTGCGGCAAGTTCTTGGGTCAGTGTTTGAATCTCGGCAACCAATGTCCCCGCAGACTGAAAATTCAGTAGCTTTTGTTGTAAGACGGCCTCACCTTCCTCAGCATTCGTGACCAGCTTCTCCGCGGCGACTAGGTGCACAAGAGCGTCGTTAAACTTCTCAAGCCGGTTCAGGACTTTCGCCAGTCGCAGCTTCAAGTCGAGGTTCTGAGGATCGAGCTTCACCGCCTCCAGATACGCGGTGGTGGATTCTGCCAGATACCCAAAGCTACTCAGGACCTCACCCAACCGCGACAAGTTCTCGGCCGTCCGATTCTTCCCCTGGGCAATTTCCTGCCACGTCTGCAACGCCTCTGCGGAGCGTTTCAGTTGATGGTAATACTCCCCCAAATATTCTCGATACTGCGGCGACTCAGGAGCCAGCTCAACAGCCTGACGATAGAGTTTCAACGCCTCATCAGTGAGTTCCGACTGTCGGAACAGATCGGCGACCTGCGTCACGACGACGGGGTCCTTCGGCTTCGCGACCAGCAATTGCTTCCACAAGGCGATCGCCGCCTGCTGCCGTTCGGGTAGCGGTTTTGAGGAATCCTTCAGGACCAGCCGGCCCCATTCGCGAATCGTATCGGGATTGTTCGGTGCCTGCCTATTGAGTAGCTCGTACTGCTTGATGGCCTCCACATAGTTCTGATCATAGACCAGTTGATCGATAATGACCTTGCGCAGCTCTTGCCGCGTCGGAGCCAGCTTGAGACCTTTCTCCAACCACACTTGAGACTCGGGAGTCCGTCCCTGCGCGGCAAGGATGCGGGCGACTCGCGCCATCGCATCAACATCATCGGGATGCTTTTCGAGCCAGCCCTGATAGTACGTGGCCAACCCGGCCTGATCGTCGTTCCGCAGGTAGACGGTCTCAATCTTCTGCCGGACATCGCGGTACAGCCAGTTGTCGGGGTTGAGTTCGCTCAACAATCTCTCGAAGTCCGCCAGTGCCTCCGGCGTCTGATTGAGTTGCACCTTCAGTTCCGCCGCCTCAATCCGAAATTGCGACTGCCGGTAAAGGTCCTTTGTAGACTTCCCAGCGAGAGCCTCAAATCGCGGCAGAGCCAACGCGGGCTGACCTTCTTCGACAAGAGTCTGAGCGATCCGTTCCTGGACTCGCCAATCATCCGGAAATAGTTCTTCCATCCGCTTCCAGACGGCGAGGGCCTTATCGGTTTGCTGAGCGCGCTGATAGACGCGTCCCAAGGTTTGAAAGATCTCCAGCTGATCGACCGGCGCGGGTTTTCTCTGAAGTGCGCGTTCCAACGCCGCTGCGGCCGAATCGGGTTGCCCAACCAGGATCAGCGACTGACCAAGATAGTAGGATGCGAGTGCGTTCTCCGGCACAAACTTCTCAGCATTTTGAAATGCCGTGACCGCACCGGCGTCCTGCCCCCGCTGCAATTCGATCAACCCCAGCAACATCCACGCGAGACCATCATCACTCTTTTTCTGCACACGTGCGCGATACTGCTGCACCCACGCATTAAGAGTGCCCCGTTCGACGTGAAAGCTATAGACCTTGTCGAGCGCGGTCCCTCGCCGCGGATTCTTCTCGAGAACCGCCATGAACCGCCCCGCAGCAATCCGTTCCTTTTCCAACTCGGCAGCGGCTTCGGTGCTTTCGGAATTGGCCTCCGGTTCCGTCGGCCTGGTCGCCGGTTGCGACGCCTTCTTCGGCGGTGAAGTGGGTTGACCCAAAAGTGACCGTGGCGAGATGTCCCAAAATGCGGTAAGCATCACACATAACGAAGTGCAGGCGATCGCGAGTTGATACCGCGAAGTGGACCGGCCAGATCTGAATTCCACGAAGGTAGCTCCTGCCATCGCGCGAACGTGCCGCAGCGACGGATAACGAGAATTCCGCTGTTGGCTGCGATGAGGAGCACGTGAATCCGTGCCATCGTCACCGCCGAGTCGAACCCCGTGGATTGTACCGGCGTCAATCTGCGTGACAAGAACGAATAGAGTGTGTCGCCGATTGGTCGGTGACCAGACAGGTACGATTGCGGATGGTTGAAAACTAGGAGCCGCCCGCCCCGATCCTGAAGGGATCGCAGAGGCCACAATATGAGTAAGTGAGCCAGGCGGCGCAAGGCCGCGGATTCTTCGGGCTATTTCTAAAACACAGAGGCACAGAGATACGACAATCCCTCTGTTTTCTCTGTGCCTCTGTGTTTCCAAATCTGTATCAAGAAGAATCCGGGGGCTTACGCCCACGTTCGTTCGGCACGCTTTTTGCGCATGGAAGTTAGTGTGTCATAATGTGATCTTCTGGAGAGGATTGCAGTTATGGCCGCACCATTTTCCCCTGATTCGACTTCGCCGGCTGACGAGCCGCCCAGGCCCAAAGGCGCCAGGCCGTTGGACGCGAGTGTGATTACGGGAGTCAAATATCTCACCCGATTGTATTCGTTGATGGACTCGCTGGCGCCGGCAGGGTGCGAGCGAGATACGGCCGGCAATCGCCAGCTGCTCTACAGCCAGTATGCGGGTTTGATCTTGATGGGATTGTTCCATCCCATCCTCCAATCCCTCCAAGCCCTGTCCGAGGCGTCCGAACTTCGCAAGATTCAGAAGGCAGTGGGAGGCCCGCGAGTTTCTGTGGGATCGCTGTCGGAATCGGTGCGTGTGTTCGATCCCGCATTGCTGGAGCCCATTTTTCAAGAACTGTTCGCCCAACTGCCAGAGCACCTGCCGCGCCACACCAGCGGCCCCTCCGACGCCCAAGGGGGGCTGATTCCTCTGGAATTGATCCAGCGACTGTCGGCCGCCGATGGCACGGCCCTCAGGGCATTGCCGCAGATCGTGGGAGCGGTGGGGTCGGCGCGCGGCGCCAAATGGCGACTGCACGTGCAGTTTGAAGTGCATCGCGAGATTCCCGAATTTGCCACCCTCACTCCCGACGAAACCGGAGGAGACGACGACGAAAGAAGCGTTCTCGCCCAAAATTTGCGATCCAGTCGCCTGTATCTGCTCGATCGAGGATATGAACGTTACCAACTCTTCACCGCCATTGTCGGATCCCAATCGGACTATATTTGTCGCGTTCAGCACCGCAATCTCTGTGTGACCAAGACACTGGAACTGTCTCCGGCGGCGCGGGATGCTCGAGTCATTTCGGATGAACTGGTCACGCTGCCTGGGGTGTCTCATCCGGTGCGTCGAATCGTCATTCAAAAACCCGCTCAGGGACGCCAGAGAACCGACAAACCCAACTCGGACAAGATCGTCCTGCTGACGAATCTGCTGGATGTCCCGGCCGAAATCCTCGCCGCGCTGTACGAGCTGCGCTGGAGCATCGAACTGTTCTTTCGATTCTTCAAACATGTGTTGGGCTGCCGTCATCTACTGAGTCATAAACCCGAAGGGGTGATGATCCAAGTGTACTGTGCCTTGATTGCCGCTCTGCTGCTGACGCTCACGCTGGGGGAAAGTGTCGGAATTCGAGGTTTCGAACTGATCTGTCTGTTCCTGCAAGGCTGGGCGGAAGAAGACGAACTGCTGGCAGGATTACGTCGTCTCACCGCTCCGAAACAAAAACGCTCGTAACTGCTCACGCTCGTAACTGCTCACGCTCGCGGAACGTCTGGTCCGCCTGAGCCGCTTCACGCTGCGCGGTCACCGCATCCCGCCCCCACCAAACAAATCTCGATCCGATTCTCTATTCCAACTTGATACACCCTTCCGCACGATTTAAACCCGAATTGCGACAACCTTTGTCACCAAGCAGTTCCCGAGCCGAACGAACGTGGGCCAATACCACCCGATTTTGAGCTGCAAAAGGGGGAGAATCGGGAAACTCCTCTAGAAAGTATCCTCTGGCAGGCATTAGAGTTCGGTCGACGAGCCGAGACCTTCCCAACCCCCCTTTTCATCAATCGAGATGATTTGTCATGAACCGGACCGAAATGCTGCTGCGGGCACTGGACCGACGCGAGCCGTGGGACATTGTGGTCATCGGCGGCGGGGCATCGGGAGTGGGCGTCGCAGTCGATGCGGCCTCACGGGGCTACGACGTTCTGCTGCTGGAACAGCATGACTTCGGCAAGGGGACCTCCAGCCGCAGCACGAAGCTGGTGCATGGTGGTGTGCGGTATCTCGAACAGGGCAACATTTCGCTCGTGATGGAAGCCCTCAAAGAACGAGGCTTGTTGCGGCAGAATGCGCCGCATCTGGTCCATGATCTGGCATTTGTGGTGCCCAGCTATACGTGGTGGGAATCTCCCTTCTACGGGTTTGGACTGAAGGTCTACAACATGCTTTCGGGCCGCTATCGCTTCGGTCCCACTACGCGACTTTCGCGCGAAGAGACGCTGGAGCGGCTGCCGACCATCAAGACCGAGGGGCTCAAGGGGGGCGTCGTCTATTACGACGGTCAGTTCGACGATTCACGCTTGCTGATCAATCTGGTGACGACAGCAGCGGAGCAAGGCGCAACGCTCGTGAACTATGTCGGTGTCACCGGTCTGCAACGCGACGCCGACGGATTCATCAATGGAGTCGTGGCCGTCGATCAGGAAAGTGGCCAGCAGTTCGACGTGCCGGCTCGCGCAGTCATCAATGCAACCGGCGCGTTCTGCGACCACGTGCGTCAAATGGCAGATCCGGATGCGTCCAGATTGATTGCTCCCAGTCAGGGGATTCATCTGGTTTTTGACCGCTCATTTCTCCCCGGCGACAGTGCCATCATGGTGCCGCACACCTCCGACGGACGAGTAATGTTTGCGATCCCCTGGCACGACCACACGCTGGTGGGGACAACCGACGTGCCGGTCGCAGAGGCCCCGCTCGAACCCCGGGCGACGGAAGCGGAGATTGATTTCATTCTGGAGACCGCCGGAAGGTACCTCGAGCGACCACCGACCCGGGCTGACATCCTGAGCGTCTTCGCGGGGATTCGACCGCTCGTCCGGGCGGGAAACGGGGGGAATACCGCAGCCCTCTCTCGCGAGCACACGATTCACATCGACAACTCAGGGCTGCTGACACTCACTGGCGGTAAGTGGACCACTTATCGCAACATGGCTGAAGATTGCGTCAATCAAGCCGCCACGCTGGCCCAACTGGAAGACCGTCCGTGCGTGACGCGCACGCTCGCGATCCACGGGGCATGTACGCTGACCGAGGCCTTAGGGCACCTGACAATCTACGGCTCAGACGCCGCCGCGATTCGCGAACTGAAATACACCGATCCCACTCTCGCGGAACCGCTCAACGCAGCCCTGCCCTATACCGGTGCCGAGGTCATCTGGGCCGTCCGTCACGAGATGGCACGTACGGTGGAAGACGTCCTGGCCCGCCGAACTCGTGCCCTGTTTCTAAACGCACGAGCAGCCCTGCAGATGGCGCCGCACGTGGCAGCGCTGATGGCGGATGAGCTCAAGTACGATCAGGGCTGGCAACGGGCGGAAGTCGATCGCTTTCTGCAGATCGCGGCTGGCTACGTCGTTTCTGAGGGCCGATAACTCGGGGTTCGCGCTGATCAGCTTGAGGGTGGATTGAGTGCCTTAGGGAGTTTCCATGATTGGTGTAGCGGAATCTCGTAAGAGTTCCGCCCCAAAGTTCTGGAGACTATCGCGGAACTCTTACGAGATTCCGCTACAGAGATTCTGGAACCGCTCTAAACTTTGCCAGCCAGCGTTTATTGCCTGCTCGGGCAGAACATTTCGGTCAGGGTCGCTATGGCTGGAGATCGAAGTCCAACGCATTGGCGCCTTCCTCGACCGTGGCTGTCAGGTCGCTGGTTGCCTCGGAGCGATACTTGCTCGGGATGTTTGTCACCGCCTGCGGAGGTTTGGGTGGACCATCTTCGGGACGTGGCGGCGGAGGGGGAGGGAGCGTGACAATCACTTTATACTCTCCCACTTCGACTGGTTCCGAGATCACATAATCGCCATTGGGACCTAAAGCCCCGCTCGCTCCGACGCCGCGCGTCTTCGACATCAGATTGACGACCCCGGCAGTGACTGGTGCTCCCTGGAATGTCACCCTGCCGTTGACCGAGCCGGATGGTAGTTGGCTGCTCGTTCCGCAGCCGGACGTCAGACCTAATATCAAACATAAGAGAACTCGCAGAATAGGGTGTTCTGCGAGCTCGGGGAGGCGAACTGTCATCAACGAGTACCTTCAGTGATAATCAAACGGAGGACGCTTACTTCGAGCCAGAAATCAAGCCAGGCTCACTTGGCACATGTGATGCGAGGGTCGCTTTAGAATTCACCCAGCGCGAGCCCATCGTCCTTGCTGGCCAGGTTGGTCAGAGTTCCGAAGTAGAGGCTGTCCGATAAGAATCGCACGGAGCCGTCAGCCAGCAAGGCGTGAATACCGCCGGTGTGAAATGAATTGATGATGGTGTTCGAATAATACGAAGAACCAGCCCCCAGTCCGGCGGTTTTCGAATTAATCTGCTGTCGAATCGTTGTCGTTCCGCTGCCATAAGGCAGGTCGCTCGACAGAAACATCGGCACCAGAAATCGCGACGCCGGGGGATTGTTCAACGAGGACCAGCCGCCATGGTACCCAGCTCGGAAGTCGCTGTTCCCGACTTTCCCCGACTGCTCTGCGACCATCATCGTGTTGGATGCACCATCGGTGATGTCTCTGATCCGGGCTACCTGGTTGGGAACGAGTATTCCGTTGTTACAGTACGTGCCGTAGGCCGTATCCTGTGAGCAGACAGTGGATCGTCCTGCGGGATCGGGAGTCGCTCCGCTGATCCCGACATAGTCGTGGACTTGCGCCCGATCATAGTTGCAGCCCACATCCGCGGTGGGATCCAGGGAACTCGAGGGGCACCTGAAGACAGACAATACCAGTCCCGCCAGAATGGGATTTCCGGGAGACGTTTGAGCGAACCCATAGCCGCTGGTGGAGACACAGCCTGACATGAACGATTGCGCGAAATTCAGGGTGTTATACAGCGGGGCCTGATCCAGGTAGGGCAGGACGCCGACGCGCCAGTTCGGAAAGGTCTTCGCTTCCCGCTGGCCAATGGGAAGAGTTGTAAAGGTATCGTGATAGTTGTGCAGGGCGAGGCCCAACTGCTTCATATTGTTCTTACATTGCGAGCGGCGGGCCGCCTCACGGGCCTGTTGCACTGCGGGCAGCAACAAGGCAATCAACACGGCGATGATCGCGATCACCACCAGCAATTCAATCAACGTAAAACCACGGGAACGAACCCTGACTGTCATGAGCCTGCGCCTTCATCATCAGAAGAATAGACGAAATCAGCCGGCGCGGCTCTGCCATTCAGCGAGCGCACGTCACCGCGAATTTCGAGGGCGGCGTCACGTCCAAACATCGGGGTAAGGCGAGGTACTGAACCCGATATGTCAGTGGATTCTCGTGATAAGTCTTGAAACGGACCCCGACGACACTGTGTGTCACTGCCCAGGAATTCCAATTTCGAAGCCTTCATCCGAAGCCAACTAGCGTGAAGCTGCCCAGTTGCATCAAAAAACATTGATACTGGAATCTAGCACCTCCACAAATCTCCGTCAAGCGAAAGTTGTCTCAACGGAGCGACCGATCGGACCTATGGAAAGATCGAACGATGAAAGGAAATCCCGGCAGGATATCAGACGGAATTGGTGTGTTGAGGTTGGTCGGCGGTGAGGGTTGGGAGTTCGCCGTAGCGGAGTTCTCCGCGGGCGAATGTGGCCACTACGTCGAGGCGTGTTGCTCCGGGCGGCAGGTAGAAGAGGAAGAGGTCGGCTCGGGAGCCGCGTTGCAGGCGGAATTGGGGTTGATTGAGGAGCCGGGCTGGGGTGCGGGAGGCCATGTCGATGGCGTCGCGGAGTGAGACTCCTGCCATGCGCATCACGCTGGCCACGCAGGTGTCGGTGCCGAGGCTCGATCCGGCCAGCAACTGCTGTTGGCCGGCGACGACGATGCGGCCGTCGGGCAGCAATTCAAATCTCCCTGAGCCGAGTTCGTAGACCCCGGGGGCACAGCCGGCGAGTCCCGAGGCGTCACACGTGAGAATCGTGCGGTACGGGGTTTTCGTACGCACGATGGAAGTCATCAGCGTGGCTGGGATGTGATGTCCGTCTGTGATGATGCTCGCGTAGAGGCGTGGTTCGCCCAGTTGTTCCCAGATGTAGTTCGGATGCCGCCGTAGCGTGCCGTGCGCGCCGTTTCCCAGGTGGGTGCTTAAGGTGGCGCCGGCGTCGACTGCGGCTTGTATTTGATCTCGGGTGGCCGCTGTGTGGCCGATGGCGATGGTGATTCCGGTCGCTACTGCGCGCTTGATGAAATCGATCGCGTTTTCGGATTCCGGGGCCAGTGTGACCAACTTGATGCGGCCCCCGGCGATGTCTTGAAGTTTCACGAATTCGTCCCAGTCGGCTGGCCGGACATGTTCGAGAGGATGAGCGCCGCGGGGGCCGTCTTCGGCGCTGATGTAGGGGCCTTCGAGGTGAAAGCCGGGGACCATGTCGCTGGCCCAGCGATGTTGTTCGCACGCCTGCCTTAACGCGGCAAATCCCGCGGCGAAAGCCTCGTGGCTGGCTGTGATCAAGGTCGGGTATAACCGGGTGACTCCGTAGGCAAAGTAGGCCTGCAGAGTCAGTAGCACCTGGTCTCGGGTCAGTCCGGCATTGCTGTACCAGATGCCGCTGTGCCCGTTGATTTGCAGGTCAAACAGTCCCGGCGCCACATACGGCCAGTCGGACAGCG
Source organism: Planctomycetaceae bacterium (assembly GCA_021732415.1). Taxonomy (GTDB): domain Bacteria; phylum Planctomycetota; class Planctomycetia; order Planctomycetales; family Planctomycetaceae; genus JAKFVC01. Next base: position 12,389 of record JAKFVC010000233.1, read on the forward strand.
AACCACTCGGCCAGACGGGTGAGACGTCGGCGATACGATCGTTCTCGATCGAAATGGCGCATGGCTCACCTGTGTCATAGCGACGTCCGAGAACGATAGGCATAGTGGGCGGACCCTTGCATCAGGAATAGGGATGAGCTTCGTGGGTGTGGCAATTGCGGGTGTTCGGTGGGCAGACTCGGGCGGGTGGCGTTCGTGGGGTGTTTTGTACTGGGAGCCTCTGACTACTATTTCGATTGAGGTCGTTACCATTCTCCCAGTGTGACCTCGAATTCCAGATATTCTTCTCCGCGGTGGACTTCGAGATAGACGATGTCACCGCCCCGTTTTTCGGAGAGTAGGCCGGTGAGCGCAATGAATCCTGTCACTCGCAGTCCATCGAGGTGAGTGATTTCATCTTCTGCCCGCAGACCGGCGCGATCCGCCGGCGATTTGGGAACGACGGTATGGACGACGCACATTTCCGGAATGGGGCTCTGGCTTTTGATGCCCATGTAGGCGGAACCGCGGACGTCGACTTTGACTCCGGCGAGTTTTGCTCGCAATTGTTCCTGTTCTTCGGGGTTCAATGCGATGTCCTTCGTAATGGACAGGTATCGTAAGTCGGACAGGCGTTGCAGATACTTGACGCCGCTCAGACCGCCCGTCCATCTTTTGCCCAGGACGACATGTGCGATATTCCCCTCTTCGTTGACGTCCGCTTCGACTTCTTTCTCGCCCTCTTCATCGAGCGTCATGGTGGCGATGATGTTGCCCCCCAGGCGTTTGACGGCGGCGATGGCGTGCCGGCGGCGCATATCGTACAGGGTCGTTGTCAATGCCTTTTGAGTGCGCACGATCGCCACTGCTGGCCCGTTTTCCCCAAGACCTTCCAGAGCTTCGTCTGCCGCCATGGCGACATCTGGGTCGGGTGATTCATATAACTGAGTCAGGACCTCGATCGCCCGGGCGGTGGCTTCCAGATTGGCCCCACGGGCGGCGGCGGCCAGCGCGGTGACTCCGGCGGTCCCGCAGCGTCGCAGGTTTTTCATGGCGGCTTGGCGTTCTGCGTAGACATCGCTGTCGAGGTTTTTGACCCACTGCTGAACCTCGGCCGGAGTGGCGTTCAATGGGGGCAGATGTCTTACCGCTGGTTTTTCTGCTTTGGCTTTGGATCGTTCGGGTTGATCAGCGGCAGAGTCCTCTGCTTCAGGTTTTGCTGGTTTTTCGGCGGTCGCTTTCTCCGCGGTCGGCTTCTCTTCCGTCGCCTGTTCTGATTGGGACGTTGACTTGGCTGGAGCCTCTTCTGCGGCGGTTGCGGAAATGCCGATCGACAGAACACAGATCAGCGACATCAGCCACGTCAACTTCAACGCCCTACCCTGCCCGACTGATGTGGGATGTATCGGGGAGCAGTTCGCGCGCCGATGGCAGCCGCTCAATGCGGAGAAACGATCAGTCACTGGATGATTGTCGAGCCGGGGCATAGTAGGCACTCGAGAGTCCGTTCCGCAGGTAGGCTGCCAGTCGGGGCGGTTCGCCTCGGTCCTGGCAGGTCTAGTCTCATAAATTATCTGCAATACGACCAGTTTAGTCCACGCAAGTTTGGTGTTGAAATCCGTAATTCTCAGGATCTCCCAGATCTTGAGTTGTGGAAAATCGCGGTCATGGTCTCTAGAATCGGGCGGTTTGTGGCGATATCGCACTTAGGACGTGATTGCATAAGTGAGTGTGTGAGGGTATCGGAGTCTGAGAGTATGAGGGTAAAGACACGTCCGTGAATCGACGGAATGCACTGTTACTCCTCTACCCTCACACTCTCATACACTCATACCCAATCAATTTAGCAAGAACTAAGCGATGCGCTTGAATGTGGAGGCGTTGTGTTCACGCTTCACGGAGGCCGTCGGTCCTTCACTGCCAGGTTGTCGCTGAGTGCGGCAGATAGGGTGTGAAGCGGTCGAATTGTCCGATTTGCACGTCAAAGTAGGGATGCACTCATGGTTGATTCGCGCTGGGTCTTGACGGATGTCGAAAAGGGTGTCTATTCCCCGGAGTTTCTACTCTCGCCGAAGATGCCTGACAAATTCATGGATGCGGCGAAGTGGTTTCCCGGGAATACCGACTGGTCGGTCAGCAAACGGACGCTGCACGGCGGGGTCTCGGAAGGGGTCGATGTTGTCGAGATCGACAACGGCAAGCTCAAGTTCAGCCTGTTGCCCACGCGTGGCATGGGACTGTGGCAAGGGAGTTACGCGGGTCTCGCCCTGGGCTGGAAATCACCGGTCGAAATGCCCGTCCACCCCGCGTTCGTTGACCAATCGGCCCGCGGTGGCCTGGGCTGGTTGATCGGGTACAACGAATGGATGGCTCGCTGTGGTTTGGAATCGAATGGTGCCCCGGGAATGGACATCATCCCGAACAATCAGGGCGAACCAGTTTCGACGCCGCTCACGCTGCATGGGCGGATCGCGAATATTCCGGCTCACTTTGTGGAAGTCAGCGTGACTCCCGGTGCTGCTGGCAAGTTGAGCGTCACGGGGATTGTTGATGAGTCGATGATGTTCGGAACGCGCTTCCGGTTGAAGTCGACCACCGAGACCGTCCCCGGATCGAATTCGCTGACGATCATTGATGAGGTCACCAATCTGCGTGGCTTGCCGGGTGAGCTCGAGTTACTTTACCACACCAATTTCGGTACGCCGTTCCTGGATCAGGATGCGAAGCTGATTGCGCCGATTCTGGATGCGGCGCCTCGCGATGCCCGGGCGGTGGAAGATGTGGCGACGTGGGATACTTACAAGGGACCGACAGCAGGCTACGTCGAGCAATGCTATTTCTTCGATCTGGCGGCGAGGAAATCGGGCGACACCGTGGTGCTGCTGAAGAGTGGCCATGGTGAAAAGGGAGTCAGCCTGCGGTTCAACAAACAGCAGCTCCCCTGCTTTACGCAGTGGAAGAACACGTCAGCGGAAGCGGATGGTTACGTGACCGGTCTGGAGCCGGCGACCAACTATCCGAACTTGAAGTCCTTCGAGCGGAAGCAAGGCCGCGTGATTGTCCTGGCACCGGGGCAGACCTATACCACTCGGATGGAAATCCACGTTCACAACACGGCCGAGCAGGTGGCCCACGTTGAGGAAGAAATCCGGGGCATTCAGGGAAGCCAGCCGCGGAAGATTCACCAGACGCCGCAGGCGCGATACACGCCGCTGTAGGGGTCTGGCCAGTATCGTGGGACGGGTCTCCAGGCCCGTCCGTCTACTCTGAATGGCGAGCGTCCGGCGCCGTTTAATAATTACGGGGCGGATGGTTGTTATGCGGGCTGTATCAACCATTTCGCGTGACTCAAACGTGCGAACGGAATGAATCACTGACTCATTGATTGGGTGCCACTGGCTGTGCCAGTGCTGATAGTCTTTCGACACCCGATCCGGCAAAGCACTGGCACAGCCAGTGGCACCCAAACCAGGCCTTATTGAAGAACAACGTGGTCTGGTTTGTGTGAATCGGTAACAACCATCCGCCCCGTAATTACTAAACGGCGCTGGACGCTCGCCTTTCATTGCCCACTGGACGGACGGGCCTGGAGACCCGTCCCGCGGATTCAGCTTGGGATTACGACTTCGGCTTCTTCTTCCCGGGCGTAATGATGTGATAGTCGCCCCAGCCCCAGACGCCTTTGTATTGGCGTTTGGCGTCTTGGAAGATCTCGTCATCTGCCGCGTCGCCGTAGGTGGGCCAGATGTCGAACAGGTAGCGGGCCTGGTCGCCGAATTTGCCGAGCTGATCGAAGGCGTCTCCGCAGATGACGTCGGTCACCTTGGGTTGGGCTGCACACAGACGATCGCCGAACCAGTCCAGGAGTTCGCGGCTTTGTTCGACGACGATGACTCGTTCGACGGTGGTCTTCTCGCAGACCTTGCGCAGCAGATAGCCCATGCCCAGACCGCCGACGATCACAGTCCCTTTCGCCATGGAGATTCCCTCACGCAGCGTGAAGACTTCCATGGGTGTGATGCTCATCCAGACGGTGAGGGTGCGGCCGTCAAGGAGCACGGGAATGACGACATCCTGGTCCCAGCAGACGGTACCCGTCTTGCGGTTTTGGAGCAGCGGGATCCCCTCCCCGCGTTTCCACAACCGGTTCATGTAGGCGAACTCGCCGCCCGGGCTTTTTAGCAGCAGGTTGTCCGGCGTGTATTCGGGATCGGCGGGATAGGCTGCGATATCGAACAACGGGGCGGTGTGATAGGTCTGGCCTTGCAGGACCAATTCTGGCTTGAAGCGGGTGCGGTCTTCATCCCAAGGTTCCGCGACCTGGCTGAGTGCGATCGCCAGCGAGGTTTCCATGGAATCCTTCAGGGGACCCTTTTTTCCACGCCGCGGTGCCATGGCTTTGCGCCAAGGGTTCTCTGCGAAGGAATCGCTGTTAGCGGGGGGCGGAGTGTCTTCAGGGGGAGTGGAATCGCGATGGGGCATAGACGATCAGGGATGAAAGGTTGCAGTGTAAGT
>JAKFVC010000275.1 GCA_021732415.1 Planctomycetaceae bacterium
ATTCCAGTGATTTCCTTGCGATGCGACCTGTTTATGCCCTAGCCCTGCTTGGAGGCCGCGGGCGGCGGTGCAACAGCAGGGACGGGCGGCGTCGACGGACCGGGCGGTTGCGGGGCCTGCGGTTGCGGGTTGCTGAACTTCGGCAGCACGATGACGGTGGCGTTCGGATTGATGTTCTGCAACCAGAAGTTGTGAACGGGTTGATCGTCTGAGGATGCGACCACCGCGACTTCCCTGGACAGCGTCGCCATGACGGTTGCCGCGTCCAGCGCCTTGCCGCCGACCGTCAGGAACTTCACCATGTTGCGGTTCCACTGAACAGTTTCATCGCTGCCGATCGTCTTCTGAATTTGGAAGGGAACCGTTTCCTTGACGCCTTCCACTGTGACAATCTTCATCGCCGTCGTGGTCACTTTCGATTCGAAGAAGTGCCGGACCGCAACCATGTTGCCTTTCTCCTGCAACTGACAGTAACGGAAGGTTGGCGCCGGGTCCTGCGGGAATGGTGCCTTCTCGACTTCGGTTGGCTGTGCGGTGTCTTCGTTCGTCTGGAGTCCGACCAATCGGACCGGTAGTAACTTTCTCAACGTCTGCCCTGCGGCAGGCGGTGCGGCTGGGGCTGGGGCTGGTTGTGGGACCGGCTGCGGAAGCGTCGCTCCGGGTGGGGGCTCAAGTGATCGCGGCGAGTAGGCCAGCACGAGGGCCTCTTTTTTGAACAATCCCGCGAACGAAGGGTGCAGCCTGCCGTCTTCCGTGACCAAGACCAGCGTCGGCCCAGTTAGTCGCGCGCGGACCGATTCCAATTTCACTCCCTTCCCGGCGGTATCGAATAACTCCGGGCCTGCTTCGGGAATCTCCATTGTCACCGGGACCGAGACCCTGCGGGTGGCCGTACGGGTCTCTGGAACGAGCTTTTTCTTGACGACGGTCTTGCCGTCTTGCTCGAGAGTCTCGAAGACCTCGCGATTTCTTGTGTACTGATAGTTGACAGCTTTCCAGACATTCTTGGTGAATGTCACCTTCCCCTCGGCACTGACTTGCAGCAGACCCTGTGTGATGGGCTCAGCCAGAGGCGCGGGACCGTAACCGTAATCTTGGGCACTGGCCCAGTGCGGGTTGACGGTGAACAGGCAAGCAACGCACAGCACGGACAGAAAAGGTCTTTTCATCACTGCGACTCCTCGTTCGTGGGTAAACAATTCATGGCATGACAAAGCGTGAGTCTTAAACAAAGCAGTTCAAGTTCGAAACAGTCGCCTTAGTTGTAAGTTCCGAATCTCGAACAAACCGCGACACACAAAATTGGAAATCTCGCCGAAAACCTTGGACAGAAGAGAAACAAAGCACTTACTCCGCGACCAGGCAGGCCCATTTGAGACGCACTAACTCCAGCTTCCGTTGGATTTTGCGTTCTGTGCACTGCAGTTGCTCGGCGATCTCCAGGGTGGACCATCCCCACAGCCGCAGCAACGCGATTTCACGCAATTCCTCGTTCAATTTCAACAGGAGTTCTTCACAATGCAGGTCAAATTCGAGGATGGGAATGTGTGCGATCGCCTCTTCCAGACGAAAGGCGCCGCCGTCGTGTGCCGAGCCCTGAGCCAGTTCACTTTCACCACGCACCAGTCCTCCGCCCCGCTTCTGCGTCCGTTCCCGCTCGACCTGCTTGAGGGCCTTGCGCACCGTGATTACGCCGAGCAGATTCCACAGATTATGGCGATCGAGGTCTTCACCAAATTCGCCCTTCTCAGCGCGCTGCCAGAAGCTGATGAAGGCACTTTGAGCCGCATCCTCGGCATCGGCCACCCGCTGCGGATAACCCGAGAGCGTCTTCCGCGCGAGCCCTTGCAGGCGCGGAAAAAACCGCATCCAGAGTTCGCGGGCCGCATCTCGATTGCCTGTCCGCAGCTGGCCAAAGAAGAACGTGACTGAACCACCAACATCACGCGGTGGCGCAGAGTTCTTCTCGACCGGATCATGCCGGCTATCGGGAGAATTACTGTGGGACATGGGCGTCGATGAACGGACCGTGGCCAGACCCCGAACGACAACTATTGCGGTTCATGACGTGAAGTCTATTGACCCGGGAGCTTATGATGCTGTCAGTTTAGCAGAGACGAATGTGAATGGCACGTTCTCGGGTAATGGAGCCGAAGGCCATGGCGCTGCGAGTGCTCTGGCAAACCCAAAGGGTTAGACTCATTTGGTCCAAGTGCTGTGTCACCGCAAAGAATTGGGGTGACACTGGCTCTGCCAATGCTTTGAGCGGGTCAAATGACGCCCAGCACTGGCAGAGCAAGTGGCACCCGAATATTTAGCCTTGTCAAAGCACTAGGACGGTAGAATGACGAGACGTCGAGCGAACTCTTAACGGTAAAATGAAGCAGCGAGAATTGCATGAAAACGCTCTCTGGTCCGGTGAACGCGATCGCTGTTTTTACCGGCTTCCTGGTGGCGATCACCTTTTACGGAGTTTATCGCTACAGCCAGGATAGTGTCATCTATTCGACGGCTGTGCAGGCTGACAACGTGCGCGCACAACAGGAACAGCAGGACTATCAACGACAGACGAAGGAGTTTCAACGACAGGCGTACGACATTCAGCGGCAGACCAAAGCCGTCGACAAACTTCAAGCCATACAAGAGGCCCAGAATCGCCGCGTCGATAAGCTCCTCGACATATGGGAAGAGCAAGCACGCAGGCAGGACGCAATCCTGGACGCGCAGGAGAAACAGCTTAAGCTGACCAAGTGACAATTGGTGGTCAATTCTGCGCAGCAGGGATCTGGCTCAGCGTCGGCTCACAAGCGATTCGACTCGCGGGGTGGCCGACGGCTACAATGAGGTCGCGCTCCTCCGGTTTCCTGATGTGAGCTTCCACTGATAAGGTTGATCAAACATGCCCGCTCCGAAAATCCTGGCTTTTGCAGGAAGTTTGCGCGTTGGTTCTTACAATAAAAAGCTGGTCCAGATTGCGGCCGAAGGTGCTCGCCAGGCAGGGGCGGAAGTCACCTACATCGATCTGCGCGATTATCCGCTGCCGATCATGGATGAGGATCTCGAAGCCCAGGGAACGCCGGAAAATGCGTTGAAATTGAAGCAATTGATGTTCGAGCATCAAGGCTTGTTGATCGCATCCGCGGAATACAACAGCTCGCTGTCGGCCGTGCTGAAGAATACAATTGATTGGATCTCGCGACCAATTCCCGGCAAGCCCCGGCTGGCGTGTTATATCGATAAAGTCGCGGTGATCATGAGTACCTCAACGGGAGCCTTGGGAGGCCTACGCGGCCTGGTTCACCTGCGAGCGATCCTGAGTAACATCAACGTGCTGGTGTTGCCCGAACAGATTTCGATACCGAATGCCGCAGAGGCATTCGGTCCGGAAGGACAGCTGAGTGACTCAGCGAAGCAAGTGGCGATTCAAGGACTAGGCCAACGCCTGGCGATGACGATCGGTAAATTGCAGAATTGATTACGCACTGCGGGGATGAAATGCAGCGATTGGAAGCGATATATCGAGATCGGCCCCGTCAGGAATTTGTTGCGTGAGCGGAACAGATGTCGAGAAAAATACCCCGACGGGGTTATGCATCATAGCCCAGGGTTGCCCGCACCAGCGGGCTACCCTGGGGACACATCCCAATACGTTGTCGTACCCTGAAAGGGTTCCGTCTGCGGTATTTTCGCAAGACTGAAGACGCAACCCTTTCAGGGTAGAATTCAATGTTGAATCGCTACCCAGGGTAGCCCGCCGAAGCGGGCAACCCTGGGCTATGATGCGTATCCCCTTCGGGGAATTTATCCAATGGACAACACCACTCGAATTGTAACTCGCTTGCCACTGACCGAACTTTGGGATGCGAACGGAACGATCGCTGCCGTTAAGGTTCGCACGCTCGGCGTCAAGCAAATTGCTGAGAAATTGCGGAGCGGCACGATTCAGTTCGTCATTGCTGACTGCGGACATCCGTTAATTTGGACTTCGGGTGAGGAGCGTTTCGACTTCTGGAGGAAAGAGGTAAAATCTCGAATCGTCGAACCAACTGCGGCGGCAAATGGCTTCATGATTGAATCATTTCCGGATGCATATTGCTACGTTGCGTTTGAGTGGTTTGTCGCCGGAATGCCGCCTGTCATCCTTCTAGAGATGCACCACTAAAGTCGGCGATAAGCAACCTGCTTGATGAGATGGGATGCCATGTCAAGTTGCTCAAAGGAGGGAGGTTCAATGAGTGGTGAAAAACGTTCTCCCAAAGGTCGTGGGTCACACCTCAACCCAGCCAACCGGTTCGAGAAAGTGCATGTCCAGGATGATTGGGAACACTTCGATGGCGATGAAGAGTTTCTCGACGAAGTGAACCGAACGACCACCCAATACTTCCCCGACAACTCCAAATCGATCATCTCGGAAAACGACAGTTCCGATGTTCCGTTTCGACTCACTCTTAATCCCTACCGCGGGTGCTCGCATGGCTGCGCGTATTGCTATGCTCGCCCCACGCACGAGTATCTGGGGTTGAATGCGGGAGTCGATTTCGAATCGAAGATCTTCGTCAAAGAGCAGGCCGCGGAACTCTTTCGCGAGTTTCTATCCCGTCCGAAGTATCAGCCGGAATTGATCGGCATGTCGGGAGTGACCGACTGTTATCAGCCGGCCGAACGCCAGTACCGCTTGACCCGTAGCTGCCTGGAAGTGGCTCTGGAATTTCGGCAGCCGGTGGGGGTAATTACGAAGAATGCCCTGGTGGTGCGCGACCTCGACCTGCTGACGACGATGGCCAGTCAGCGATTGATTCATGTCAGTATCAGCATGACCAGTCTGGATCACGAGTTGACTCAGACGTTAGAGCCCCGGACCAGTGCTCCCGCCGCGAAACTGCGGGCGATCCGGGCTCTCACCGATGCAGGGATTCCGGTGCGCGTGATGGTCTCGCCCATCATTCCCGGACTGAATGACAGCAGTATTCCGGCAGTGCTGGAAGCGGCTCGCGAGGCGGGTGCTCAGGCCGCCAGTTACATCTTGCTGCGCCTGCCGTTGACGGTGCTGCCGGTGTTTCAGGAATGGCTCGAACGGACGCGCCCCACTCAGCGCGAACGGATCGAGCACTTGATCCAGAACACGCGCGACGGAGGGATGAATTCCTCACAGTTTGGCGAGCGAATGCGGGGCACGGGCGTGATTGCCGAACAGATCCAGCAGACCTTTCGCCTCTTCCGCCGCAAGTTAGGCTACGCCGAGCACCTGCCAGATCTGGACTATAGCCGCTTCGAGCCGCCGCGTCCGAAATCGGGCCAATTGACGCTGTTTTAACAAGTCGCTGGGAGGGCGAGGCTCCCGCCCAGCTAAGGCTCGCCTTAGGCTTCCAAGGAACTTCTTTTAAAGTGGATCGGACTGACTTTTGAATTGCGCCGTAGTGGTGATTTCAAGAAGAATGATCTCACGCAAAGGCGCCAAGGCGCAAAGGAAGAACGAAGAAATGCATACTTTGCGCCTTTGCGTGAGATCTTCTTCCTCTATCGTCACAGTTTGCGATAGGCAAATAAGAATGTTCGGCGGGAACCTCGCCCGCCCATCACGTCGAAATATCCTGCAGCCCATCACTTCTTGCGGTTGGATTGTGGCGGAATCGAAGATCGCGGCTTCTGCAACGGCAATTGTTCGAAGCACCTAAGAATGAACTCGGTCGCGCTTCGTGTTCGATACGTGACGACGTGCTCGGTCTCTGGCTTCGTGCCGTCCGTGGGCTTGCTGTCGACGGGCTTCTTCTCTTCGCCCGTCAGATCGAAATCGAACTTCCGCTTGTTCTGATCAGCCAGGCTGATTTCCAGTTTGGAATCACTGTGATACTTGGCAGGCAGAAACTGCTCGTAGAGGTCCAAGTCGGGGCCGCCGCCGCCACCCATGATATTGGCGACTTTTTTTCCCGTCTTGCGGCTCGCCGTGATGCGGACGAGATATTTACCCCCGTCCTTCAGCCCACTGGTGGGCGGGACGGTGTAGGCACCCTGCTCAATGGGGCGGCCCTCCATCCCACCCTTGGTCGGTTCGATGGGATAGAATTCAATCAAGCCTTTTTCGATCGGCTTCGAATTAAACTTGACGACCCCAGAAATGGGAACTGTCTTAACTGCCGGAGTACAGCCGGGGATCAGACCGACTGCGAGACTGCAGGCAATTAGGCCCAATTGCCTACATAATGTCATTGATATGCACCTATGACTTCATCGCCTCCGATACTTCCCAAGCCCTTCCAAGTCGTATAGTTGATGTTATCACTGACGAATCGGACAGACCCATCGCCCATCAGAGTCTGCACGCCGCCAATGTGCCAACTTCGGGCTCCGTAACGCTCTTCGCTCCAACTGGCACCGGTGCCCACGCAGGGGGCTCGTAGCGGCAGGGGGCTCGGGCACCACGATCCGACGGCACTCCAGATGATGTCAGGCGACGAGGAATTCGGTCCGATCATGTGGGTGTACTGCGCGCCCCAGTCCGAAGACCAGACGCCGCGCGGGTCATTCGAGCCTCCCCGGCCGGAAATGGTCTCGGAGACAAAAACTGTGGACGAAGTCCCATCGACCACGTCCCGCATGCGGCGGCACGTATTGAAATTGAAGATTCCCTTTTGGGTCGCCGGGTTGGCCAACGCGCCGGAATCGTAAGTCCAACGCCCAGAGGTGTATGCCTCCTTGTCGACCAATGTTCCGTCGGCGCTGAAGCAGCCCACGTAGTTCGACCGCGAAGAACCGCTGCCGGAAGTCGCGGTCCAAGGCCCCCCAATCGGATCAGTCGGGCAGATGTAACTGCTCAATTCTCGGGAAATTGCCAGTGGATAATTCACTTCGGCGATGTCTAACAGCGAGTTGAGATCCAGTTGCGGCAGGATGGAAAACGTCCACGGATACCGGATCCCACTGCCATCCGGGCGTGAAATATTCCCCGGCGGCAGCATGGTGAAGGTGTCGTGGTAGTTGTGCAGCGCCAGTCCAATCTGCTTGAGGTTGGACTTACATTTGGCCCGACGAGCTGCCTCGCGTGCCTGCTGGACTGCGGGCATCAACAGCGCGACCAAGATCGCGATGATGGCGATGACCACCAGCATTTCAACCATCGTAAAGCCCCGACGAGTTGGTAACATCTGTGGCTCCATTACCTTAAGAAAACCGACAACTGTCAGTTCCTGGCTGAGCGACCGGCCATTCACTTATGAAAAATAATGATAGATTTTGCCGAAAGGCGACTTGATATCACTCCAGTATCTGTACAAGGAGAGTTGTTGTCTATCGATAAACGATACAAACCCATTCGTCTAGATCGATTTGAACAACCCCGCCCGGATCCTCGAATTTAGCGCGAACCGTACTCGTTCAATGAGAAATGGGGACCTTAAAGCGTTTTAACCAATCGATTGCGCAGAGCGAGTGTGTGAGAGTATCGGAGTGCGAGGGTATGAGGGCGATGATTATTCCAGATATTGGACACCATTGTGACCCCGTGACTCTCACACACTCATACTCTCACACCCTTTCGATCGCGCAAACATTACGTGAACCCGCTCTATCGCGCCCGTTTGCCTCGAATTTTGTTTTTGAAATCTGCGATTGGCAGCGTGTTCGCAACATCGGCCTTAGACAGCCCCGCTCGACGCGCCTGATAGACGCCATATTCTAATCCATCGAGTCCACTTGTGCTATGGGCGTCAGTGCTGATCACAATGGGAATCCCGCGATCACGGGCGGCAGCGGCCTGAATGTCGTCGAGATCCAGGCGCTGATAGGCCGCGTTAATCTCCAGCATGACACCGTATTCTGCCGCCGCTTTCAAGATCGTTTCGAAGCTCCAGGCGACAGGTGGACGTTTATTAATGATTCGCGCACTGGGGTGGCCAATGATCGAAACATACGGATTTTTAATGGCATTGAGCAGCCGCAGATCGATCTGATCCTGCGGTTGACGGAGTCCATAATGCAAAACGGCAATGACCCAGTCTGCCTCAGACAGGACGTCATCGTCCAGATCAAGCGTGCCGTCTTCCAGGATGTCGCATTCAATTCCGCGCAAGACCTCGATCCCCGAAATCTGGCCGCGGACCTTGTCGATTTCTTTCCAATGCTGACGCAGCCGGTCGGCATCCAGCCCGTTGGCCATGGAAACCCGCTTGGAGTGATCGGTAATCGCGATGTATTTCAACCCCCGCGCCTTGGCCGCCTGAACCATTTCGCTGATGGTCGCCGTCCCGTCAGTCGCAGTCGTATGCATATGCAGGTCACCCTGAATATCGGCGAGTTCAATCAACTGCGGCAGCTTTCCGGCTTCCGCCCGTTCAATCTCACCCCGATTTTCCCGCAGTTCGGGCGGGATCCAAGGGAGCCCGACAGAGGCATAAACCTCCTCTTCCGTGCGACCGGCGATGGACGTTTCTCCGCGAAAAACGCCATATTCGTTGATCTTCAGGCCTCGTTCCTGAGCTCTCCGGCGGATGACGATGTTGTGCTCTTTCGAGCCCGTAAAATACTGCATCGCGGCCCCGTACGATTCTTCCGGAACCACACGCAGGTCGAGTTCCAGGCCGGACTTCAAACGCACCCGTTGTTTGGTATCGCCCCGTGCGAGAACCTGCGCCACCAGCGGATGAGCGGCCAGCGTATCCATCGCCGCAGTGGGACTACTCGCGGTCGCGAGAATATCCAGATCGCCAACCGTCTCCTTGCGACGCCGCAGACTGCCGGCCGCCGTCACCTGACCGACACCGGGCAATTTCCGCAGCGCCTCGACGATGGCGTCCGCTTCGACCTTGGCTTCGGCCATGTAGGCTCGGGTTCCGGTCTGCTCGACTTGCGCCAAACCCTCCAGGATCGACTTGGCGGTTTTTTCTCCAAAACCTTTCAACTTGGCAACTTGCCCCGCTTCGACGGCTTGCTTCAAGTCCATCAACGAAGCCACCTTGAGCTCCTGAAACAGGGCCGCTGCTTTCTTCGGGCCGAGACCCGGGATACGCAGCATGTCGACCACCCCGTCGGGAACTGCGAGCCGGATTTCTTCCAGCTGCGGCAACGACTGAGTCTCGCAAATCACCACGATCTTATCGGCCAGATCTTTCCCGACCCCCGGAATCGCGACCAGTTTGGTGCGATCTGTCTTCACCATCGAGGCCAACGACTCGGGCCATTCGGCGAGCGTCTTGGCGGCCTGTCGATAGGCGCGAATACGAAAGGAATTGGCCCCTGAGATTTCGAGTCGATCTGCCAGGTCATCGAAAATTCGGGCAATGTCATTGTTCAACATGGTGCGGACCACGGACTGCCGTTTGGAGTTTTGTGTGAGATTGGTGATTCGCTAACTTACTCACCCGGATTCCAGATATAAAGGGGTGTCTGTAGCCTGACTCTCCGAGTCGGGTGCCTTTTCGTTTGATATACCCAGTTTGTGAGCGGAATGGCGCTAGCCACCGGTTCTGTGTGTTGAAGTCGATAGAAGAACCGGCGGCTAGCGCCGTGCCGCTCACCAGCTCCGGGACAACGGTCCTCTGTCACCACACTTTGCGGTCCGCAGCCGCCAAAGCTGAATTCATCATGAAACTCAACGAAATCAATCAACTGATCAAACGCCTGGGACGTGAAGTCTGGCTCGTCACGTCGGCCCATGCCGGTCAGCGCAACGGGCTGATCGCCACGTTTGTCTCACCCATTTCGATCGTTCCGGAGATCCCTCGGTTCGCAGTCGCCCTCTCGAAGGTGCATCATACGTGGACTCTCGTGGAGGCTTCCGGAGTATTGGCCGTCCATTTGCTGACCGTCGAGCAAGCCGACTTGGCATTCCGTTTTGGCATGCAGACCGGTCGCGAGATCGATAAGTTCGCGGACGTTCCCTATCAAACCGGAATCACCGGCAGCCCCCTGTTAACGGACGCCAAAGGGTGGCTGGAGTGCCGGGTTGAGGCCAGTTTTGATACGGGCGACCGGACAATTTATCTGGTAGAAGTCGTCGCCGGAGGGTTTTCCGACGATTTTTCGCCGCTGACTCAATCGCAGTTGTTAGGAATGGCGACTCCCTCCCAGATGCAGATCTTACGAACGCAGCTTGCCGCGGATGCGGAACTAGACGCGACGGCGATTCGAAAATGGAGGCAACGCTAGCCGCCCCCGTGGCAGACGCTGCTAGCGTCTGCGTTCCGACGCTGGCAGCGTCGGCCACGGGGCAGTCATCGCACACGCACGCCTTCCAAATAAAGCGCCTCCACCGATCCCGGAAAAGTCACCCCTTCGAACGGCGACCAGCCACATTTCGTCTTCAGCTGGCTGCGTTCAATCGTGATCGGCCGACGCAGATTCAGCACGGTGATCGATGCCGTATACCCCGGTTCCAACCGGCCAAACTTCTTCGGCGAGACAAACGGATTCACAAATCTCCCCGGATTTTCGGAACACACGCGAGCGATGTCCTCCGGCGTGAACCCCTGCTTGGCCATCAGCCACGTCACGAACGGACCATAGGTATCCAAGTGCGGCTGGCCGGAAATCCCCCGGGCCTTTTCTTCCAGCGTGTGTGGAGCATGGTCGGTCGCCAGATAATCCAACGTCCCGTCTTTCAATGCGGACAGCATCGCCAGGCGATCCGCGTGGGCTCGTAGCGGGGGATTCATCTGCATCCAGCCCCGATTGGCGTCCACGATATCGGTTTCATCGAAGTACAAGTGATGCGGAGTCACCTCGCAAGTCACCCGCAATCCCTTGGCCCGGGCCGCACGAATCAACGGCAGCCCTTCACCGACCGAGTAGTGGCACAGCTTCCCGGTCAAATCGTACTTTTCAATCATTTGCAAGGCGAAACGGGTCGCCGAAACTTCGCATTCGGGAGGCCGGCGTTGTTCGTGCGTCGGGGCTCCCTTGTGTTGCTCCATCAACTCCGGATCTTCGCAATGAAAACTGACGTCGCAACCGCGATAGTTCGCCAGGGTCTCGTCCAACTGCTGCAAAGTCGTGAAGAACAAGTCGCCCACACTGTGCCCCATGTAGGCCTTGTAGGGGACCGGGAATGACAGCGGTCGAGTCCCTGGCCCGATACCGGCATACAACGTCACATGGACCGGAATTTCACGCCCGGCGAGATGTCGCTGTTTGGCCTGATAGCTGGCATCGTCAATCGGCGCGGCCGGGTTGTTGGGCATATCGGCCACATGGGTCACGCCACCATTAATGCAGGCCGCGGAAACCGTACGGAAATCTTCTTTGTAGATCTCTTTGCCGCTGACGTCATCGCGGGAATGGATGTGGATATCACCCATCCCGGGGAAGATCAGGCAGTCTTCGCCGAAAGTGATGTCGGCTCGCCCGAGTTGCGGACCTGATTCGACAATAGTTTGCCCGGTGATACGAATTTGCCCCGTCCACTGCCGGTCGGCATGGACGAATTGGCCTGCGATGATCATTACGAATGTCCTATCAGAAGAATCTATCTCTGTCGTTGTCCGACGATGAGCATACGCGATAAACACCCCGCCGTGTAGCGTCGAATCCGACTTGGCGAGCCGGGTGACGTAAGCCCCCGGATTCCGCGGCCGACGCTGCTAGCGTCGACGATGACGAAGAATCCCGGGGCTTACGCCACCGGGCTCGCCTGGGTCTCGACGGAGGGCATCTGTCCGAGGTGAATTTCGGTGTCATACTCAAAACAGACCTGGCCGTCGGATTGGTTGGCTTCAAAGATCTCCGCCAGCTTCTCCATCAACGGCGCATGTTGCGGATGTCCCTCGGCGGGGACGTAAGATGACGACAACACCCGCCCGCGCAGCCCTTCCCAGTTGAAACGTTGTTCGTTGTACAAGGAACGATACTTGTACGTTCCAGGAGCATAGAACGCGGCGATCTTCTCCCGGTCGATGTTGGTATGCTGAATCTCGCGATAGTCGGTGCCATACTCGTTGAGCAGCGCCTCATAGGCACGCAAGAACGGCGTCGAATCGATGCGGCGGGAATTCCACATCAAGGCGCACCAGCCTCCTGCCTTGAGGATTCGCGAAAACTCCACACGCGTTTTCTCGGCATCGAACCAGTGAAACGCTTGCGCGGCCACGATGAAATCTACGCTCGCGTCAGCCAGCGTGGTCTGTTCGGCAGTCCCGTCGACGCTCCGAAACAGCGGATACTTCGCCAGCAACGTCTCGGCAGCCTGTCGCATTTCGCGGTTCGGCTCGACCGCATAGACCGTGTGCCCGCGACGCAGGAAGAGTTCCGCGGAGATCCCCGTGCCGGATCCGATGTCGGCCACGGTGGCTGGCTGGTCTAGCCCCGCGTCCTCGGCCAGTATCCGAAACAACTCGTCGGGATAGCCCGGCCTCCAGCGGATGTAGTTCTCGACTCGATCCGAGAAACGTTGCGTCGAATTCTTGTCTGCTGGTGAGCTCATGGATGGGGCCGGATGCGATGTCATGAAGCCGGGCAAGTGCGCTGTATCCGTCCGACAATCATCGCCATGTTCCTAGATGAATCGCTGGCTGTATCCCCACTCGCATGGCATATGGAAGCCGGGATGGATGCCTGCTTCGCCCAGCTTGAATGGCTTCGCTTAAGGTCTTCCCGAGAAAGTATTCACCAGAAACCGGTTCGATTGCGACAAACTCGCCATCATGTGCGGGCTCGAGCTGCGAACGCAGCCGATCGGCATAGATTTGTTCGGCCGCCTGAATCAGTTCGAATTGCCCCGCGCTGACCATACTGAAACTCCCGAGCGACTCACTTACACTAGATTGTGTCAGTCTAAACGGAGTTACCTACTCCGGGAAGCTCTTCCCTCCGAATTTCTCGGTGAAGTCTGAACCTAATCTCCGCTATCCCAATCCGTACCAGAAGATCTCTACGGGGCAGACGACGTCAGGTTTGTATTTTCTTGCGCGGGATAATGGGGACAGGTCCATTTATCTCGATTCAGATCGACTTTTTGAACAAGAACAAAGGGGTCGGCTCTTTGTGAATCAAAGAGTCCTGACCCCTTTTCTTCTAGTGTAGCCTGACTCTCCGAGTCGGGTGCATTCGACATCGAACAGACCCGACTCCGAGAGTCAGGCTACAGCTCGGCAGGAGCCTCGCACAGGACCACAGGAACAGACCGATGCCATACGATTAACAACCCGAACAGCCGGCGGCGGCCAGTCAGCTCGACACCTAACTGGGGCACCAGGAGGTGAGCACGTTTCGGAAGCCTTGTTTGCCAGTTTGTTGAGACCCGTGCGGCGGACTCCGCAGCCGGGGAACTCGTGTCCAGAACTTCCGTGTGCCGCAGACCTCGACCCCGCCTAGTTTGATTGGCGACGTGCCGCCGGCCGGCTGTTCATTTTACCCTGACTGATGGAGTCTCAAAAAAGAACTGGACTGCGACGCCCTCACCCCGAGTGACACCTAACTGGACACGACGCGAGTCGCGAGCCAATCCTTTTGAAGCGCCGGAGAGTGGGGCACGGATGAGTTTCTAGGAGAGTCTGAAGCACGCTCGAAGCTGGCGACAGCCGAGAGCGTGCAGGCTGCAACGCCTCAGCGAAGTCCACGACTTAGTGGACAGGTCTGTTCGGACAGCCGTGGAGATCGTAAGGTCACCGCGGCCGAACCCTCGATAGATGTTTGGTGCGCCGCACCGGCCAGAGTCACACTCCAGGGCCGGGCGAGATGACACCGTTTGTAGAACCACACCGTAGCGCCACGCAACCAGAACGAAGTCAGAACTCCGTCAACGAAATGTGTGGGGAAACTTTTTCCAAAATCCTCACTGCGCTCAACGTGCGCTCTCTTGACAGCGTAGGGCCATATAGATGTTAAAGGGTTAGAACTCGGCTCCGCTCGCCGCTGTGCCGACCACCCGCACTCACGGGGGCCAGTCGAACTGCGCTCACACTGCGGCCATGGATCGGCTACGCGAGTTTCCAACCCACCTGTGTTAGGCATTATTTGGGGCAATCCAGATTGCCGAGCTTCGTGAGATGTGTTCGTATATACGTGGCGAGCAGTTCTTCGCGAAGACCGCTCCAACCGTCCTGCCAATACTTCCGATTGATATCGTCGAGTAGGGAATCTGCGGACATTTCGTCTTGGCTGATTTGTTCCTTGGTACTACTTGGGACGATACCATTTGAAAATAGTTGGAAGGCGTCTTGAAATGCCTCGTAGCTACGAATCAGTCCAACGATTCGATGCGCATCAGCCGTGATTTTGAATTCGGGGTCGCCGTCAAATTCACCAGAAAAGAGGTACGCGAAACCTCCGTTGCCGATAATGCCTGACGAGTGCCACACCAACATGATTACGCGCTCCTCTTCGGTATACTGGGATACCTTGACCGAATGCTCATAGCGATTACCAATCTTTACGAAGGTCCCATTCACGAGATCAAAAGCCGAACCCCTCTCGAGTAACGTCTTCATTGGAGTCGTATTGTCGTAAGTGAAGTCGGGTGCTTTGTCCACGTTGGATTTACCTCCGAGCATTGCTGTTAAGACAATGGAAGTGGATCAGCGATTTCGTCGTGAAGAAGCGATCTGGGCGTATAGCGATCGCAACAATGCACAGCGCGAATGTACTGCCTAACGCCCAGGTTAACCCGCGTTGTGCCGCGCGAGTGCCTTTGATTTTACTCCAAACCCGGCCGCGGCACACGTCGGGTTGAACCGCTTGTTCAAGTAAGCCGCTGTCGCGGCGGGATATGCGGAGCGTTGCGCGCACACTCGCAACATCCTGGATTCTAACTCCCTATTAGGCGTACGTCACGTCCAAAAAGAAGGCAGGTCTACTTCGGTTTCGACTTTCTTTCCTCCTGACCGAAGGGACCTGAATGATGACGACTCCGACGCTGAGGTGGGCGCAGCGGATGTCGGGTGACATGCAGATCGCGGGACTTAGTGAACGGACCGAGGCCGCCTATCTGCGGGCGGTGCGGCAACTGGCGAAGTTTTACCAGGGACGGAGCCCCGAGGACCTATCCGAAGCGGACGTGCGCTGGGTGGCCCAGGTTGCTCCGCAACCTGGGTCTACAAGAAGCAATTGATCGGCGTCATAATTCCCTTCCAGCAGCGATGTTTCCCGTCCCAATCCACACCAATTATCGATCGAAGACCTCGCAGCAGGCCGGATCCCCCAAATACTTCGAGCAAACCCAGGTTACACAGCAACCAGCCATTCCGCCGGATACCAAATTCCCTGGAGAGATGCTCAACGACGATCAATTGCTTCCTGTAAACCCAGGTTGCAAAAGCAACCTGGGCTACCCCGTTTTTTCCTAAAATCCTTACTGCGCTCAACGTGCGCTCTCTTGACAGCGTAGGGCCATATAGATGTTAGGCACTTTGGACATACTAATACAGATACTTGCCACGCATAATAGACATTCCCAGCGCGTACTGACAACAAAATGTCAGCTGTCAACAAATTGTGCAATTGGCCATTGGTGTCATGCAAATGGCGGAACGTGACGACGCAACGTGACATGACCGAAATGCCAAGTGAAACCAGTCAGCACTCCCCAGGCTATTGGTGGCATTACAAAGTCACGCTGGAAATACGCACCCGCCGAATCAAATGCACCGACGACGAAGGCAGCCGTAATGCAAACGGACGGCCATGGTGCTCTCCACCATGGATCAAACGCGACGCTATGCACGGGCGAGACAAAAAGCATTGCAGCGATTCCGATGACGACCGCACGCCACCGGGGAGTTTGTCGCAACCGCCGCGAGATCAACACAACACCCAGCATGACAAGTGCACCGACAATCCATAGGCCGGACGTATTTGACTGCGTCAATTGAAGTAGCCATGACGGATTCATTGCACTGCCAACAAGAAGGATGTCTACTGAGTTCTGCTGACCCGCTGGGTGGCCCAGGTTGCTCCGCAACCTGGGTCTACAAGAAGCAATTGATCGGCGTCATAATTCCCTTCAATCAGCGATGTTTCCCGTCCCAATTCACACCAATTATCGATCGAAGACCTCGCAGCAGGCCGGATCCCCCAAATACTTCGAGCAAACCCAGGTTGCAAAAGCAACCAGCCATTCCGCCGGATACCAAATTCCCTGGAGAGATGCTCAACGACGATCAATTGCTTCCTGTAAACCCAGGTTGCAAAAGCAACCTGGGCTACCCCGCTCTGCACGCCGCTGTGCCGACCACCCGAACTCACGGGGCCAGTCGAACTGCGCTCACACTGCGGCCATGGATCGGCTACGCGAGTTTCCAACCCACTTGTGTTAGGCACATGCATCAATTGACTTCACATGACGGACTAAATCCGTCCATCCATCTGCCACACGTTTGCGTTCTTGTTCATCATACCCGAAGCGATCGATATTGCAGTGTACGAAATCGGCCAAAGTAAGCACACGAGCAATGAGATGGCGCACATGTGGGAGGTCTACGCCGTCAAAATGTACTTTGATTCCATGCGACAGAATCCAAGCTTCATGACATTCGTCATTCGTTCCTTCCGGGGTGGACTTCAGGTATTGTTCGATTACTGGGAAGTAATACGCAAACGCCTTTCCGCCCATGAACATGAAGTCTTCCTGATAGAAGAGCGGATTTTCGAGGAACTTCATACGGGCTTGTTCGAGAGTTAGTCCACCGAACGTTCTCCATGCATGTTGGCCATCAAGGTCGCCAACAAATGGATCGAAGTCACGCTCAGTTGGAAGCTGCTCTTGTGTCATGAGATCAGGCGACTGAATTGAACTGCCTAACAAGGAGCGTTTTATCTGGATGGCAGGGATGCCATCCAGATAAAACCTGTTGAACTTGGCCGCGGAGCCTGGTGACTCGGCGCTGGTATTGGGGATTGTATCTGAGGAGCGGTC
>JAKFVC010000104.1 GCA_021732415.1 Planctomycetaceae bacterium
TGCGACAGCGATCCTCTCACCGCATTCTGGGAACACCGCGCCACCACACGATCCGGATTCCACTCCTGCTGCCAGGAAAACCACAAGCAGGCGGCCTGATCCAAAAAGCAAACCCCGTCCCGCACTCCACACCCCATCATCGAGACCTATCATCATGCGCGAGAACGCGGCATGGCGTCGTACCATTGACGAACGCGATTGACGATGGAATCCACCGCAGCTTTATCGAGCGAGTGAAAATCAGGACGTTCGAAGAACGAAAGCTTCACCGCATCGACCTGCACCTCTGGCTCAGCAACCCAGGCATATGCAGCCTGATTGTCGCGAAAGTTGATGACAAACACACACGCAGGAATATAAAAACTCTGAGACTGATACAGCTCTTTCACGTCCTCTGTCCATTCCTGGGGATCAGAGGAAATCGTGCCCTTCACTTGAACGACAAACAGTTTTGTCGGGACGGCTTCTCCATCCTGAACTCCGACTAGCAGATCAACTCCGTCATTCTCTTTTGTCTCGCTCCGAATGCTCAAATCGGGCCTGGAGGTCAACATCAAGGAAGCCAATGCGTCGCTTCGCTCGCCAATAAACCAGTCACGATCATTATCTCGCATGGCAGATTCCTATTCCTTGAACTGTGATCCCACGAGGACCATGTCGCGACTCGCCCGCAAAGCTCCGTCATTAACAAGGAAAACATCCGCTGGCCACGTTCTCCGATATCGTCTTTGCTCAAGGCGACACCTTATCTTGGGAATATGAGTCCACCGAAGCAATATCAATGGTTCAGAATGAACTCATTGGAATTCAGCAGCGCCCAGTAGATGTCCTGGTATGCGTTTTCCGGCTTCGCGTTCTTGACATGGTTCGCCGCCGACTTGAGCAACTTCTTGACCATCGCCAGTTCTTTAGGACTCGCCGGCCGCGATAACGCCGACTGGAACAGCGACTGAATCCGCTCGGTCTCGGTCTCGCGCGATGACAGCAACTTGTGCAGCCACGTCCCCGACTGGATGCTGGTCGCTTCACGGACCAGATCGCCATTCATCATCAACAGCGACTGCGTGATCGAACCATCCAACGTGGAGGTCTCGTCGTTCTCTTCGGTATCAAACGACACCACAAACTGCCGCAGCCATTGATCGCGGGTCTTGTCAGTCTGATCGAGCGTCGGTCCGCCGGCCAGTTGACCCTGCGTCGCCACGACCAGCGAGTCGTACAACTGCTCGGGACTCATCGGCTTCACGTACATGCGGCTGAATAACGGGATCTCACCCGCTTCCGGATTGTCCTTCGAATTGCCTTCAGAGAACTTGCTGGTGAGTTGATAGCTCTCGCTGTTGCAGACCCAGCGGATCAACTGCTTTGTGTCATAGCCACTTTGGACAAATTCCTCGGCCAGACGATCCAGCAGCGCGGGATGCGTCGGCGGCGAGTGCGGTCCCATGTCGTCGACTTGCGGCGTGAAGGATCGGCCGTGGAACTGATTCCAGATGCGGTTCACGAATGACGTTGCCAGGCTGGATTCGTCACCTTGAGTCATCAGCCGTGCCAGTTCATGGCGCCGACTGGTCGTCTTCCCCGGGTCGACTCGTGTCCCGCGATACTCGGGATAGGCGACTTTCATCAGGCCGTTGCGCGTCTCGAAATAGACGGGGCCGTCGTAGTCTTTGGTCGCCAATTCAATCCCGGCGATGACCATGCGGCCGGTCTTCGGATCATACTTTTCGTCGCGGACCACTACGGCTTGCTGAAAGAAACTGTTGAAGGCCCAGAACAGCTCCTGCTTCGAATTATCGAACGGATGATCGTGGCACTGGTTGCACTGCAACTGAGTCCCCAGGAACAACCGCGAGGTGATCCCGGTCGCCGGGATGGCCCCATCATTCAGATGAGCCACCAGGAAGTTGACCGCACCATTTTTGTCGGTCCGCCCTTCGGCCGTGACCAAGTCATAGACGATCTCACTCCAGGGACGATTCTGCTGGAAATTGTCTCGCAGGAAGGTCGCCAGGGCCGGACGATTCACTTCCGCTCGCGAAGCCCGTCCCACCAGCAAGTCGGTCCAGATTGTCGCGAAGTGCCGGGCAAATTCCGGGCTATCCAGCAGTCGATCCACTTCCACCGCACGCTTGGTCCGACTTCGGTCGGCGAGGAATTTCTCGACTTCTCGCACCGACGGAATATGCCCGACTAAATCCAGGTGCAGGCGGCGCAACCATTCGGCATCATCCGCTCGAGGTGACGGAGTGATCCCAGCCTGCGTCCAACCCGTCTTCAACTGTTCGTTGACAAACGCCAGCACGGTCGCGGACGAGGCGGCCGTTGTGCCCCCCGCATTGCTGCGGATCGGTTTGAAAGGCGTCTTGTCGGGAGCTGTCGGAGTCGCCGCGAAAGCGGGCGCTGCGTCCCCTAAGCCTGCGGACGGTTTCTGATTGGGTTCGACAGACGGACCGGGATTCGTCGCCGGCTGAGCCGCGATACGGACATCATCCTGGCTGAATTTGTGATGCGCTTCGCGGTCGGCGACAACCGTCTCGGTTGGTTGCGTCGGAGTCGCAGGCTGGATGACCTTAACAGGTGGCTGAGGGACTGGGTGACCGGCGATTTCAGGCTTCGCCGTGCTGTTGCCGATCACAATCCCGACAGCGAGAATTAAACCAGCCGCCACGGAAATGCAAATTCGCTGCAACCACGCCTTGGTCGTTCGGGCTCGAGATTGGTCACGGCTGACCGTCGCCAGGGGACCCGACGGCTGAGCGAGGCGCATGATCGTCGCATCGACCAAGGCGGTGACAGCATCTTCAGGCGCGTTCGAGGCCAGTGCGGCGTCCCAATGCAATGCACCGTGTAAATCGATGTACTGCAGGTAATACGCACGGGCCTCGGCGCTGGCCAGTAACAATTCCTCCAGTCGCGTCTCTTCCGCGACCGACAGGCGATCTTCGCAAATTCCGTCCAACAGGGGCTGGAGCTCATTCAGCAGCGTGGGTGACAGACTCATCCTCGAACCTCAGCCGCTAAACGGCGGTTGATGCACTCCAATAGAACCTTGCGAATCCGAGACAGCGATTGGTAAATCGAATTGATGGGCCGGCCCAACTGATCGGCAATGCCGGGACCTTCTCCATCAGGACTGTATCGCGACTGAATCAAGGCTCGATCCGTTTCCCGCAACTTCAACAAACAGTCGGCGAGTGCCTGCCGACGTCGATCCAACATTTCCGCTTCCTGCAGCGATTCCGCCGCAATCAGCTCCAGCAGTTCCGGGTTGAAATGCAACTTGTCCCGTTGCTTCCGTTCCCGGTACTTCAACACTTCGTAATAAGCAATCTGACTGGCCCAGGCTCGGAAATTCGTTCCCGGTTGAAACTGATGCGACTTCGTCCAGACGATCAGGTTCGCTTCCTGCAGGATCTCCTCCGCATCCACCGGACGCGGTACCAGCGACAGGATGTACAAAAAAATCGACCGCTGAGTCTTCGTAAACAACTGGATGAACTCCGCCGACGGCGGCGGATTCACCGCCGGTCCATTCGCCGGGAGCGTCGAATTTCCAGTTGTTGACATGACAGCAACAAGTCTTCTGTTAAACAGTCCGACACAGTCTTAAGCCCCAAAGGGGCGGACTAGGCCAGCCCAGGGCAACGCCCTGGGTAAAAATTCGATAATCAGGTCGAGCCCTGAAGGGGCGCACTAGATTCAATCCCAAACATACCGTTCATCAATTTCAATCCCGTGTTTTCGACATAGCGATCGAAACTCGTCCTGAAACGTGAACGTTTTATGATGCTCTTCCTGAGTCGCAATGTACTCACTCACTTCGGGCACATTTGATTCGCTAACCGAAAAGATGCCGTATCCACCCTGCCAATAAAAATCCTGGAAATCCTTTCCCTTCGTCTTCATCCACTTCGAACTCGACGATTTGATCTCTTCCAGCAGGTCCATGATAGCGATTTTTCGCGATAAATTGCACAAAATATGAACGTGATCGGCCACCCCGCCCACAACAATAGGCGGACATCCAACCCTAATCAAAATCTGGGCCAGATATTTATGGAGCTCGTCTTGTACCAGTTTGTCAGTTAGCCATGCACGACGATATTTGGTTGAAAAGACGATGTGAACAACAACGCGAGCTAATGATTGTGACATCGATCAGGTTCCGATTCGCGAGATTGATTTCTCCCTTAGTACGCCCCTTCAGGGCTTGTCCCCATGTGCTGCCTCTACCCAGGGCCTTGCCCTGGGCTGGCCTATTGCGCCCCATTGGGGCTGAAAACATCTACTTTGCTCGTCGTTCTTCCTGGTTTTATCTGCCTGACACTCATGGCGAATGGCGCGGCAAATACGACGGCCACCGGTACCAAAAATAAGAACTGACTCAAAACCACCAACATCAGCACGCACAAACAAGACAGGGCGATAATTAAAGGAGCAATCAGAAACGAGGCCAGCATCAGAACTACTGCCGCTGCTCGTCTCAGCCCGCTCACTAACATCTTGCGTTCTTTGAATTCCTTGACTTCTTTGAACTGACGTATACACTCGCGTCAGAGATACATCACACTAAGTCTCGATTACTGCTTTACTTAGACGGAATCGGGCGTATGGGGTGCAACTCGCATAATTCAATGCGACTTCTTTGAACTCTTCGAATTCTTTGATTTCTTCGTGCCTTTTGTGACCTTCTGTTCCAGCCCTTTTTAAAGAGAAGAACGCAAAGGTCCCGAAGGCTCAAAACTAAACCACTCCGATTCCATCGCGCTGACGCGAAAACCTGGCGTGTTCTTTGACTTCTTTGAACTCTTCGACTTCTTTGTTCCTACGTACACTGCAGCGACCGTAAGTTTCGCCCGACTCTGGAGAGTCAGGCTACAGGTTCACGTCAGACTCCAGTACGACATCGTGGAGGGATTTCCCGGCCCGCCCGTGGCCCGTTTCGCTCAAATCGTTGCCGATCAAAAACGCGGACAGGCCGGGAAACTCTCCCACGATTTCACCTAGTACTTAAAACACTCTCGGTAGAAACAAACAGAGGGGGCTTTCGCCCCCTCTGCTGACTCTAGACGAGTAATCTGCATACGGCGGCTTAGCCAATCAATTGCTTGATCGGGTTTCCACTGTTGGCGATCTTAATCGGGCGACCGTTCTTCGAGGTGTAAACGGTATCCAATGGGATCCCCAGAGCGTGAGCGACGGTGGCCCAAATGTCGCCGGGCAGGTAAGCCTGACCTTCGACACTCAAACCGTCCTTATCGGTCGCACCAACGGCCTGGCCGTTCTTCAAACCACCGCCACCGATCATCACTGACCAGCTGGCAGCCCAGTGGTCGCGACCCACGTCTTGATTGATGCGCGGAGTACGAGCGAACTCGCCCATCCACACGATCACGACGTCGTCGATCATGCCGCGGTCGGTCAAGTCCTGGGTCAGACCGGCAATGCCCTTGTCGAGCACCGGCAGACGCTGATTGGCCAGCGTGTCGAAGACGTTGGCGTGCAAGTCCCAGCCACCGAGGTTGACTTCGATGAAGGGCACACCCGTTTCGACCAGACGACGAGCCATCAAGCAACCCTTGCCGAAGGCATTGTTGCCGTACATCTCGAGCATCTTGGGATCTTCTTTGTCGACCTTGAAGGCTTCCATTTGCTTGGAAGTCATCAGGTTCAACGCTCGCTTGTAGATGTCCTTGTGCGATTGAGGAGCTTCACCGCGCTTCGAGCCGATAAAGCCGCCTTCGATCACGTCCAGCATCTGGAAGCGATTATTCATCCGGCTCGGATCGAGTCCGTCGGTGCCGGCGTTCAGGATGTTGCCATTGCTGCCAACGGTGAACGGAGCATTGGTCATGCCCAGGAAGCCGGGGCTCTCGCTGCCACCGTCGATCGACACGAACGAGGGGATTTCCAACTCGGGTCGCTTGCCGCCCAATTCGTGGCTGACAACCGAGCCGAAGGTGGGGTGCACAACGGTGGGATTCGGTACGAATGCGGTGTGCATGAAGTACCGGCCACGACCGTGATCCGCTTCGCGGGTGCTCATCGAGCGGACGATCGACAGATTCTTGAACTGCTTGGCAGTCTCGGGCAGGTGCTCGCTGATTTCGACGCTGGGAGCAGCAGTCTTAATCGGCTTGAACTCGCCACCGTTCTTCGAACCGGGCTTCAAGTCCCACAGGTCGATCGTCGGGGGTCCGCCGCCCATCCACATCAGGATACAGGCTTTTTGTTTCTTCTTGACTTCGGCGGCATTGGCCTGCAAGTGCGACAGGAACTGCATGCCGGGAACCATCGCGACGCTGGTCGCCATGTGCTGCATAAAGTGCCGGCGGGACATGTCTGACGGAATAATCAAACTCATAGTGTGGTCCTTGATGGGATTTTTTTGTAAATCGTTGTCTTAAGTTATTAGGACGCTGCAGCCAGTCTGCTTCGCGTGAAACAAGGGGTTGTCGAATCCGTTTGGTCGCTGTTTTAGTGGTTGAAGATGAACTCGTTCGAGTTCAACAGCGCCCAAAACAGGTCCTGGTAGCCTTCAATGGGCGTCTTCGCCTTCTTCACCAGGGACTTGGCAGCGGCGATTTCTTTGCTGGTCGGTTGCCGAGACAACGCCGACATATAGAGTTCTCGCAGCTTGGTTTGTTCATTGCCCTTATCGGACAGAACCGTATTCAGATAGCTACCTTTGTTGGCGTTGATGGCGTTCGCGACGAGTTCGCCATTCATCATCATCAAGGCTTGAGGAATCGTGCCGTTGAACGTGGTCGCTTCGTCGTTTTCATCCGTACCGAAAGCCAGCACGAACTGTTGCATCCACATCCGACGCTGTGTTTCGGCCTGTTCCCAGTTGGAACGGCCCGACTTGTGAGCGTTGGTCGCAATGATCAACGAGTCATACAACTGCTCGGCCGTCATCGACTTCACGTACATGTGAGTGAACTTCGGTCGTTCGCCGTTGGCGGGATTATCAATCTCGTTCTTCGGCGTCATCTTGCTGGTCAACTGATAGGCTTCGCTGTTGCAAATCCAGCGAATCAACTGCTTGAGGTCATACTTCGCCTTAACGAAGTCGGTCCCCAGTTTCTCCAGCAATTCCGGGTGCGAAGCGAGGTTATGCGGGCCCATGTCGTCGACCGGCTTGGTGAAGCCGTAGCCGAAGAAGTGACCCCACATGCGGTTGACCATCGCGTCGGCCAACTGAGTCTTCTCGCCAGTCGTAATCAGCTTGGCGAATTCCTTGCGACGATTCGTATCGGGACCCGGATCAATTTCGTGCTCTTCGTAGCGGGGGTAGGCGACCTTCATCAACCCGTTACGTGGCTCGAAGTAAACCGGACCTTCGAAAGTCTGCGGCACCAGTTCAGCGTAGTCGAACACCATCCGGCCGGTTTTCTCGTCGTACTTCTGCACGACGTTCTCACGGCACTGCTTGAAGATGCTGTTGTATTCCCAGAACTGATTCTGCTTCCAGTCGTTGAACGGATGATTGTGGCACTGAGTACACTGCACCTGCAGACCCAGGAACAACTTGGCGGTAATGGCGGTGGCCGGAACCTGGCCGTCGTTCAAGTGAGCCATCAGGAAGTTGACGGCACCATTCTCATCGTAACGGCCTTCGGCCGAAACCAGGTCGTAGACAATCTTGTCCCACGGCAGATTCTTGGCGAACCCTTCTCGGAGGAACTTCATGAGAGCCGCCCGGCGTTGAGGGCCACCCATGTTGGCACCGCCGCCACCGCGACCGATCAGCAGATTGGTCCAGTTGGTCGTCCAGCTGCGGACATATCCGGGATCGTCGAGCAGCTTGTCGATCATCAAGGCGCGCTTGGCCTTGTCCTTATCAGCGATAAAGGCATCGACCTCTTCGACCGGCGGCACATGTCCGACGATGTCGAGATACACGCGACGCAGCCATTCGCCGTCTTCAGCAACAGCGGACGGCTCGATATTGTTTTCCGTCCAGCCGAGCCGCACCTTTTCGTTAATGAAAGCGACGGTCTCAGCGATCGAGCCCGACGCACCGGTCGAGAATGGCTCCTTGAGCTGAATCGGCTTCGCAGCGGCCTTGTCAGCCTCGGCGGGAGCCGCCTCTTTTGTCTCTTCTGATTTCTCAGCCTTCTTCGCCGGCTTCTTTTCAGAAGACTTTTTGTCAAATTTTTCGGTGGTCTTTTCCGAGGCAACGTCATCCGTTGCTTTTTCGGTAGCCGTTTTCTTCCCGGCCGGGGCCTTCTTGTCGGCGGCGTCGGCCGACCAACTCCCGGTCACCCAGGCGGCTCCGAGGGTCACGACGCAAATTGCGAAAGTGCCCATCCAGCGCCGAGCGTGACTCTGTCGAATCACTGTAACCATTGGCTGCGTCTCCAGTTGTGTTAAACTGACTAGTCCAGATATCTCAAGCACACCAGCTTTTCCGGTTCGCTTTTGGGGGTCATTTCTGGCCGCCAAATGTCCACTTGGCTGAGCTTGAGCATGTACCGGTAGAGATTTACCCCCAACTCTGCCCTCAACCTCATCCACAAATTGTTGGGGATGTGCGATTTTCGGGAAGAAGGGGGAGTTTACTTTAGCGATTGTAGCGACCTGCGACACTTGGCAAACCGTTCCGTCGCGTCGACTATTTCCGAATTCGGTTACGGCTTCGCTGCACCGGGGATAGGAATCACCGGTCCAGACTCACCGTCTGTAGACTTATTGTCAGGAGCCTGCCCACCTGCCGGCTGAACGTCAGATGGAGGTGGTGAGGCGGGCTGAGGTTGCGGGGTCGTTCCCTTTTTGGGGATGGGTTGATAGCCGGAAGACGCTTCCACTTTGGGTGTCGCGGCGACCGGTTCTGGATTGGTCACTGGTACGGCAGGGACGGGCGGCTCCACCTTGGCAGGCGGCTCGGGCTGGCGTTGCGGATTGGGAACTTGCGGCCCGCTGGCCGGTTTCCCCTGAGGCACCACCGGCGGCAACCAGTTCTTGTTCTCGCGGAGCATCTTCTCGACCTCTTCGGGAACCGGAGGCCGGTCGTCGTTATTCGGGGCATCACCGTTGACCGCAGGCTGCTGCGGTACGGCTTCGGCCGGATTGTCGAGCCTCAAGAAAGCCATGATGTGTTCAGTCGGACCTTCGGCACCGAATTGAGCGGCCGTTTCCAGCAACGTTCTGGCCCGGACGTGATCTCCGCTGATCATCAGGAGGGCACCCAGCAGGAAGAGTCGATCGGCCGAGCGAATATCCTGCCGGACCCACGCGGCGACCGCTTGAGGTAAGGCGGCCGCGGCGATGCGGTTGTCTTCGCCGTAAATCTTCTGCGGGCTCTCACCCGTCAGCGGATACGTGGGATCGAGCTTAATCCCGCGCTGGAATTCGGGGACAGCCAGTTCATAGCGTTGCAGAGACATCAGCGCATAAGCCATGCGGAACCGCGGTGCTGCCATGTCGGGGGCCGCACCGGCGGCTTGCTTGTACCGCGAATATGCCTGCAGGTAGTTCTGCTGACGGAACCAGATATCCCCCTGCCCTTGTAGATGGAGACTGCGCTGCCGCTGAGCCACCGAAGACTGTGGCTGAGGCAGGAAATTGTGCGGCTTGGCCATCACGGGCTCGGGAGCCGCGGCCGGGATCACCGGTCCGGGGTTCGCCGGCTGTTGCGGACCGATCGGAAAAGCCTGTGGACGCCCTTGAGGCTGCTGCTGCACCAGAGGCGGCTGAAACGGACCGGGCAACTGCCACGAGAAAGTCGGCGCTGGTCCGTACAACGGCAGCATCCCCTGGGGACCTTGTGGGCCGATCGTCTGGTACTGCTGAATCGGTGCGTACCCGATCTGGTTCTGATAGAACGCCGCGTAGCCATATCCACCATAGGCCGGGATCCCATAGCCATAGCCATAGCCGTAGCCGCCATACGGCAGACCACCGACATAGAAACCGCCAAAACCCGCTCCGCCCCAGCCGTGCCGGTGTCCGTGCAGCGGATTGCCGGTATTCGGGTCATATTGGGCCGGACCGCCATACCAGGGACGGCCGTATTGGCGTTCGTACTGATAATGAGCCTGCGTCGGTCCATAGAAATGGCCGGTGGGGCTCATCACTCGGGGATAGGCTCCCTGCGCATAAAGGGAGCTGGACGCGTCTTCCATGCCAACCGCGCACACCCCCAGCAGAAACAACTGCAAACACCGAGACATGCAACCAACTCCTTCCCGAACAAGTTTTCAGTGGATCCATCGCAGAAAACTGTCCGTGTTTTTCCGATCTGAATTCTCAACCAACCGCAAAAGCGGCTTCCGCTGGCAGGGAATTCAGCAGCTTCGATTATGACCGTGCGAGAATGCCGAGTCAAGAAGTAGGAATTTTATGGCGCGTGCGGGTGTGGGAAGATTTATTGAAGTGGCGCAGATTGATTGTAGGATGGCCGCCCCGGCCGTCTGCTCTCGACTCTCAAATACCAACCGCGTCAGAGTGCCAATCCAAACAGCGTGCCACAAATTTCCGTGTCGTCTTTGAATGTTTGCCCAATTGCTCGTCGGCAGCTGGGCACTCAACGGCCGGGGCGGCCATCCTACGACTGTTTAGGGCCGGGGTCGATTACATCACGGAGAAGTAGTTGTCGCAGGCGAAATCGAAGGCGGCCGGTGAGACCTTCCGCGGGAGACTTTTGTAGAGGCAGAAGTTGCGGACTTGCAGGAGTAAGTCGCGCGGCTGGCAAGCTCGGAAGGGGCGTTTCTTGGCCGTGTAGTGCGTCGCGATCAGGTAATCGAGAGCCTCGATCGATTCGCGATCCATTTGAAAGCCCTGGGACGGAGCGACGGCCGCGAACAGGCGGCGGAACTCGTCTTCGCTGGGGTCGGCGACTTCGATTTTGTACGGAATACGTCGCAGAAACGCGCCGTCGACCAGGTCTTTGGGTTCCAGGTTCGTCGAGAAGATAATCAACTGATCGAACGGCACCTGGACCTTCTTGCCGCTGGGAAGATTCAGGAAGTCGTAACGCTTTTCCAGCGGCACGATCCAGCGATTGAGCAACTCGGCGACCGGCATCCGCTGGCGGCCGAAGTCGTCGATGACGAAGGTGCCGCAGTTGCTTTTCAGTTGCAGGGGGGACTCGCAGACCTTCGTTTGCAGATTCTGCCGGACTTCCAGTTCGGCCATCGTCAATTCACCGCCGGCCACGATCGTCGGGCGTTTGATCTGGACCCAGCGTTGGTCGATGTTGGAATTGTCCAACAGGCCGGCTGACTGCTCTTGCTTGATCGACTGATGCATGGAGGGATCGAACAGGCGGATGATATCGCCGTCGATTCCCAGGGCCTTGGGAATCCAGATGGTCGAACCGAAGCAACTGGTGATGCGCTCCGCGATACTGGTCTTACCGTTACCCGGTTCCCCGAACAAGAACATACCGCGACCCGAATTGATCGCCGGCCCCAGGCGGTCGAGCATCCGTTCGTTGATGATCAGGTCGGAAAAGGCTCGGTGGAGGTCTTCTTCGGTCGCGTGCTGTTTGGCGATACTCTGGGCGGCCATCGCCTTCAGATAGTCTTTTAATGTGACCGTGGCCGCCCCGAAATAGGTGCATTCGGCGACGTACCGACGGGCACGATCGCGGCCGTTGTCGGTCAGCAGATATTCATAGTCGCCCATCGCGGCGGAACTCTTGAAGACGACGAGTTGCTCGTGCTTAAGAGATTTCAGAATGGGTTCGACGAGCATAAATGCCAGACTGATTTGCGAGGCAATCGAGCGTCCCGTCGCAGAACCGCGCGACAGCAGGAATTTGAGAATCAACCGTTCGATGTCTTCAAACGTCAGCCCGGCGGCATCGAGAGACTCGGGAGCTTTCGGAACAAACGGACCATCCGATGGTTTGGGAGTGGGACTGAGGAGATTATCCACCCGACTCAGCAGCCCGTTGAGAGCCGCATTGTTGCGGGCCGCGGCTGGCGGTTCGGACGGTTCGGCGGCGACTGGCTGAGGTTCGGGAGCCTCGACGGGAGCCGGAAGTTCCGCCACAGCCGTGTCAGCGGATGGCGCAGCAAACAGAGCAGCCGCAATGGAAGTCTCGGCTGCAGCAGGCTTTACAAGCGGTTGGGCCCCCACCGGAATGGGAGCCGAAGACTTCATGCGACCGATGTTGGTCTGCAATTCTGCGAGGAACTCGGCCGGGGACAGTTTTCCAGGAGCAGTAGACATAGATTCGGAACTTCGGGGGATTTTTTTTGCTTTTAGCTGGAATTTCGAGGCGTCTGTCGCCGCGTTCACGCAACATTCAGGCGGAAATTGCCCTGGCTGTTGCACAAAGCCGACACGACGCTGGAAACCTACGTCATAGAACGGGAGTCGTCAAAACAATTGACGTGCGGGGATGAGATTTTCCGTGCCGCAACCGCAGTAGCAGTTGTGGCTTACACATTGAAGTAGCGGTATCTCGTAGGAGTTCCGCCGTATCGTGGGACGGGTCTCCAGGCCCGTCCGTCCCTCTTCGGTGTTCTGCACTGACCGCCGCTAAGGACGCACCTGGTTGATGTCGAGTGTGAACCACGAATCACACCAATGACACGAATCAGAATTCTGAAAACGACACGCGAAGGAACTGCAATCCGTCTTCTAGATTCGTGTCATTCGAATGATTCGTGGTTCAAAATAGATCCTTGCTCGCTCAATCAACGATGTTCCACGAACTCTAGGTTTCGATGGGTCTTTCTCCTGAATTTCTTCTTTCTTCGTGTGCTTTGTGACCTTCTGTTAAAAACTAGATTTGAACAGAAGGTCACAAAGGACACGAAGATATTCAGGTTTTCTGCGAAAAATCCTGGACGGACGGGCCTGGAGACCCGTCCCACGATACCGCTCCCGTTTCCAACTCGCTGTCAGCCGCCGAGCGATGTGGCCTCACCGAGAATCTCACGCAGTCGGCGGAGGGCTCGCAGGTGCCGCATGCCGGCCGCGGGTTGTGACAGGCCGAGGGCTTGGGCGACTTCGCTGTTGGATAACTGTTCGACATGCCGCATCAGGACGATTTCGCGGTCGTCTTCCTCGAGCTGTTCCAACGCCTGATAGAAGCGTTGCTGGAACTCTTTCCGCAGAGTGGCGGCAGCCGGGGTCAGTTCCTGGTCGCGCAACTGGGCTCCCAAGTCGAGCGACGAGCGTTCGCCATCGCCCCCCTGCACGAGCGATTGCTCACGATCGGCACTGCGGCGTTTGGCGACGCGGTGTCGACGGTGGGTATCAATCAATTGATCCTTGGCCAGTTGCCGGAGCCACAAATGAAACGGCAGCCGGGGATCCTGCATATAATCGGACAACCGCTGGCTGGCCTCCAGCAGGACATCCTGGACGATGTCGCTCGCGTCAACCCGTTGGGAGATGACGCGATCCATCCGCAACTGCACCATTTGACGCAACGACTGACGGTGCCGCTCCATGAGTTGGTTGACGGCCGTGGGTTCGCCCCCTTCGGCTCGGATCAGCAATTCGTGAGTTTCCGTCGAATCAGGCCACATGAATGTTGTTGCTCGTGGGGAACGCCCGCGGCGAGAAACGCTCAGGCAGGCTGTATTATGGGCGAAATCCCGTGCTGCAACAATGTCGAGGTTGAGGGAGATTGAAGCGCCCTCGCCAAGCATGATACGATAGACTCGCAATCACAGTTTGATAGATAGCTGAGGCGAGCCGGGTGCCGTAAGGCCCCGGACAATTGCTTGCCATCAAGTAAACACCCGGTCCAGGGCCTTACGGCACCCGGCTCGCCTGCATCACTTTTTCTGCGGATCTATTGTGCAGACGGCATGAAGGAATCGACATCGCAATGCGTTTTACGAAGATGCACGGGGCGGGCAATGACTATGTTTATGTCAATTGCTTTGCCGAACCGTTCCCCACAGATCCGGCCGCCCTGGCCATCGCCGTCAGCGATCGCCATAAGGGTATTGGCGCCGACGGGCTGATCTTGATTTGCCCGTCCGAGCAAGCCGATGCCCGCATGCGGATGTACAACGCCGACGGCAGCGAATCGGAAATGTGCGGCAATGGCGTCCGTTGCGTGGCCAAATACGTTTACGATCACGGGATCGCCAAGAAGGATGTCTTAAGGATCGAAACGGGCCGCGGTGTTCTGTCGCTGCAACTCTTCATCGAGAAGGGAAAAGCCGAGCGCATCCGCGTGAATATGGGGACGCCGATCCTCAAGAGCGCCGACATTCCGACCACCCTGGCGGGAGATCCCCCGGTCAAGCAGACCCTGCACGTGGCGGGACGTGATTTGCAGGTCACCTGCGTGTCGATGGGCAATCCGCACTGCGTCACGTTCGTCCCGGAAATCACTGACGAATGGGTCCTGAGTGTCGGTCCGCAGATCGAAAAGCATCCAGCTTTCCCCCGGCGCGTGAATGCCGAGTTCATCCAGATTCTGTCGCCGCGCGAATTCAATATGCGCGTGTGGGAACGGGGTTCGGGAGAGACTCAGGCGTGCGGTACGGGGGCGTGTGCATCGTGTGTGGCGGGTGTTCTGGCCGGATTGACGGAACGCAAGGTTCTGGCCCATCTGCCCGGTGGCGATCTGGAATTGGAATGGGCCGAGACGGGTGAAGTTTATTTGACGGGGCCGGCGACCGAAGTGTTCAGCGGCGAGTGGTAGTTCTGTAGCCTGACTCTCCAGAGTCGGGCGCTTCTTCCTGAAAATTTCGCCCGACTCTGGAGAGTCAGGCTACGGAGAACCAGCATGGCATTCCGACAAGCGCTCACCGTGTGTCTCGTCTTCTCCGTCATGGCGACTGCCGAGGCTCAAGTCAAATCGGGCCCCGAGATCGGCACCGAAGTCAAAGGCTTTAAAGTCCGCGCGATCACTGGTGAATTCGCCGACAAAGATGTTGACTATCTCGAAAACCGCGGCGACAAGACGACCATCTACCTATTGATCGCCGCAGACAAATGGGATCGTCCGATTGCGCGCTATTTCAACGCTCTCGACAAGGCGGTAACTGATGGTGCCGAAGGGACCGCGGGGGTCGAAGTGGTGGCCATCTGGCTGACGGAAGATGTGGCGAAGTCCAAGGAATACCTGCCGAAAGCCCAGCAATCGCTGAAATTCGAACACACGGCGCTGGCAGTGTTTCCTGGAGCCGCCCAAGGCCCCGAGGGCTGGGGCGTGAACACCGACGCTCACCTGACGACGGTGATCGTGAAAGGCAAGAAGGTCGTGGCGACCTTTGCTTATCGCTCGACGAATGAAACGGACGTCAAAGAAGTCGTGAGTGCGTTGAAGCCGAAGTGACGTTGGTCCCAATCTGCGTAGAAGAAGTCGTGAGACTTCTTGGGAGCGACCGTCGATTGCAAGAATTCTTACGAATTCTGCTACCTATATGGCCCTCCTATGGCCTCCACGGACCTGTTGATTGATGGCTACAACCTGCTCCATGCGGCGGGACTCGGCCGAGCACGCTACGGCCCTGGCGATCTGCAACGGGCGCGGCAGGCCTTGCTGCGGAAACTCTTCGAGCTGTTGACGCCGGCAGAAATCGCCCGGACCGCCGTCGTGTTCGATGCGCGACAGCCCCCGCCTCATCTTCCGCCGTACTGGTATATCAACGGCCTGCGGGTCGTTTACGCGCGGCCTCACGGCGATGCCGATCTATTGCTGGAGCAATTGATCGACGAGCATTCCCATCCCCGCCAATTGACGATTGTCTCCAGCGACCACCGGCTGCATCGCGCCGCCAAAAGCCGCCGCGCCGAGGCGACCGATAGCGCCGAGTTCCTGCAATTTCTGGAACATCGGCGTCGCTCCACCACCGAGATCCCTCTGCCCATCCCTGCGAAGACGGCGCCGACCCAAGACGTCGCGGCCGCCGAACTGGCCTATTGGATGAGCGTCTTCGGGGACGTGAAAATCTCCGAGTTGATCGAGCCCGATCGACCATCACGGCCGGTCAAGCGCAGCGCGCCGATCGCCGCCCCCGAATCCCAGGTTCCCTCGAAACCCAGCCCGACCCGCAAGCCGCGCTCATCAACAAAATCGCGAGCAGCCAAGCCTGCTGCCGAGAAGGCACCCTCTCCCTCCAAAGCCACTCCAGAGTTGTTTTCCGTCGACTGGATCAACGAGTTGCAACGCTGGGTCGATGAGCTGCAGAAATAGGCGAAATTTCCAATTCGACAAGCGAAACGAAAGAAGAAGATTTTGGAACACTGATCTTCGCTAATCCACACTAATCAAGGAATTCTGAGCTCCAGATTGAGGGCTCAGCTCAAGCTGACTCCTCTAAATTAGTGTGGATTAGCGTAGATTAGTGTTCCAAAAAATCCTCTGCCCTCTCTGCGATCAACGCGCTCTCTGCAATAATTCAATCTGATCCACAAACCCCGCTGGGTGCGACACCAAATTGATTTTAAGCGCCCTGTTTCTGCAACATTTACCA
Source organism: Planctomycetaceae bacterium (assembly GCA_021732415.1). Lineage (GTDB taxonomy): Bacteria > Planctomycetota > Planctomycetia > Planctomycetales > Planctomycetaceae > JAKFVC01. The sequence continues at coordinate 16,404 of JAKFVC010000104.1, forward strand.
TTTGCAATCGTCGCACGCATTTCACTCAATAATACCCAACACAATTATGCGTATACACTTACAAATAATCGCAATGATTCGTGAAATCAATGGCACGCTCCGTGCATTATTACTTTCCTTCGTAAGGGCCAACTGACTGACCCAAACCACCACGACGATCAAACGTGCAATCGATCGCGATGTTCAACTCAACAAGGCGCGTGAAACTTAAAGGTTCATGTCATGAAAAAGTTACTGATGATCGCGGTCGTGGCCAGTGCTCTGTTTGTTACCGGTGCTGCTTCGAATAAGGCTGAAGCGAACTGGGGTTATGGTGGCGGGCACGGGGGTGGATACAGCCATGGTGGGGGATACGGGCATAACTATGGTGGCGGATACGGCGGGGGATACCGAGGCGGTTT
>JAKFVC010000176.1 GCA_021732415.1 Planctomycetaceae bacterium
CCTCACCCCCGACCCCTCTCCCCGGAGTACCAGGGCGAGGGGAGCAGTTTCCTTCATTTATTCAGCACATATTGAACGAATATGTTGTTTTGATGCCTATGGATGTAATCTCACAGTGGAAACTTCAACAGCCGGCAGTCAATCGGGCCGTTGTAGAGTTTGTATCTCGCGGTCGCTTCCAGGCCGAGGTCCCGCGTTAGGCCGAGGTTGCCGGCGAAGAAGAAGGCGGTCCAACCGGTGAAACGTTCGGTCCAGACTTTGCCGATCTTGCCGTAGAGTTCCGAGAGGGCGTCGTCTTTGCCGAGGCGTTCGCCGTACGGGGGGTTGACGACGACTACGCCGGGTGTGGGGCTCGGCGGGACGGAGTCTTCGATGCGGCGTTGTTCGAATGTGATGACGTGGGCGACTCCGGCGGCTTCGGCGTTGGCTTTCGCGGCGCGGAGGGCGGAGGGGTCGCTGTCGGAGGCGAAGATGGGGGCTTCGATGGTTTCTAAACGTTCGCCCTTGATGGCGGCGAGGGTTGTCTGCCAGATGTGGCTGTCGTAGTCGGGCCAGCGCTGGCAGGCGAAGCGGTCTCGGTTGAGGCCCGGGGCGATGCGCAGGGCTTTTCTGGCGGCTTCGATGACTAATGTGCCGGAGCCGCACATCGGGTCGTAGAGGGGGACTTTGCCGTTCCAGCCGGTGAGGTCGATGATCGCCGCGGCCAGGGTTTCTTTCAGCGGGGCGGATGTGTTTTGGACTCGGTAGCCGCGTTCGTGGAGGCTGGCTCCGGTGGCGTCCAGGCTGAGGGTGCAGCGGCCGCCGGCGAAGAAGGCGTGGATGCGGATGTCGGGGTTGATGGTGTCGACGTTGGGGCGGGCTCCCAGTTCTTGTCGCAGGCGGTCGACGATTGCGTCTTTGATCTTCAATGCCGCGTATTGGGAATGGTTGATGCCTTTGGGCGTGCCCGGTTTGACAGGAGGCTTGCCGCCGCGGTTGGGACTGGTCTGGCGGGTTTTGTCGTCGACTTTGCGTGAACGGCCTCCGGAGCCTTCGATCGTGGCATAGACCGCCAGTGTGCGTTTCGCGTTGAGGTACAGCTCCCATGGGATGCGGCGGACTTGGGAATAGAGCATCTCGGGATTGGCGGCGGCGAATTCTTTGAGCGGTTTGACGATGCGCGAGACCGTGCGGACCGACAGGCAGGCTTTGTAGAACGTGGCCGGGTCGGCGGTGAAGTGGACGGCGCCGACGTACTCCTTGGTCTGGGTGGCTCCGAGACGACGTAACTCGTTGGCCGTGACCGGTTCGAGACCGCGCGAGGAAATGGCGATGTAGTTCTCAGCGTCGGACGCTGGCTGAAATTCTGGCGATGAATGGGAGGGCACTCGCGCAAATCCTTGCTGGGCTGGTCTTGGGTGGAGGTATGGGAGTATGAGGGTTTGAGAGTGACGGGGTATTTTCGTATCCCTCACACACTCATACTCTGGCACTCTCACACAGTGAAATTTGAACCAATCACATTCCAAGAACGTCCCAGAACACGCGGGTATTGATTCCACAACTGGCACAGAGTATCACATGCGCAACATGTCAGCGACTGGCCGCGCGATCAAAATGCGGCGACGACACCGATTTGGCGGGCCACGGAATGGGTGCCATACAGCTTCTCACATCGGCGAAGAGTGATCTGTCACGCAATTTCATGAGATGAAACCGTACAACTTCGGAGCGCAAGTGAGTGGAAGAATAATCTCACGCAAAGGCGCCAAGGCGCAAAGTTTCATTGTTCAATCGACCAAGAACAGGCTCTTCTTTGCGCCTTAGCGCCTTTGCGTGAGATATTCTGAATTTTTTAATCATGGACAAACAGATCCAGCGCAACTTCGAAACTTGCACTTCGAGCTTGTATTTGCAGAAAACATCATCGGACTCGCGGGTCCGCAGAATCGCATAAGGATTATTGGTATGTTCAGCAAACGTCGATTGGCCCTCGGGGTGGCGTGTTTTTCAGTACTGGGACTCTGGCTTATGGCTGCTGAAGTCGAACCGGGAGCGATGCGTCAGCGGGCTCAGAAGGCCCAGAAGGAAGGCAATTACAAGAATGCCTTCGAAGATTATCAAAAGTTGGCACTCGATCCCAAGGATGATCGGGACCATCTGAGTGATGATCTCTCACAAGCCATTCAATGCCTGCGGCAACTGAACCGTGTGGATGAGATCGATGATTTTCGCGAAAAGGTCATTGCCATTCACAAGAATAATTGGCGTCTGTTGCAGACGGCGGCTGGGACCTATCTGCATGGTGAGAGCCAGGGCTTCATCATTGCGGGCAAGTTTTATCGCGGTTATCGGCGTGGAGAAGGCCGGTATGTCTATACCCTGCCCCGTGACCGCCAACGGGCACTGCAGTTGTTTGAGCAGGCCATGCCGCTGGCTCTGGAAGATGCCGGCGGGAACGACAAAAACGCCGTGGCGCATTTCTTCTATGAGTTCGGACAAGCCTGGCTGCATGGTGCGAATCACAATCAGGCCTGGCGATTGCAAATCCTGACCAATCTCAAAGAGCTTCCCGACTACGATGATCAGAGCTGGGCCGGGGGCGGGACTTCGGGGGCTGCTGTCGATGCGGAAGGGAATCCCGTCTTTCACAAGCTGCCAGCGGCCTATGCCGAGGCCAAGTCGGACGGCGAACGCTGGCGGTGGAGTTGGGACCAGGCGAGCAAGCTCAATGGCGATTGGAAGTCTCAAGTTCAAACCCAGTTCGCCGACTTCCTGCGACAGCAGTTCGATGTCCAGACGATGGCTCAATACAACTGGTTCTTCCGCGGTCAGGATGACGACCAGGACAAGCAGAAAACGCCGACGTATTCGTTGGAGACGTTAGGCGAAGATGAAACCCTGGCGAAGCTGGCGAACGGGATTAAGCGGTTCAAGCTGCCGGATGAATTCAACTTCATCAAGATCTATCAGGCGGTGGCGGCGGACGCCAAGCCGACCTGGGGGCGTGAAGCATTTCAGCGGTTGGCAAGCGTGTTTACGGATCGCCGCCAATACACCAAGGCGGCGGACTACTGGAAGCAATCGATTGCGAAGTATGGCTCCGATCGCGGTGAGCAAGAGGCGCTGAATCAGATCGTCAAGAACTGGGGACGATTTGATAACGTGACTGTGTTCCCAGCCGGAACGGGTCCGCAGCTGGACTTTGTCTATCGCAATGGCAAGCGGGTCGAGTTTGAAGCGTGGGAGATCAAGGTCCCGCAACTGCTCGAAGACATCAAGGCCTATATGAAGGGGAATCCCAATCAGCTCGATTGGAACAAGGTCAATGTGCAGAGCGTCGGCCACAAACTGGTGTATGAACAAGATCGCAAATATCTCGGAGCCCGCGTTGCTCAGTGGGGGCTCAATTTGGAACCGCGACCCAATCACTTTGATCGGCGCGTGACGGTGACGACTCCGTTGCAAAAGGCTGGCGCTTATCTCGTCACCGGGCAACTGGCCGACGGCAACGTCAGCCGGATTATTGTGTGGGTGGCCGATACCGTCATCGCCAAGAAGCAGCTCGATAAGCAGGCCTGGTATTACGTGGCAGATGCCGTCACGGGTAAGCCTGTTCCCAAGGCGAATGTCGAGTTTTTTGGCTGGAAGCAGACGCAGATTGCCAACACGAATAAATACACGATCACGACCAGCAACTTCGCCGAGAAGTCCGATGCTGACGGCCAGGTGATCATGGGGCCGCAACGTCTGAATCCCGAGTACCAGTGGATCGCGATCGCTCGGGGAGAAACCGAGCCGCGGTTTGCGTATCTCGGATTTTCGGGGGTCTGGTACAGCGACCGCTATGATCAAAACTATAACGAGATCAAGGTCTTTTCGATTACCGACCGGCCGGTGTATCGCCCGTTGCAGCCGGTGAAATTCAAGTTCTGGGTGGCTCATGCCAAGTATGACCAGCCCGATAAGTCGGACTTCGCAGGTCAGGAATATCGGATCCTGATCAACAACCCCATGGGCGAAGAGGTTTTTAATAAGACCTATAAGACCGATGACTATGCGGGCCTCGAAGGTGAGTTCGTACTGCCCAAGGATACCAAGCTGGGGAGCTACAACATCCAGCTCCAGGGGCCGAACTTTGGCGGCAACGGTTCCTTCCGCGTTGAGGAATATAAGAAGCCCGAGTTTGAAGTGAAGGTGGAGGCACCGACCGAACCCGTTCAATTGGGCGAGAAGATCACGGCGACCATTCAAGCGAAGTATTACTTTGGTGCTCCGGTCGTGAATGCCAAGGTGAAGTATAAGGTGCTGCGGACCAAGCACACCGAGCAATGGCACCCGGTCGGTCGCTGGGACTGGTTCTACGGCCGCGGTTACTGGTGGTTCGCGTCGGACTATGCGTGGTACCCCGGCTGGCGTTCGTGGGGCTGCATGCGGCCCTTCCCCATGTGGTGGCATCGGGCGAATGATCCGCCCGAAATGGTAATGGAACGCGAAGTCGAAATCGGGGCCGATGGGACCGTGAAGGTCGAGATCGATACGGCCGTCGCCAAGGCCATGCACGGCAACGACGATCATTCGTATTCGATCCAGGCTGAGGTCGTTGATGAATCGCGGCGGACGATTGTCGGTAACGGCAACGTGCTGGTCGCGCGGGCTCCGTTCCGCGTGTTTGCCTGGGTGGATCGCGGGCATTACGTGAGCGGCGATACGATCGAAGCCAGCTTCGCGGCACACACGCTGGATCAAAAGCCGGTCGCCGGACGCGGTACGCTGAAGCTCTTTAAGATTACCTATAACGAGAAGCGCGAACCGGTCGAAACGATTGCTGAAACCTGGCAGGTTGATACCAAGGAGGACGGGTATGCCTCGCAGAAGATCAAGGCGGGTGTGCCCGGGCAGTACCGGTTGTCGTATAAGTTGATCGATGGCAAAGATCATGTTCAGGAAGGGGGCTATGTGTTCGTGATCCGCGGTGCGGATTTCAACGGAGCCCAGTTCCGGTTTAATGATCTGGAGATCATCACCGACAAGAAGGAATACGCAGCGGGAGACAAGGTCAAGCTGCTGATCAATACCGATCGGCTGAATGGCACCGTGGCGTTGTTCTTGCGACCGGCGAATGGCGTCTATCTGCCGCCGAAGATCATTCGCCTGCAGGGCAAGAGCACCGAGACGGAGCTGGAAGTTGCCAAGAAGGACATGCCCAACTTCTTCATTGAGGCCCTGACGGTTTCGAATGGAAAACTGCATACCGAAGTGCGAGAAGTGATCGTGCCGCCGGAAAAGCGGATTCTCAACGTTGAGGTAGAACCGTCCGCGAAAGAGTATCTGCCAGGGGCTCCCGCGAAGATCAAGATTAAGCTGACGGACCTCGCCGGCAAGGCGTTTGTGGGGACCTCCGTCGTGTCGATGTACGACAAGAGTGTCGAGTACATTTCTGGCGGTTCCAATGTCGCGAACATCAAGGAATTCTTCTGGAAGTGGCGACGGAATCACAATCCGCAGACGGAGAGTAATCTCAATCTGTACTTCGATAATCTCTATCGCAACGGCGAACGTCCCATGAGTTTCCTGGGTGTGTTCGGAGCGAGCGTCGCCGAAGATGAAAGTGATCTGAAGGAAGCGAAGAAGGAAATGAGTTCGATGGGACTACGCGGTGGCCGTGGTGGTTTTGGCGGTGGCGCTCCCGGCGGCATGGCGCGGAATCGGGCGATGCTGGCCGATGGCATGGCCATGCCCGCGGCGGCGCCGATGATGGCCAAGGCCGCTGAGAGCCAACTGGGCGCAGACAAAGATGCAGCGGGTAGCGCGGGGGGTGAGCTTGTCGCCCCGACCGTTCGTAAGAACTTCGCGGACAGTGCGTTCTGGGCCGGGGCGTTGACCACCGATGCCGATGGCTTCGCGGAGGTCTCGCTGACCATGCCGGAGAATCTGACCGCGTGGAAGATCAAGACGTGGAGCATCGGGCATGGCAGCCAGGTGGGTGAAGGTGAGACGGAAGTCACCACGAAGAAGAATCTCCTCGTTCGTTTGCAGGCTCCGCGGTTCTTCGTGCAGAAGGATGAAGTGGTGCTGTCGGCGAATGTGCATAACTATCTCAAGGAAAAGAAGACGGTCAATGTCTTCCTGGAAATCGACGAGCTCAATGGTGCCGAGACGACCGCGCTGGAAGCCAAGATCGAACGGGTCGCTGCGGACCAACGCGCTTCGAAGACACCCGGATGGGAATTGAGCAAGGATGTCGAGATCGAAGCTGGGGGCGAAATGCGCGTCGACTGGCGGATCCGTATCGATCAGCCCGGCGACATCATCGTGCGGATGAAGGTGTTGACCGATGTCGAATCGGACGCCATGCAGCAGCAGTTCCCGGTGTATGTGCATGGGATGTCGAAGACCGAATCGTATGCCGGAGTGATTCGTCCCGATAAAGAAACGGGGACCATTACGGTCAAGATTCCGGACGAACGCCGGATCAATGATTCACGGATTGAAGTGCGATACTCACCCACGCTGGCCGGGGCGATGGTGGATGCCCTGCCCTATCTGGTTGAGTTCCCCTATGGCTGCACCGAGCAAACCCTGAATCGGTTTGTGCCGACTGTCATTACGCAGAAGATTCTGCTCGGGATGAAGCTCGATCTGAAAGCCATTCAGGAGAAGCGTACGAATCTGAATGCGCAAGAAATTGGAGACGACAAGGAACGAGCCAAGGGCTGGAAGCGATTTGATCGGCAACCGGTCTTTGATGAGGCCGTCGTGCAGGATATGGTGAAGGATGGTGTGAAGACGCTCACCGAACAGCAATGTTCCGACGGAGGCTGGGGCTGGTTCTCGGGCTGGGGCGAGCACTCGTGGCCGCACACGACCGCCGTGGTTGTGCACGGTCTGCAGGTTGCCAAGCAGAACGATGTGGCCCTGGTGCCGGGTGTGCTCGAACGTGGCGTCGAGTGGTTGAAGAATTATCAGGCACGACAGGTTCAGATGTTGAAGAATGCTCCGGGGAAAATCGAACCCTGGAAGGGGAGCGCCGATCATCTGGACTCGTTGATCTACATGATTCTGGCCGATGCGGACATCGCCGATACCGACATGCGGGACTTCCTGTATCGTGATCGGAACAACCTGTCGGTCTATGCCAAGGCCGTGTTTGGGATTGCTCTCCACAAGCAGGCTCAGCAGGAAATGCTGGGCATGATTCTGCAGAATATCGAGCAATATCTCGTGCAGGATGAAGAGAACCAGACCGCCTATTTGAAGCTGCCGGAAGGGAATTCGTGGTGGTATTGGTACGGCGACGAGATCGAAGCGAATGCGTATTACTTGAAGTTGTTGTCGCGGACGGACGGCAAGGGCGAACGGGCTTCGCGGCTCGTGAAATACCTGCTCAACAACCGCAAGCATGCGACCTATTGGGCGAGTACGCGTGATACGGCCCTGTGCATCGAAGCGATGGCCGAATACCTGGTCGCGAGCGGTGAAGCCGAGCCCGATCTGACGATTGAAGTGTTTGTCGACGGCAAGAAGCAGGAGGAAGTGAAGGTCAATGCGGAGAATCTGTTTAGTTTCGACAATCAGTTCGTCCTGCTGGGCGACGCGGTTACGACTGGCGAGCACAAGATTGAACTGAAGAAGAAGGGAAAGGGACCGGTTTACTTCAACGCGTATGTGACCAACTTCACTCTGGAAGATTTCATTACCAAGGCCGGCCTGGAGATTAAGGTCAATCGCAAGTTCTACAAGCTGATTCGCGAAGATAAGTCGACTGCCGTGGCAGGTGCGAAGGGCCAGGTCGTCGAGCAGAAGGTCGATAAATATCGCCGCGAAGAGCTGGCGAATCTGGCAACCTTGAAGAGTGGTGACCTGGTTGAAGTGGAGCTCGAAATTGACAGCAAGAATGACTACGAGTACTTGCTGTTCGAGGACATGAAGGCCTCGGGCTTCGAGCCAATGGAAGTCCGCAGCGGCTACAACGGCAACGACATGGGAGCCTACATGGAACTTCGTGACGAGCGTGTGGCGTTCTTCGTGCGAGCCCTGTCACGTGGCAAGCACAGCGTGGCCTATCGCTTGCGAGCCGAGATTCCCGGCAAGTTCAGTGCGCTGCCGACGCGGGCCTCGGCGATGTATGCGCCGGAGCTCAAGGCGAATAGCGACGAGATCAAGTTGTCGATTACCGATTGAGGTGTCGTGGGACGGGTCTCCAGGCCCGTCCGTCCCTTTGCAAATACCCCAACGCGGTAACGTCTGATGGGAGGGCGAGGCTCCCGACGAGCCTGATACGACCGCAGGTCGGCGTCCGCCGGAGGCCCCATTCACGGCCTCCGGCGGTCACCGAGCAAAAGCTCGTGTTAGGCTCGGCAGGAGCCTCGCCCTCCCGTCTAAACCGCGCTATAGCCAACGGATACCGTGCGCAGCACGAAGCTCGCGAGGGACGATTCTGTGGGGCGTCGAGGGCTACGGGCTCAGACGGGACTGGAGTCCCGTCCAACGACACTTAATGCCAGACAACCATCTTCTCTTCAGTCATCTCCCGAACGGCATAACGCGGGCCTTCCTTGCCGATCCCGCTGTCCTTCAAGCCTCCGTAAGGCATTAAGTCCGCCCGCCATTGCGACGTCCAGTTGATGTGCAGGTTGCCACAATCGACTTCACGGGCAAACCGCAGAGCCTTATCCACGTTTTGAGTGAAGACTCCCGCCGCCAACCCGAACCGCGTTTGATTCGCTAAGTGAATCGCCTCGTCCAACGACGAGCATTCCGTGACGACAACCGCCGGTCCAAAGAGCTCCTCACAACTGACCCGCATTTCGGGTTTCACCTGCGACAGAATCGTCGGCTGATAGACCGAGCCGTCACGTTTGCCCCCAGTCTCCAGGGTCGCACCTTGCTGGACGGCTTCGTTGATCCAGCTCTCCACACGTTGAGCATCGCGTTCGCGAACCAGTGGACCAACTTGCGTCTCTGGATTCAGTTGGTCGCCAGTCCGTAACGCGGCCACGCGGGGCTTCAAGGCATCCAGAAAATCGCCGGTGATCGGTTTCAGAGTGAGAATCCGCTGGGCCGAGATACAGGTCTGACCGGCATTAGCATAACCAGTCGCCGTGACTGCGAGCGCCGCCTTCTCCAGATCCGCATCGTCCAGAATCACCACTGGGCTGTTGCTGCCGAGTTCCAAAGTGACCCGTTTGACACCGGCCATGCGGACGATTCGATCGCCGATTTCGTAGCTGCCCGTGAAGCTGATCTTGCGGACTCGCTGATCCCGGCTAATCGCATCGCCCAGTTCGGCACCCGGTCCCGTCACGCACGCGACCGCCTCGGGGGGCAATCCAGCGGCGAGCAGAATCTCGACCAGCTTCAAGGCCGACAGGGGCGTATCGCTGGCCGGCTTGATCAGGACCGCGTTTCCGGCAGCAATCGCGGGGCCCACTTTGTGGCAGACCAGATTGAGCGGAAAATTGAAGGGACAAATCGCCGCGACGATTCCGCACGGAACGCGCAATGTGAAACCCAGCTTGCCCTTCGCTCCCGGTGCGGCGTCCAGCGGGATCATCTCACCGACCACGCGGCGGGCTTCCTCGGCCGAGACTTCGATCACTTCACGAGCCCGGCTGGCTTCCAGAACCCCTTCGGAGAGAACTTTGCCCTCTTCCTGACTGATCAACCGGGCCAGTTCCGCTTCCCGTTCGGTCATCAGTGCGGCGATGCGGCGCAGGAGTTGAGCCCGCTCGTAGCCCGACAGTTGCCGCATGATTTTGGCCCCATTGACCAGCCCTGCCAGGGCGCGATCAATGTCGGCGGCCGTCCCTTGGGGGACTTCGTCGATGGTCTCTCCGCGGAACGGATTGGTTACCGCCAGCGAAGTCGCGCCCGACTGCCAGCGGCCTTCGAGAAACATTTTCATGCGTCAGCTCCAGAAAGTCGTCCGTGGAATAGGCTTCCAGCCTGTCATTCTAAAACGAACACGACAGGCTGGAAATCTATCCCACGAATCAGATCAACGACTATCTTCGGCATGCGGCCTAATAAGGCGTGATGCGAAATTCTGCCGAGCCCGTGTGACTCTGCCCCTTGGGAACCACAATCAGATTCGCTTCCTTGGTCAGGCCGCGGGCCGCGAGGTTGTGCGCGTCGGTCGAACACGTCTGATTCTCGACGCAGAACCACGGTTCCGCCGGGGTATAGACGACCATATTCGCGAAATCGGCAGTCGCCGGCAGAGACAGTTTGAGCTTGATCTCGCGGAAGTCGATCACCGCCGTCTTTTCCGGCTTCATCCCGAAAAAGACGTCGTCAATCATGAACCCATCCAGCGTCCGCGCGGTCCGCAGATCGTGCGGATTTCCCTGCAAATCGAGCAACTTGCCGGTCGGAATCAAACCTGTCGGAGTCGGATCCGAAACTTCAAACAGATGCGTCGCGGGGACCTCGAGGAAAGTATTCGCTCGAGAACCCTGGTAGAGGAACCACGGGTGGAACGCCAATCCAAACGGCACGGGACCGGTCCCGGCGGTATTATCGACGGTATAGGTAAACTTGACCGCCCCTTCTTTCACGTTGATGGCCAATTTGAGCGTGTGCGGGAACGGGAACAGCTTGAACCACTCGGTCCCTTCTTTGAATTCAATGCGACAGTGCAAAGTCGTTTCGCTGGCGGTCCCTTCGGCTCCCACGTATTCCCACGGTGCACTATGCACCAGGCCATGCAGGAAATTCTTCCCGTTGTTGGCGGGGAACTGGTAGGTCTTCCCCTCAAATGTGAACGCCGCATTGGCGACACGGTTCGGGGTGGGATAACAGATGGGATTCCCGTACATGAAGCCGGGCAATTCCTTCAACGACTTGGGCTTTTTCAGCAATTCCCTTCCATCTTGAACGATGGAGAAGACGTTGCAACCCGCTTGCGGCACGACCGAGGCGCACGTCTTGCCGGCGCACATCGTGTACACAATCCAACCGGTTTCGGGGTCTTTGACCTGTTGCACTTCACCCGCCTCCAAAACCGACAACATGCTGCACAGCAAGCAAGACGTTACGAGAATCCAGCGCATGGGGCCTCTCCGCAGAAAATGTGGGACCAAGCCCACGGATCAAGCATTACTCGTACCATTCCCGAGGCCAAATGTCCAATCAGTTGAGGGCGATGTGGCCAAATTGCATACGGATTGGGAAATGACGAATGACGAAATCCGAATGTCGAAAGAATGACCAATGACCAAACGATTGCGACATTCAATGAAACGTGGTTCTCCGATCGGAACAAACCGAGCAGTCAGTTGTCCTTGTCACTGTCATTGGTCATTGGGATTTTGTCATTCATTCGACATTCGGATTTCGTCATTCGTCATTTGCCGCAAAGCGGTTCCCACCAGATTGTCTGACATTCGGTAACACATCTTGGTACGACATGTTATGCTGCGTGTGAAATTTTCATTTCGATCGAATTTGGACTGTGCGGCGTCGGCATTCTCGACCTGTACGGCAAACTTCTCCACCTGATTTCTGCAACTTGATCTTGAGCGATGGGGGCTGTCATGAAGACCGTGATTACGGACTACTCGTTTCCCAATCTGGACGTCGAAGAAGCCATTCTGCGACCGAGCGGCACGGCCTTAGTCCCTGGCCAGTGCAAAACGACCGAGACCCTGATTCCCCTCGTGCGGGATGCTGACGCAGTGATCACGCAGTTCGCGCCCATCAATCGCGATGTCATTGCCGCGATGGAAAAGGCCCGCGTGATCGTGCGTTACGGCATCGGCGTCGACAACGTCGATCTGGAAGCAGCCCGTGAGAAGGGAATTCCCGTTTGCAATGTCCCCGATTACTGCATCGATGAAGTCGCCGACCAGACCCTGGCATTTATTCTGGCCAGCACCCGGAACGTCGTGGCGAACTCCAACAAAGTCCGCGGGGGACAATGGGGCCTCGCGGTGCCACTCAATCAGATGCGGGCCCTGCGCGATCTGACGGTCGGCGTCGTCGGCTTCGGCCGGATTGGGCGCGAAGTCGTGGCGCGACTGGGCGCCTTCAAGTGCCGGGTTCTCGTCCATGATCCGGTTGTGGCGGCCGGGGATATCGAAAAAGCCGGTGCCACGGCGGCGGACCTCACGCGAATCCTGACCGAATCGGACATCCTTACGCTGCATTGCCCATCGCTGGCTCAAACCCGTGGGATGATCAATGCCGGCTCCCTGGCCAAGATGAAACGCGGAGTGATTTTGATCAACGTCGCTCGCGGCGATCTCGTCGACTCGGCAGCACTGACGGCCGCTTTGCAGGAGGGGCAGGTAGCGGTGGCGGCACTCGACGTCTTCGCCCCCGAGCCCATCCCCGCAGATCACCCGATTCTCAAGCTGGATAACGTCATCTTCGCGTCGCACATTGCCTCGACCAGCGTACCGGCGGTGCGCAAATTGCGAGAAACTGCAGCGACCCTGGCCCTGCAGGCGTTGCGTGGCGAAACCCTTCCGAATGTCGTGAACGGAGTCACCGGAGGGAAGTCGTGAATCAGCCGAAAGCCTTAACAGCGCTCGTGACAGGCGGCAGCGGATTTATTGGAACGTGGGTCTTGAAGGAATTGCTCGCACGCGGGATCCGCCCCGTGGCGTTCGACTTGCAGCCCAACCTCCCGCGTTGGCAACAGATTCTGGGGGCCGATGCCGCCAAGTCGCTGGACTTCGTCCAAGGCAGCCTGCTGAACCGCGAACTGCTGCAGCAGGCGTGCGATGAATACCACATCACGCATTTGATCCATCTGGCAGCCCTATTGACGCCGGCTTGCCAGCAAGACCCCTGGGCCGGGTTCCAGGTCAATGTGGTGGGAACGACGACATTGTTCGAACTGGCTCGCGCCAATGCGGCGCAGATCCAGGGTTTTTCCTACGCCAGTTCGTACGCGGTGTATGGTCCCGAAGCGGATGACTCGCCGGTGGCCGGCGTCCAAGTCGAGAACCGCCCGCCGACATTCTACGGAGCCTTCAAACTGGCGGCCGATCTGATTGCCGATCAATATTGGCGTCATTTTGGAATCGCCTCGATGGCGATCCGGCCGCATGTCGTGTACGGTCCTGAACGCAACCAGGGGCTCACCGCGGGGCCGTCGCTGGCGGCAAGAGCTGCGGTCCATGGCGAGTCCTATCACATCGCCTACACCGGGACCGCCGGTTACGACTATGTGGAAGACGTCGCCCGCGGATTTGTCCGGGCCGCGTTGGAAACGCCACGCGGATCGAACGTGGTGGACCTTCCCAGCCAACCGGCCACGACCGACGATTTCGTCACCGCGATTGATGCCCTTGTTCCCGGTGCCAGGGCGAAGTTGACGGTGGGGGGACCTCCCATTCCACCGAATCACGCTCCGCATCCGAACTATATCAGCAATTTGTTTCCAGACTGGAAGCCGACGTCTCTGGAGGCCGGTGTTCGCCGGACGGTTGAATTTTATCAGGCGCGGCAAACAACGTAATCGGCCGCTGGGCGCCCGACCCCAAACTCGCACGCTTTGATTTTTCTAAGGACCATCCATGACCGTTTCCGTAGAAGCCCTCCGCGGATTTGTCATCACAACTTTGCAGCAAGTCGGCCAGTCCTTGACCGATGCTGAGACGACCGCCGATGCCTTAGTGATGACTGATTCGATGGGAGTCTTCACTCATGGCACGAAGCTGCTGATCGGTTATCTGAATCGTCTGCGTGGCGGCGGTTACAAAGCGACAGGTGTCCCTCGCATTGAACGAGAAGGCCCGGCTTGGGCGGTGATCGACGGTGATTCGGCGCTTGGGCAAGTGGGATGTGTTTTTGCCACGCGAACGGCGATTGCGAAGGCACGCCAGACCGGTGTCGCCTATGTCGCGTTGCGAAACACGGGGCATATCGGTGCCGCGGGATACTATTGTGCTCTCGCGGCCGAAGCGGGAATGGTCAGCATGGTGACAGGGAACGACATGCCCAGTGTTGCCGCCCCTGGATCGCGTGGCGCAGTTCTCGGCAGTAATCCGCTGGCTTATGGAGTCCCCATGTTTGGCGGGGATCCGATTTTGCTCGATATGGCGACGGCGGCCGTGGCAGGAGGCAAGGTGTATGCGGCTCACCAACGAGGCGAACCGCTACCGAATACCTGGCTGATTGGCCCAGACGGTCTGCCGACGACTGACGGCAGTCTTTATCCGCATCACGCTTCTTTGGCTCCTATGGCTGGGCACAAAGGTTATGGGCTCGGATTGTGGGCCGAAGTGTTGTCAGCGGCCCTCCCCGGCGGCGCCATGACATGGCAGGTCGGCAGTTGGATTTTTGATGAACTGAGTAAGCCCTCTCTCCACAATGCCGGATTCATCGTGATCGACGTGGCAGCCATGTCGACGCCGGAAGCCTTCGCGGCACGGATGCAAAAGCTGATCGATGAGATCCATCAAGCTCCCACCGCTGTCGGAGTGGAACGCGTCCTGTTACCGGGCGAGCGCGAATGGAAGCTGCGTCGCGAGGCGCTGCAGACCGGGATCGCTCTCCCAGAAGATGTGAAAATGAAGTTGCGGACTGTCGCCGAGGATTTCGGATTGAAGCCGGATTGGCTGCAGTAATCCCAAACGCCCTACTTAGTTTTAGTCTCTTGCTTGGGTGCCACTGGCTCTGCCAGTGCCGAAGTCTGTCGATTTGCTATCCGGCAAAGCACTGGCAGAGCCAGTGGCACCCAAATCCTTAGTCTATTGAAGAATTCGAAAGAACAATTGCAAAGCTAAGTCGGGCAATGTTTTCGTCCAGTTTATCTGAATTGAACGACCTCCCAGAACAGCAACAAGACACAGGCCGGACTGCTCATCCAGCTACGTGGAACGATGGGTACTTTGGCCGCCACTTGAAAAGTGCGCGCCATGACTGCTGACGATCAACAACCTCGGACGTGTCTCCCCGACTGGGAAATCGCCGAGTTGCCGCAGCCGCAGCCCATCAGTTGGCGGCAATGGACTCGTTTCATCGGTCCTGGAATCGTCATGATGGGGATCCAGATCGGCGGCGGCGAATGGCTGTTGGGGCCGGAGGTCACTGCCAAATACGGCGGCGGCCTGATGTGGATTGCCACGATCGCCATCGTCCTGCAGGTCTTCTACAACCTGGAATGCGGTCGCTATGCGCTCTATTGCGGCGAACCCATTTTCACCGGTTTCATGCGTACGCGTCCTGGTCCGCGGTTCTGGATGAGCATGATCCTGTTCCTCAACCTGAGTGCCCTCATCCCCGGCCTGTCGACGCACGGCGCCGCGATGGTGGCCTCGTTGTGGCTGGACCGTCCGCCGGGTGTTGAGGATCGCTGGCTGGTGACCGGGCTGGCGTATGTGTTTCTATTCCTGGTGGCCTTACCCGTGTTAATCGGCGGCAAGGTCTACAACATGCTGCAGTGGATCATGACGGCCAAAGTGGCGATCGTGCTGGGCTTCTGTCTGCTCATCGGCGTGACGTGCGTCAGCCCGGCCAATTGGTGGAATGTCTTCAGCGGCTTTTTGAAATTTGGCACCGTGCCGACGATCGTCGACGGGCACGAAACCACCGTGAATGTCTTTCAGCACTATCTCCACGATGGCACCTGGCCGATGATCGCACTCGGCAACATCGCCGTACTGGGGGCCTTCGCAGGGTATGCCGGTGGAGGCGGCCTGGGGAACGCGACCTACAGCAATTTCGTGCGCGATAAAGGCTGGGGGATGGGCAGCATCGTCGGAGCCATTCCGAGTGCTGTCGGCGGACGCCATGTGACGCTCAGTCATCTCGGTAAGACGTTTGCCATCAATCCGGAAAACCTGCGTCGCTGGCAGGGCTGGTGGCGTTATATTCTGGTCGATCAGGTTTATGTGTGGGGCCCAGGCTGCTTTATGGGAATGGCCTTGCCCGCATTGCTGTCGCTACAGTTCGCCCCGCATTCGGACCTGGTGGGTGCGAAGCTCGATTGGGCTCAATCGCTGATCACGGCGGATGGAATTCGGCACGCACCTCTGTTCTCTGCGGCCACGGGCAAGGTGCTGTGGATCATCACGGTGTTTGTCGGCTTGATGGTGATGCTGCCCAGTCAGATGTCTGTCGTCGACGACTTCAGCCGCCGGTGGACCGATCTCCTCTGGTCAGGCAGCCGCCGCATCCGCGAGACATTTTCGGGCAACGATGTCAAACGGATTTACTACACGATTCTGTTTACGTACGTCCTGTGGACTGCCGTCGCCGCGTATCTGTTTAGCACCTATGGCACTCCTAAGTTGATGACGCTGGTCATCGCGAATTTGAACAACCTGGCCATTGGTTTGACGTCGTTCCATGTCCTGTGGGTGAACTGCACCTTACTGCCGCCGGAGGTGCGTCCGCGCTGGTATCACCGGGCCGGTGTCATTGGCTGTGGCGTCTTTTATCTGGGGATGGCGGGATTGGTATTTATGACGAAGCAATGGCCGATTCTGGTGGAGCTCGTCTGGGGGAAATGACCTCGGGTTGCGGTTCAGGGGAGGGCGAGGGACCCAAAGGGTACCCCGCCGAGCCTAACACGAGCTTTAGCTCGGCGACCGCCGGATGCATCATTGTTGAAATGCCTCTGGCGGACTCCGACCTGCGGTCGCTTTAGGCTCGGCGGGAGCCTCGCCCTGGGATGATGCCTCTCGTCAAATAGCCCAGCGTTTTTGAATTGAGCTGGGGTTGTGGAAATCGGGAGTTTCTGTTGCGCTAGATCCTGTGAACGGTTTCATTCTGCACTCGGGTGTCAGGTTTGGG
>JAKFVC010000241.1 GCA_021732415.1 Planctomycetaceae bacterium
CTCACCCCCAGCCCCTCTCCCCGGGGTACCAGGGCGAGGGGAGCAGTTGTCTCACGTAGGAAGCACTAACTCGCCGTTGGATTCTGTCGCTGATGCAACAAATACAAACAGGCCATGCGAATAAACAACCCATTCGTCACCTGATCCAGGATGACCGAATTGCGGCCATCGGCGACGTCGGGAGTGATCTCGACCCCGCGATTGATCGGGCCAGGGGCCAGGATCACGATGTCGGACTTGGATTTCTTCAGCCGGTCGCCATTCATCCCGAACAAGTGCGAGTACTCCGTGATCGACGGGAACAGGCCGCTCCGCTGCCGTTCGAACTGAATCCGCAGCAAGTTCACGCAATCACAACGCGGTAGGATGCTGTCGAAGTTATGAGCGACCTCCACACCCAAGCGTTCGATGTGCGGCGGAATGAGGGTTGCCGGACCGCAGACGATCACATGAGCCCCGAGCTTCGTCAGGCCCCAGATGTTCGACCGGGCCACGCGGCTGTGCAGGATATCGCCGACCAGTGCGACCGTCAGCCCTTTAATGTGGCCGACTCGTTCGCGGATCGAGAAGACGTCCAGTAACCCCTGAGTGGGATGCTCATGAGTCCCGTCGCCCGCATTCAAGATGCTGGCATTTACGTGCTGAGACAGCAGCAACGGTGCCCCCGGCGTGCTGTGCCGGACGACGACCTGATTCGCGCCCATGGCCTCGATATTGCGGGCGGTATCGATAAAGGTTTCGCCCTTCGACAGGCTGCTGCCGCCGGCGCTGAAGTCGATGGTGTCGGCACTCAACCGCTTGGCGGCCAGGCTGAAGCTGGTTTTGGTGCGGGTCGAGTTCTCGAAAAACAGATTGGCGACGACCGTGCCGGAGAGTGCTTTGAGCTTGGTCTCACCGCGTGCGGCGAGGCGCTTGAATTCCTCGGCCTGGTCGAGGATGAGGGTGATTTCGTCTGCGGAAAGCTCTTCCAGACCCAACAAATGCTTACGAGTCCATTTCACGGTGGAAGCAGGAACAGCAGCCGCGACCGGCATGACGACACCACTGGGGGACGAGGAGGAAGGCCAATTTCACCGATGTTAGCAACACGAGCGCGGTGCGGCAACGAGTGGCCCGATGCATCGTGGGACGGGTCTCCTGGCCCGTCCGTCCAAATTAACAATTTCAGGATCGGCAGCGAATCAGGGCCTCTCCCTATTCGCTGTCTCCTTTAATTCGCTGCCCAATTTCTTCGAACGAGGACGGACGGGCCTGGAGACCCGTCCCACGGTACCGACTACAGGAGGCTGCGTTGCAAAACCGCTTGGGCGTCAGCGAAATAGGGCCTCCAGGTGATCTCCGGCCGGCCGTCTCGCAAGCAGTTTCTCACGGCGGCCAGCGTATTCCGCGCCATGTGCGGGCAACGGTTGCAGGCACAGGTCGTTCCGTCCGAGGCCGAGATCCCCGGTACCGGCAAGTAAGTATGCTGCGGAGCCAAGGCCTTCAGGGGATGAATCATGTTGGATTCAGTCGCCACCAGAAAGACGGTCGGCTCTTTGGTTTCGGACACCTTGCGCCGCATCTTCTCCGTGCCGCCGACGAAGTCGCTGACATCGAGAATGTTCTTGGGACACTCGGGGTGAGCCATCACGATGCTGCCGGGATTGTTCTTCTTCGCTCGCAGCAAATCCTGGATGGAAAAGATCTCGTGGACCATGCACGAACCGGGCCAGAGGATCATCTTACGGCCGGTCACTTCCGACAGGTATCGGCCCAAGTGCTGATCGGGGACGAAGAGGATTTCCTTGTCCTGCGGGATCCGATCGATGATTTCTCGCGCGTTGCCGCTGGTCACGATCCAGTCGCACAGGCTCTTCACGGCCGCAGTCGTGTTGATGTAGGCCACCGTGACGAAGTCGTGCCCCTGGGCTCGCAATTCCTGCTGATAGGCGGCCAGTTTATCGGCTGGACAGCTATCGGCGAGCGAGCATCCCGCCAGCAGATCGGGCAGCAGGACCCGCTTTTCCGGGCTGAGGATCTTGGCCGACTCGGCCATGAAGTGGACACCGCAGAAGACGATGGTCTTGGTCGTCACCTTGGTCGCATCACGGGCCAGTTTGAGACTGTCACCCGTGAAGTCGGCGATGTCTTGAATGTCTCCGTCGACATAGAAATGGGCGAGGATCGTCGCGTCTTCACGGACCTTCAGGCTTTCGATTTCCTCGATCAGATCAAGCGGATCTTCGTTGGATTCAACCGGCATTCCGGCGATCGGCAACACGGTGGACATGGCAGGCAAACCTTAAAATATCAATGCAGACTTAAATGAGCCGTGGTTTCAGAACTTTGTGACGTCATTATATACTACGCGCGGGCGTAGCCGAAGTCGCCAGACTTCAGGTGAGATCGTCAGGATGGCTATCGCAACCCCAGAACTCTGGCGAGTTCTGCGACAAACCGACCAGGAATTTGGTTTACGCATGTCGGACCTGCCGCTGCTGGAACTCTGCCTGTGGGGCTATTGCCTGCTGACGGCCCTGTGCGCCGGGGCCGTGACGTACCGCTATCGCAGCCTCTTTAATCCCCTGCTGTATCCGAGCTTACAACTCTTCGTAATGGCGGGCCTGGCACCGCTAGCCCAAGATGTGGCCCATTCGACGCAACTCGATCAGGAGTGGTGGATTGAGGCCAGCCTGACGACGTCACTCTACTTGTTCTGCCTGACCTGGCCATTTCTCACACCGCTGAACCCGTTCCTGCCGGCTTGCGAGATCCTGTTGGGACCGTGGGAAGTGGCCCGGCGGCGGACGGGCGATATCTCTCGGCGAACTCCGCAGATGCTGTGCCTGTTGTATTTTGGCGGCTTGATCGTGCTAGCGGGGATCTTGTTTTGGCTGCTGATGCGAGAAAGCCCGGTCGGCTCCCTCTGGTTGATCAGTCCGCGGATGGCCTATCTGGGAGGACGTGCCGGAAGCGGCCATTGGTATGTGTTGTCTCAAACGTGCCTGTTTCTGGCCTACCTGGGCTGGCTCTATTATGGACGGATACGGGACCGCTTCATCCTGCTGGCAGGGACCGCGCTGTGCCTTTACTTGATCTCCTACTTCGGCTCGAAGGCCGCGATGGTGGGGGTCATCATGGCGGGGGGCATCTACTTCAACTTCTACGTCCGGACCTTTACCTGGGGGGAAGTGGCCGTCGCAGCGGGGCTGGGTGTGCCGATGGTGTTGATCTCACCGTGGCTCCAGGGGAACTTCGACAGTCTGAAAGAGACGCTGCAGTACTACGACTACTTCGACAACGCCGCCCGCTATGTGGGACGGTCCGAGAACTTTGGGCCGAACTTCGGGGGCACCCTGTTGAGTTCGCTGTGGGAATACGTCCCGCGCCGCTTGTGGCCAGCCAAACCGTTCGTCTATGGATCGGTCGTCGTCAACGAGCACTTCTACCCCGGCGCAGCCGAGGTCGGTTATACGCCGGGGTATCTGCCTTGGATTCCCTATCACCTGGATTTAGGCATCACCGGAGTCGCGGTGGGGGCCAGTGCGTTCGGATTCTTGAACAAGGCGATTTACACGTACTTCTTGCGATATCGCAGCTTCTTGGGATTCCTCTGCTATTTGCAGGTAGCGTTTATTCCCGTGCTGAAGCTGGCCCCTGTCCTGTATTTCGTCGGCATGTTGATGATGTTGGCGGTGTCGCTGCGGATGTTCGTACTGGGGGGAAACGTGCTGCTCGAGGACAGGGAGCTGACTCGGACAGGAAATTGCTTTTTTGAACACTAATCTTCGCTAATCTACACTGATCTCAGAAAAAGACAACAAAAGCAGTCGTGATTTGATCAAATCACGACTGCTTTTGTTCTTAATTAGTGTAGATTAGCGAAGATTAGTGTTCCAAAAAGTATTGTATTTGAATTTCCGCATTCACGTATGAAGATCCGACACAACGAAGCGTTTCCATTGCAACTCAGACTTCCGGCCGAAATTGATCAGGTACCCAATTGGCTGGCGAGCGATCCGCAGGTAGTTAAGTAGTTGTGCTTCGTGATCCGAAATCAATTCCGCGACAGCCTTTATCTCTACGACGATTGCATTGAACACAAACAGGTCTGGCTTGTATTTTGTCTCCAACTCCCGATCCTTGTAAAACACACCCAATTCGCGTTTTGTCAGGAATGGGATGTTTCGCAATCCGAGTTCAATTTCCAGGCTTTGTTGGTAGACTTCTTCAGCCAAACCGTAACCAAGCTGATTGTAGACTTCGAACGCGGCACCCATCAGGGAATAGCCTTCTTCTTTCAACATGCCAGTCGCCCTTCGGAAAAAAGCTTTTGGAACACTAATCTTCGCTAATCTACACTAATCAAATGCGAAGACCACGCCACTGCAATCTGGCCGGTCTTCGTCTTGAATTGGTTTGTATTAGTGTTGATTAGCGTAGATTAGTGTTCCAAATCTTCTGACACAACGATTCCACGGCGAAACGGTCATTTCGCGTTCTTCAAGAAGGCGATCAAGTCTGCCAACTGCTGACGGGTGAGTTGCTGGTCAAGGCCCGCGGGCATGATGGAGAGTGTGCTGGGGCGGAGTTCTTCGATGTCGGCTCGGGGGATGCGAACTTCCTCTTTGGGACCGGTGGCCAGCGTGATTTCGTCAGTCGTTTCCAGGCGGATCAGGCCGTTGTGGACCTTGCCTTCGGTGGTAACGATCGTCACGGGTTCGTAGCTGCGGACGAAGCTGAGGCTCGGGAAGACGATCGATTCCAGGAGATCACGTTCGGTGCGGATGCCGCCAATGCGGGTCAGATCGGGTCCCGTGTTGCCGCCGAGATAGCCGATGGCATGACAGGCCACGCACGCCGCTTTCTGGCTGTAGAAGACGGCTTGGCCGCGGCGGATGTCGCCGTCCTTTAAGCCGGCCAGCAGTTCTTCCAGACGCTCCTTCTGCTTGCCTGCTTCGGCATTAAGGATCTCAAACAATGGCTGAGCGGACTGCTGCACTTGCGGGCTGAACTTGGCCAGCCGCAGTTTCAACGCATCCTGCCGGATCGATTTCAACGCGGCGGCGTCCTTCAACGAGGCCACCAGTTTCTGGCCGACGGCTTCTGTGCCGCCTTGTTCGTATGCCGCTAAGAGACGGTCCACCTCCAATGGACCCACGATCTTGAACATGTCAGCCAACTCGAGCAATTGCGAGGGAGTCAGCTTCGACTTCGAAATCACTTCGGCCGCAAGGGAGCGAATCGTAACCGACTTGTCCTGGTCGAGGTTGGCCTTCAGCAACGCGAACTGCACGGCGTCCCATTCGCGCGGCGCGGTAGCCAGGACAGCAAGTGCTTCCAGGCGGATCTCCGGGGCAAACTGGTCATTCAGCGAAATCGTTTGCAGTCGTGATGCGATCTCGGGTGCGAGTTCGGCGGACTTCACAGGCGGAAACGCCCGCAACACTGCGAGGCCGCGCTGAAGGCGAGCGGGATCCGCATCAGATAAGGTCGCTGCGAGCGCCAACGACCAAATGACGGGGAGTTCCTTGAGTCCGGACGCTCGCATGGACTGCAGGGCACTGAGGCGAGAGATTTGAGATGCTGACGGTTCAGCGGAAATGTCTGCCAGCAGTTTCTGCACCGACTCTGTCTTGGCGAACTGTGCCAACTGCCGTTCGAGTTCCAGGCGATCGGCTTCGCTCAGCTTTTCGTCCGAGAGCCGCACTCGCAAGAATCCGACTAAGGCGTCACTCCATTCGGGATGGCGTCCAATGACCCAAGCTGCCGCTTCTTTTAAGCCGGCGTCGGGAGACGCCAGCAACTTGGCGACGCTCTGCGGGTCCAACTTACTATCTGGTAGTTGGTCGAGGGCGAATAACGCAGCCTTCTGAACGGCGGGACTCGAGTCCTGCAGCCCAGCCGCGGTCGTGGCAGCGTTGTGCAGTTCCAGAAGTGCATACGCGACGGCGTGGTCACGTCCACGATCACTCTGCTGTGCGGCGGCCGTCAATAATTTGACCACTTGCTCGGAGTCGCCAATCCGTCCCAAGGCTTCGGCCGCGACTCGCTGGTTCATCAACGACCCGCTGCGAAGAGAGACCAGTAGTTCCGGCAATGCCTCCTTGTCGCGCCATAAGCTGATTGAATTTAAGGCCGCTTGCCGGACTTCGACATCACGATCTGCCAACGCGGGACGAATGGCGGCGCGTGCGGTTCCTTGATCGATGCGTGTGAGAGCCCAGACCGCATTGCGCCGGCATTGCTCCGATCGATCATTGAGAATGACTCCGGCCAATATGGGGATGGAATCGTTCCCGCGCCGGGCCAGTTCTTTAATGACTCGCTCTTGAACGACAGGGCGAATATCGGCCAGCAGTTTGGCCAGCTCCGCCACACTGAGCCTGGCATAATCAAACATTACGCCACGCGGATCAACCGGAATCTGCGCGGCTTTGCGACGAACTCGGTAAACGGCCCCCAGCACATCTGGCTTCGCGAGATGCGAGGTCGGGCAACACAGCTTGTACCAGCCGCCGGTGTCCATGATCAGTAGACTTCCATCGGCGTCTTCGAGGATATCGGTGGGGTGAAAGTCGACGTTGTCCGAGACCACAAAATCCGAGTCTTTTGATTGGTACATCGACTGATCGGCATTCAGGATGTGACGCGTGATGCGGTGCTGATTGAAGCAACAGGCGAAGAGATTATTGCGGTACTCGGGACCGAAGGAGGGCGACGAATAGCTGGTCAATCCGCACGGCGCGGCGGGGCCGAGATGGCTCATGACGGGCATCACGTCTCCCGTTCGCGGATGGCCATCGAGGACACCGTGAACCTTGCCGTAGACTCCACCGTAGACTGCGTGAATCAAGCCGTCACGCTTGCCGCCACCCGGGTTTTGAAAGAAGGTCGTCGTAAAGATGCGCTCGCCGCCGGGCGTGAAGACCACGTCCACGGGGTTATCCATGCCGCCCGTCATGACAGGTTCAATGCCCGAACCATCCGGTCGACAGCGGAAGATGTGCGAGGCCTTCGTGACGAAGGGCTTCTGACCGGGTCGTTCGTAGGTCTGTTCGGCGAAGGCTCCCTTGCACCAGTAAATCCAACCGTCGGGGCCGGCGTAGGGACCGTGCAAATCATTCGCGCAGCCGGTCAGGGTCTTGCCTTTGAACCACTCGATACGTTCGTCCGCGACGCCGTCGCCGTTCGTATCGGTGAGTTTCCAAATGCTGGGAGGGGCTGCCACATAGACTGAGCCATCCAGCCACATTGTCCCTTCTGGGAACATCATCTTGTCGGCAAACACCGTGCTGGTGTCGTACTTGCCATCACCATTCGAGTCGGTCAGGCGGACGATCCGGTGCGGCTTTTCGGCGAGTTGCTTGTCGACTTTGTCGTTCGAGCCGGATGAATCGGCAATGTAGAGATGCCCCGCCTCATCCAAAGCTGCAGTGATCGGACGATCGACCAGCGGCGGGCCGGCGACGAGTTCGATCTCGAAGCCGGGGGGCAGGGTAAACGTGTGCCCGTTCAGCTTGATCTCGTCGGCACGAGTAACGGGAATTACGGAACAACTCAAGACGACAACCGCCGCCACCAACATCCGCATCATGATCGGTGCTCTTCTGTGGAAGTCCAACCCGGGGAGACACTGTTGCGCTGGGCGCTATTGTGGACTCGCAGGGAGGGAATCGCAACGGAACGCTGGATTGCTGCGCTGAGTGAGTTGATGGGAGGGCGAGGGACCCAGAGGGTACCCTGCCGAGCCTAAGACGACCGCCAGGTCGGCGACCGCCGGAGGCCCGGTTGTTGAAGAACCTCCGGTGGACGCCGAGCTAAAGCTCGCTTTCGGCTCGGCGGGAGCCTCGCCCTCCCATGGACCGCAATGGCGATTTGCACGCCCCCTATTTGCCCCGGAACCACGACTTCGCTAAGGGGTCGGTCTTGAAGAAGTTCAGCAACAGGTGGGCGACCTTTTCCTGGCCAGCCCGCGAGGGATGCGTGCCGTCATCGGCGAGGTCTGATCGTTTCCACACCAGATCGTCTCCCTGTCGCGGCTGGACTCCATCCGACCATAGGTAGGGCCCCCAGAGCAACAACGGCGCCTTCACGGCACCATGCTCTGCGCTGAAGTTCAATTCGGCCTCGCCTTTGATTTGATCCTGAATCAGCCAGCGAACGGGATACGCGGATTCGTACGCGTAGGGTTCCGGATTGAGATTGCCGACCGCATAGCCGCCGTAAATGCGGCTCTCCAGATAGGCGATGCGCAGATTGGGGAAGCGTGACTTGGCATTTTGGATGACCGCCTGCGTATCGCGTTGCAGTTTCTGGCCGTGTTCCTGCAGATTGCCGCGCGGGCCTTTATTGGCCAGCTTGATCCAGGCGACTTGCACCTGTTCCGGAGACACGTTGGCGTTGGCAATGCGTCGTTCGGCGACAGCCCAGGGTTCCGCTCGCGGACTGACCCATTCAGCCATCGCCTGTCCCCCCTGCGCGCAATCCACAATCGTCAACTGCGACGATTTATCCGGATCGGCATCTGCAATCCGCTTGAATGTGGAAAATTCCTGTGTCGCGTTGGACATGCTGATGGAGATCAGCACAACCCGGCCGTTGTCCGACGGTTTTCCCTCGCGATCGAGCGGTTGGATCTGATCGAGCATCTCCAAGGCGGCCTGGCGATGTTTTTCGGGCGGAACATTTTCCCCGCCGCCGTAGAGGCCGCCGTCTTGTCCCTGGTAGCGATCCTTGGCGGTCATGTCCGATAGCGGGACCAGTCCGGTCTTTTCCCGGGGCACGGGGGCGGGGCCACCTTGTTGTTTTCTCCGCGCTTCCATGGCGCGCTTCAAGAATTCCTCTTCGCTGGGGGAAAGGTCCTCACCGCTCTGCCGTTTTCGAAAGAGTTCGCGAGCCCGATTGAAATCAATTGCCTCGCTGGCGGCATCCTTCGCCGCTGGCTTTTCACGCGTTTTCAAGGCCGCATCCTGCCCGATCACGAGGGTCGTGGCGACAAACAAAGTCGTCAATCCAATCGAAAGGACTCGTAACATGTTGCAGCTTCCTTCCATTCGAGCCATCAGCATCCAGAAAGATGCTCGTGACCATGGCCCGGTATTGACCATTTAACCCGGAAAACGCCGTTTGGTATCGGCGAATGTCGGCACGCGAACCAGAGTGTGGGTTGAAATGGCAATTATTCCCCAGTGACTCACGCTCTGGGATCCACGTTCTGCCGAGCGTGGCTACGATTCACGGAAATACCCGACACTGGGGACATCCCTGTTGCCGCTGCCTTCAATATCCCGATACAATAACTTGGTTCAAGTGCTCATTGTCTAAGTCCAATGCGATTGTGAGATTTTGCGATGCGACGTGGCTTATTGCTGGTCGGTCTGTGTGGCATGCTCTGGGCGAGTGCTGGCCCTGTCGCCGCAAAAAATAACGATCCCAAGATCAAGCAGTCCGTCACGCGGGCTCTCGATTGGCTGGCCGCCGAGCAAAAGCCACAGGGTTTCTGGGAGGCCCAAGGCAGCCAGTATCGCGTCGCCATGACGGCGCTGGCCGGGAATGCCCTGCTGTGCGAGGGCTCAACCACAATGCGGGGCAAGTACGCCAAACACATCCGCAATGCCGTCAGCTATCTGCTGGAAATGAGCCATCCGAATGGCCTCATCGGTTTTGAGAACGACTACCACTACACCTACGGGCATGGCTTTTCGATGCTCTTCCTGTCGCAGGTCTTCGGCGAAGAAGAAGATGCTGCGCGTCGGGAAGAGTTGCGGGTAAAGCTCACCAAGGCGGTCGAGTTCTGTGTCAGCGCCCAAACCACCGCGGGGGGTTGGGGCTATGTGTCGGCGAAGGACGGCAACGACTTCGACGAGGGTTCGACCTGCGTGACTCAGGTACAAGGCCTGCGAGCCTGCCGCAACGCGGGCATCCCTGTTTCGAAAGAAGTCATCGACCGGGCCGTGGCTTATATCAAGAAATGCACGACTCCCGAGGGAGGCGTGCAATACAGCATCAAGGGCGGGGGAGCTCGCCCGCCGATCACCGCGGCGGCCGTGGCCTGCATGTTCAATTCGGGTGACTATGACTCGGAATACGTCAAAAAGCTGATGAACTATTGCCGCCAGAATCTGAGCGCGACCGGCGACAACGGCCGCTCGTTCGGACATTGGCATTACGCTCATTATTACTACGCCCAGGCTCTGTTCCGCGTGGGCGGGGCCGAGTGGGACAAGTATTACCTGCAGATCAGCGATGGCCTGATGCGCCAGCAGACTCCGACCGGAAGCTGGAAAGAAGGGCACGTCGGGCCGGTCTATGTGACGGCGATCAACGCGACGATCCTGCAGATTGAGAACGGATATCTGCCAATTTATCAGCGGTAGTGAAGACCCGACCCCGGCACTTGGACGCATCATTCGGCGACCGATAGAAAAGAGTTTGGAACACTAATCTTCGCTAATCAATACAGATCCAGAAATTCCAAAACTGAACGTCAAGTTGACAATCGACTTGGATTTACTTGTCTTCCATTAGTGTTGATTAGCGTAGATCAGTGTTCCAAAATCCTCTTTTGACCTTCAATCAGCGGTCGGGGCCACGATTTTTGGAAATTGGCCGTTTAGCGCCTGACATGCAATTCGGCCATAGCACGGCCAATTTCGAAAAATCGTAGACCCGACCCCACCCCACCGTCACAAAAGGCTGCTATGTCCCAACTGCCTGGAATCGGTGGAATCGTTCTCTGTGGCGGCAAGAGTTCGCGCATGGGGCAGCCGAAGGCGTGGTTGCCGTTTGGAAACGAAGTGTTGTTGCAGCGCGTCGTGCGGTTACTCGGCGAGGTCGTCTCGCCCATCGTCGTCGTGGCGGCGCCAGGTCAAGAGTTGCCGCTGCTGCCCCCGGATGTTCTGATTGCTCGGGACGAACGTGAGGCCCAGGGACCCATCGGTGGTATGGCGGCCGGTTTCGCACTGTTACGCGGGCAGGTGACTGCAGCCTATGTTTCGGCCTGCGATGTCCCGCTGCTCAAACCAAACCTCGTCCGATTGATTTGCAGCGAGTTGGGGGACGCTGACGTGGCGATTCCCGTGGATGGAGCCTTCCCGCAACCTCTGGCGGCCGTTTATCGCCTTAGCCTGGAGACGCGTCTCACCGAGATGCTGGCGGCCGGCAAGCTGCGAGTTGTGTCGTTGTGGGACGGCGCGAAGGTCAATCAGATTCCGCTGACTGCGCTACGCCAAATTGATCCGGAGCTCGATTCCTTCCGCAATGCGAATACGCCTGAAGAATTCGCGGATATCCGTCTGCGGGCAGGTGTTTAGCTCGTGGGTTGGTGGGTCTCCAGGCAACGTCCGGGGGCGGGGACCGCCAGAACGGCAGCGATTGTTGATTCAAGAAATCAGCATGTGCCGTTGCGATAACATTAGCGAAATCACACGCCAACCAAGCTCGTCAGTTGGAAAACTCTAACGTGATTCGTCATTCCTCATTCTCCGCATATCGGGCTTGCCCCTTGCGGCCAGCAGTTTATCGGAAAACGCAGCGAGATTGCTCGACGATTGACGTTCCAAGTCTGCTGCCTTCGTCGCGATGCGGTAAGCTTGCTGTAGACCGATATCAGCCGTTGAATTGTTAGCTTCGCGTTCACGTTAAGTCCGACATGATCTGGAAGAAAATTACGCCGAAGTAAACTGTTCGTCTTGCTGGCCACCTGATTCGGTCCGAATGATAGATCATAGATTTTGAATGTGTTCAGTTCTCGCGACAGGTGCGGCCTATTTGATACGTTTTACCCGAACCAATTTCTCCTCGAATGCGTCATAACTCAGTGCAATTCAATTTACAATTTTTTAAGACAGCGGTCCGCGAATTGCACCTATGCTAGTCAACTGCTAAGAACCTGCCAACGACTCACGCAGAACGATCGATTTGACACACGCTTTGATGTCGCCATAGACGAAATTTGAAATAGTTGGTAACAACCGCGACGTGTGACTAAAAAACACCCTCGCAACTCTTGGAACATGTGTTTCAAGCTGAGCCAGGGAAATGGACTTTTCAAGCTGGCGTAACAGGGACTGTCGACCCATTCAGAACATGGCCCATTCAGAAAATGGCCGATTCAGAAGATGCGGGGGGGTTCGATCATGGTCAAAAACTTGCGAGTTCGACGCGATAAGTTGCTGCATGCGGCCGAAGGCTATTTGATGCTGGAGATGCCGCAGCATGCCTTGGAATGTTTAGACGCGATTATTGACCCGGAGCGGGCACAGTTCGCTTCTAATTACCTGCGTGGCATGGTGTTGCGACAGATGGGCGACCACCAAGCGGCTCTCGATGCCTTCGATGTCGCCTTGGAAGAGCAGCCGGAAAACCTGTCATTGCTGATGGCGATGGCTTGGTGCTACAAGCGAACGGATCGGCTTGAGCGGGCCATCACTGCGATGGAACAAGCCTACGCCGCCGACCCGACTGAACCTGTTGTCCTCTATAATCTTGCATGCTACTGGGCATTGGCCGGCAACAAGTCGCAAGCCCTCTCCTGGTTAGGTCGCGCACTACGCATGAACTGCGATCTGAAGCGCCTGATCTCTGAAGAACAAGATTTCGACCGCCTGCGCAGCGATCCTGACTTCGAACTGCTGGTGGGCCTCGCTGGTGCTGGGGATACGCCGACCGCAGCGTAGTCGATTCGCTGTGCTGCAAAGTCAATCACACAAAACATCTAAAACGCGAATGCTCAACCAGTTAAGTTGGCTTTCGCGTTTTTCTTTTTGCGTTGACAAGTGTTTGAACACATCAAAGACGGCAAATAACGAGCGTATCCGCACAGGGCCGCTCAGCTGCCACAAGGTTAATCAGTGACCTGCGCGCAGATCAGGCAGTTGGTTGAATGGAATCCACTCCGCAGTTGCTATCGTGTGATAAGCGTTCAACTGCGCTGCTGGGTGAAAGATTCCGGGCAGCTAAACAGTAACTGGTCCAGCCGATTGCCTAATCCCATAAGTCCCATGCATGAATCCCCAATCATGGGACGAATGGGACTTATGAAAGACGACTTGGGCAAATTACTTTCGCCGCACTGGGCCAAAATCTTATCCAAATTGACAAAAATCAGTCCACCTGAAAGAGCAGCGATTCGCATGTCGTCGATGGCAACTTGACCACTTGGGTCTATCGCCAAACTCCCCCGGACTTCGGATCAGAACTCTGGGCGACTTCGGCGATCCATAAAACAGTTCAGGCCGGGCGAGATGTTGCCATCTCGCCCGGCCTGTTGTATGTCCGCAGCACGTTCAGTCATGCTGTGATTTCATGTTGAGTTTCGACTTCCACTATTCCGGCAGATCAACCGGGGCAGGCACCGGACCGGGAGCCGTTTCAGCCTGCACGACAGGATGGTCTGGCTTCTGAGTAATCCGAGTCTGACGCTGTTCGAGAATCGTCCGAGCCGCATCACGCAGATCGTTGTCGTTCAGACGGCGAATGTTGCCCAATTGCGTCATCGGTTCGAGGGCGCGTGTCACGCGGGTAATGGTCGTCTCCAACAGGACGATTTCCATCAGGCTCTGGCGGAGCTGGCCCAGCGAAGCAATCCGGCTCTCAAATTCTTCGCTGAAATCGGCGAGGATCTCGAGGGTCTGAATGGCTTCGGCGATGTCGCCGGTCTGACCGATGACCTTGTCCTTCATCGCAATCAGGCTGGTCAGATTGGTCGTCGCACTGTTCATGACTTCCACCGGAACGAGCAACTTGTCACGCAACGCCAGCAATTCATCAGCCCGAGCACGGGCTTGTGTCGTCACTTCACCCTGGCCGACAACTTGATCCTTCAAAGCCAGCAATTCACCAACGGCTTTGCTCGCTTGAGCCACGTCGGAGGTGTAGTCGATGACGCGAGCCTTCAGGTCGATCAACCCTTGCAGGCTGGTCTGTGACGCGGCGAGCGAATCAAACTGCGTGAAGGCCTGATCCTTCAAGGCGATCAATTGCTTCAAGCTGTCCTGGGCGGTGGCGATTTCTGCCGCTTGAGCCCGGGTCTGATCCTTCAGAGCAATCAGGTCCTTCAACGTCGTCTGAGCCAACGGCAATTCGGGCGACTGGGCTTGAGCCAGGTCCTTCACTGCGACCAACTGCTGCAGGGATTCCTGAGCCGACAGGTTCGTATCCTTCTGAGCAATCAACTTCTCTTGCGTCGTCACGATCTTGTCCAGCATTTCGGACGCCGGAGCGACGTCGTTCTGCTGAGCCAACACCGTGTTCTGCAAGGCCACCAGGCCTTCCAGCGATTGCGAGGCTGCCAGGGTATGGCCTGATTCCGTCATGAATTCCTGGCGAAATTCACGCATCTCTTTCAAGGCCATGTTCGCGTCGGCGACCTGCTGTCGCTGAGCCTTCAAGCTGTTGAGCAGATTGCTGGTCTGCCAGACTTCGTTGCGGACTCCGACGAGGTCCTGCATGCCGTCTTCAACTGTGGCCAGTTCGCTTTCCAACTTAGCAATCCGCGTCGTCAACGGCCGGGTGACGAACAGGTTCATACCCAAAAATCC
Organism: Planctomycetaceae bacterium; assembly: GCA_021732415.1. GTDB lineage: Bacteria > Planctomycetota > Planctomycetia > Planctomycetales > Planctomycetaceae > JAKFVC01. The sequence goes on from JAKFVC010000241.1 coordinate 14,523, forward strand.
GATGGCAAGTCCGACTCCCAACAAACCCCACTTCGTCTTGGGGTTCTCGGTTGAACGAGGCAGAGGAGTTCCGTCGAATCCCAGTTCTCGATCATTCATGGCGTTCAAGATAATTCCTCCAACAAACTGCATAGGGGGATAAAGTGATCAGCAGAGAGGCATCCCGACACTGGGGTCACTCTCTGATTGCATGACCGCCGGTGGCGATCGGTCCGGGCTGGTGAGCTGCCAGCCATGTTGAATCATCTTTGCGTGGTATCTACAGAGCTCGTGAAGCCCGCGATCGGAATTTGAGTTCCGTGTTACCTAGAATCGCCATTTTCCCCTCCAACTTTTCCGAGAAGGTGACTGATTTCCACGGTATCTGGGGAATCACCGCAAGACATTCCGGTCGTACGGTTCGTAAGCGGTGCACATCGGTTTTCTGCGGAAATTGAACGACATTTATCTAGTTTTTTCGTTACCCAGCGGAAACGCGTGCTTGGGAGGTCCCTTCTGTCCTTTCAGTCCTTTATGTCCTTTTGAATTCCAAGGGACGCAAAGGACATAAAGGACGGACGGGACGAAAGTTACTGGCCCGCCTAAGCGAACGGCAGTACCTGCCGGACTATGCCCGAAAGTTCGCAATTTTTTTCGCAGGAGACGCAGAAATTGCCGCTGGCCGTCAGGTGAAATAGGCAACAGTTTCGCCCTAAGTCCTGCGATGACCGCGGCCTCCGGCAGCGACGCCGCGAAACTTGAGAGAAAGTCAGGCGGGATTGACCGAATTTTTAAATTCCGATACACCTCTCCGCACGCGACGACAGCCGAACCAACGGTCCCACTAGTCAATCGGGACTCCGCCAGCACATCCCATCTTCCGGCCTGCGTTGCATCCCCTCACTTCACCTCCACAAAACTCCCATCTCACCACTTTCGACAGGAATGGTTCCATGTCACATTTGACACTGAAAAGACTTGCCATATTGGGGGCATTGAGCCTGGGAGGCATGACCCAGTCCGCTTCCGCCCAATGGATGCCGTTCGGCGGCGTATTTCGAGGAGGCTGTGATACCTGCGCGATGCCGGTCGTCCCTGCCTCGATTTGCGGCCCCTCCTGCTGTGCCCCGCCGCCTCAGATTGTTTGTGCCCCGCCTCCGCCCCGCGTCGTGATGCAACCCTTCACGGAAACGCGAACGGTCGAGCAAGTCGTGCAACGACCGGTCTGCGAGACACGGCAGGTTCCGGTGCAGGAAGTTGCCTACCGCCAGGAAATCGAAACACGGACCGCCCAGGTTCCTACCGTCAGCTATCAGACGGTCTGCGAAACGCAAACCCGGACCCGCGACTGTGGCCGCTGGGTCACCAGTTACAAATGCCGTCCGCAAGTGGCCCCCTGTGCCTATGACAGCCGTCCTGGCCTGCTGGGTGCGATGAACCGCTCGTTCTATTCAGCTCGGATGGCGATGACGCCCGCCGTCGTGGCCGAACGAACCTACGTTCCGAACGTCATCACCGAACAAATCCCGGTCACTCGCCAAGTGGCCGTCCCTGGCGTACGCCAAGTGACTTATCAAGTCCCGCGCACCGTCGCCTTTACGACTCAGCGGATGGTTTCTGTGCAAAGCACCCGCTACGTGGCCGAACGGATTCCGCAACAAGTTCAAGTCACGACCATGCGACCGATCCTGGTCGACGGTACGACCGGTGTGGCCCTCAGTGGTCCCAACGGGATCGGCACGGCAGCACTGCCTGGGTATCCGACATACGGTACCGCTTACGGATACCCGTATGGTGGTGCATCTTACGGCACCGCACTCTCTCCCGTTCCCGATCCAGGCCGGACAGCCCTGCGCACCGACGTCGCCACGCCCCCGACACCGATTCCCCCTCGCGGCGGAACGGCTCCACGTGTTGCTCCAATCGTCGAGACACCCGCCGGCGGCATGACCC
>JAKFVC010000223.1 GCA_021732415.1 Planctomycetaceae bacterium
GAACAACACCATCTGATCACGCTTCTGTGGTGCACTGGCCCAACCCATATCTGCGGCTCCTTTGGTCCGCAATCTAGCGCACGGCTTCAAACTGGGCAAGAGAAGGGTAAACTAAATCGACACGCCGTGACGCCGCCGGGCTCACCTAAATCAGATGTGTTGCGGCGCGACTTCTTTGATCCCTTCGATCCCTTTGACTTCTTCGCCCCCTTCGACCGCCAAAAGTCCCAAGCACCCCCGTGGCCGACGCTGCTAGCGTCGGCGAACACAGACGCTGGCAGCGTCGGCCACGGGCGACTGACTTGTTCTTCAACTTCTTTGATCCCTTCGACTTCTTTGGCTCGCAAATTCTGAATGCGATTCTGTGACAAGAAATTGCGCACGATGTGCGCCCTCGAACGGACCTGCCGTTCGAGCCACTTCGTTTTCGACTCCCGACACCTTGTCTGCCTCAGTTCCGTTGCTGGAATCTGAGCCAAGTCCACGCGAAACAGCAGTAGGTCAGGACGTCCGTGTGATGATCCCTATTATTGGGAGTGCCTGATTCCGTGTGTTTGGCGTACGAGGCCACGATCCCCGACTTTCAAAAACTCACTGGAATGCGATGCGTTCATGGATGACGCATGAGACCAGTCGATCATACGCTCAGGCACCCGAATCACCAAAATGCCCCGGCTATCGCTCCTCGTGCGAATGATTTGGACGACCGATCCCAATCCGTTATAGTCTGTCCACCGGCCGCCAGTTACGCTGGTTGGCCCAGGTTCTTGAACCTGGGGGAGCGCAGCGACTTAGAGGCACCAGTTTCTCCGGCGACTCCAACACGGAAAACGCATCGTGTGATGACGATGACTTCAATAAACAGGACACGAAACGAAATGGGTGTCAGGAACCAAATACAGCACTTGGATCCTGACGCCTTTGTTTATTCACCTCAGTCCGATGCCCGATATCGGGCGTCTAGCTGAGGTGGCGACGGTACTGAGCAAAGCTATCACCAATGCGAAGGACTCAACCCCAATGAGCAGCCCGAGTGTTCAAAGAATGCGACCGTCACCGCGCAAGCCCGGTGGGGGCAAGGAAAGCGCCTTCTCAAACTTCGCGAAGACCGAAGAGCAGAGATTTAAAACAGAGATCTTAGTATCGCTGCTGACCCTGTTGCTGACACCGCTTTTTTCTGGTCTTGTCGTTTCGTTTCAGCTGACACGAGAACATTCGTTCGTGAAATCGCGAGAAGCGTCGCAAGAAAGGGAGAAGCTGATTGAACAAAAAACTCGACTCCTCGGCGAAGCGGTTAAACTTACTGCGCACATCAACGCGTTGCAATCGCTTGCTGCCGAGACTTCAGCCCTTACGAAGCTTGCCATTGTGTTAAAGGCTGAGAAAAAAGACGATCCCGACTGGGAAAAGTCGACTTTTGATGAACAGTATCAAGCTTTAAGAGAAACGGTTACGCCACTACTTAGAGCCGACTCGGAATTGCAATCTACGCTTCAAATTTCTGCCTTTGTGTTCGGGCCAAAAGTTAAAACGGCGATCAAGAATTACATCAGGCCTGCGTCCGATGCCCACAAGGCCGAGGAGCAATGGAAACTTCCATCTATTGAGGAAGTTCTAAAGGATCGGAATCTCGTTCGGGAAATGAACCGGGAATACCAGGAGAGGGTGAAGGATGTCATTAAGGAGATGGCAATCGAGGTTAGTCAAGACCTCAATGTTGCTCCGAAGAACGAGCCATAAAAGCCCGGAGATCCGGATAGGGTGTCAGGAGCAAATACAGCATTTGGTTCCTGTCACCTGTGTTTTCACCTTTGTTTTTCCTGAATTCGTTCCTCCACGAGTCTCTTAAATGCGAATTCAAACGCGTCATTGTTTTTCCACTGACTGAAATCCGCGACGGGTTGTGATCGAATACCGACGGCGAGGTCTTCTTCTTCGTGCGGACAATACCAAACGTCCATCTGCTCGGTTGTTGCCAGTCGAATCGAAATGATACGAGACGGACTACCCTGCTTTTCGACCCTCCGAGTCCGTTTGATCTCGTCTTTGACCCACTCGCTCGCCAGGCTGTTTTCGGAGAGAACCAGCAACAATCGATCAGTCCGCTGCGTGGCATGATCGACGTGTAGCCGGTAGTGTCGGTCATTCACTACTTTCTCGGGCGATATCCAGACTCGATATCCAGCCATTCGCATTTTGACGAACAGGCGCTTGGCAAATTCCGCATCTTGCCGGCAATGGCTGATGAAATACGAAGGAATGTGATCGGGCCTCGTGGATTGCAACAGTGATGGGAGCGAAGCGATCAGAGTTTCGGGCACACCGCAGCCTCTCAGGAAGACTTCAGGGATTCGCCCTCGGGATCGGTATAGCGTATCAACGCCGATACAACAGGGTCCGTTATGGAGCACGTCGCTCAGCCCTCGAGTCGCGGACAAATCGATGTCTTCCAGCCTGGTTTCCATCAAAGTCGCACCGCGGAGATCGGCCCCGAACAGAATGGATTGTCCCAGGTCCGCTCCGCTCAGATCCGCGCAGACCAGACTAGCACCAACCAGCACGGCCCGATGAAGAGTCGCCATCCTGAGATCTGAACCGCTCAGATTCGCCTCCTGCAGATCCGCTTCTCGCAAATCGGTTTCACTCAGATCGGCATTAGGCAGAGCGGCACCGCGAAGTGTCGTTTGATGCAGGCTCGCTCGATTGCAGTGAGTCCCAACGAGTGTCGCATTGCTCAGGTCGGCATAATCGAGTTTCGCGCAATTGAGGGACGCGATATTGAGATTTGCGCCGATCAGTTTCGAACCAGTCAAGTCCACATCCCACAGACTCGCCCCGCGCAAATTCGCTTGATTCAAGATCGCGCCGGAAGCTTGCGTGAAAAGGAGCTTGGCTTGACTGAGATTCGTTTCGCTCAAATCCGCCGAGCCGAGGTTGGCTTCCGAGAGATCCGCCTCGACGAAATCCGCCTTGCGGAGCGACGCCTGGCAAAAACTGGCGTTGCGGAGATCCGCACCACGAAAGTTCGCCCCACTCAGGTTCGCTCGCGTGAAGTCCGCATGCTGCAGGCGAGCCTCACGGAAATCCGCGTTGCTGAAGTTGGCCTCCCATAACATCGCCTCGTATAAGAAGGCCTGCCTCAGGTCCGCACCGCTGAGGTCCGATCGGTTCAGAGTGGCACGTTTCAAGTTCGCGCCGCGCAAATCGGCTCCGACGAGGGGCGCATCGCACAGTTGAGCCTCGCTGAGATCGAGACTCATGTCGGGATAAGCTGCTCGCCATTCCCTGATGGCCTCGGCCCCGCGTTTGACCAAATCAACGTGTTCCGGGTTTGCCATCGCCAAGTCTCCACGACATCGGAAATCGAATTCTCAGTTACGGAACGAGGACATCTTGAAATCATACGTCGTACTGCGGCATCGGCTAGATTAGGAAAATGCAGGTTGCGAGTTCATTAGAAGGCATGGGAAGTCGTTTGGCATCTGGAATGGCAAACGATGGCAATCAGCGCCGCGAAAGGGCACCAGGTCATTATGCTGACTCGCTTATCTTACCATGCGGTCAAGGCAAGTTTGGAGAAGGATAGGGAGTCAGGACCCTTTCATCAAAAAGTCCTGATCCCTTTGGTCTGTGCCTTCCCGGGCGAATCATTGCTGAGATTTGTTTCGATTTTCTGTCGGGAAGGTCTGGCAATTCCGCATTTACTGTGGGATCGTTATTCACACGGACTTTGACAATGGATGTATTAGCACAATTCCTTGCGAGCTTCATCCATTCTTAACGTGAATCTCCGCGTGGGCAGCGTCGACATCCGTCCGTTTTTTCGAAAGCCGTCATGACAAATCCTCGACAGCCAGACCGTCGCCTGCAGGCTTTGGCAAATCAGCAAGCTGCAGCTGCGGCGAGTGGTGAGACCAATCGTCCGGCAGATTCGACGCCGGTTGTGGCTGGTTCGTTTGCCAGTTTGCCTGCGGTGTTTGGTCGGTATCGCGTCGAAAAGCTGCTGGGGCGTGGTGCGATGGGGGCCGTGTATCTGGCGCGGGATACTCATCTGGATCGAGCTGTCGCGTTGAAGATTCCGAAAGTCGCGGCGTCGGGGTCAAACCGGCTGTTGATGCGGCTGGAGACCGAGGCGAAGGCGGCGGCGAAACTGGATCATCCCAGTCTGTGCAAGGTGTTCGATGCCGGGGCGGTCGACGGGCAATGTTTCATTGCGATGCAGTATATCGAAGGCGAGACTCTGAAATCGCAACTCGAGACGAGCAGCAAGTCGGTCGCTGAGGCGGTGTCGCTGATCGTGCAGTTGGCGGAAGGACTGTCGGAAGCACACGCCCTGGGGATCATTCACCGCGACCTGAAACCCGAGAACATCATGATCAACCGCCGGGGAACGCCGGTGATCATGGACTTCGGTCTCGCCAAATTCTCCACCCTGAGCGGCAATGCGGCGGCGACCCAGGCCGGTACGATCCTGGGGTCTCCCGCGTACATGTCTCCGGAGCAGGCCAGTGGTAACTTGAAGGCGATCGATCAGCGGAGTGATATTTATGCCCTGGGAGTCATCTTCTTCGAACTGCTGACCGGGCAATGGCCGTTTACCGGAGCCGCCATGCACATCCTGGGGCAAAAGTCGCTGCTGGATCCGGCTTCGCCCCTCACGATCCGTCCCGAGCTGCCACCCCAATTGGCTGCTGTCTGTACCAGGATGATCGCGCGAAGCAATGCCGATCGCTATCAGACCCTGGGGGAAGTGGTGGCTGATCTGAAACCAGGCCGTTGGGATGATCAAGCGCCAGTCGCTGTTCGAGATCGACCGGAGGCGAGCAGCCCATCGAGCCAGTCGGCTGTGCCCGACATTTCCATTGTCATCGCGACCGCAGACTTGCACCGTAAACCGGCGAAAGCGAATGGCGGCCAGAATCACCGGCGAAGGCTGTTGATCGGAGGGGCACTGCTGGGACTGTTGATCGTGGTGGCAGGAGTGGTCATTAATCTGCAGGTCAAGCGCGGCACACTGCAGGTCAAGGTCCCCAAGCCTGATGCGAAAGTGAAAGTGGACCAGGCTAAGGGCGAGATCGAAATCGACCACAACGATGGATCGGGGCCGACGACGATTACGGAAGACCCGGGTGGGAATGGTGTCGCGGTGACGAAAAACGGAGTCACGGTGGCTGGCCAGGATCTGCAGATCAAGACTGGTGCGGAAGAGCCCATTACAGCGAAGCTCGTCCCCATCACGGAACCGCCGGCGGCCAAAATTGAACCACCAGTCGCCAGCGTTGAACAACCGGTCGCCGTTGCGAAACCGGTTCCGTCGAAAGCGGCCGATGCCGCGAATCGCCGCGCTGCCGAGTACTGGTTCAACCGAGTGACCACAGAAGCCAAACGGGGGCATCTGGCGATTGATGGGACCAAGGTCAACGCACTCTCCGACCTGCCTGCTGGATCGTTTCGGATCACCGGCTGGAACGTCCACCACATGACCAATCGTGATTTCGAATTCGTCGCCGAGCTGACCGAGCTGGTCGAGCTGATCGGTGTCAATGCGGGGGTTTCGGCAAAAAGTCTCGAGCCGCTGGCCAAGATGAACAAGCTCGAAAACATCAACTTCACCTATGCCAGCATCAATGATGACTGCCTGGGGCCGCTGGGCAAAATTACGAGCTTGAAAACGTTGAATCTCTTTGGTGACCCCGTCACCGATAACGGCATCAAACAGTTGGCTGGACTCAAGAATCTGACGTTTCTCGAACTGACTCGCTCACGAGTGACTGAAGCGGGTGTCGCGGAGCTGAAAAAAGACCTGCCGAACTGCCGGATCAAATTGCACTGATTCTGTTGAAGTATCCGTGTCTCGATGAGAGCCAGAGACATCAGGAAGCAGTGGCTCACTCAGGTCTGCCGTTGGTTGCCGGCGCTGGCTGATGGCGTCCGACTGCATCGTAGAGTTCTGATAATTGTTTGATCAGCTCTGAATTTTTCGGATCGGCCTTGAGTTGGTCTTCGACTGCTAAGATTTTCAACGCGCTCTCAGTGAGCTCCCGGCTTCTCTTGAAGTGTGCCTCGGCTTGCTGTGGCTGATGGAGTTTTTGACAGGCCTGGCCCAACTTGAAGTACGCCTCTTTGTTGAAAGGTTGAGCCTCAACGACCCGTTCCAGATCTGCCTGGGCCGGCTCGAATTGCCCCTGGTCGAGCCTGAGAATGCCGCGGAGCATCAAGGCACGTGGTTCGCCGGTATTGTGAGTTCGCAGAATGTGGTCAACGAGTTCCAGGGCGGGTTCCACGTGGCCTTCCATCCGCAGCAAATACACATTTGTCAGCTGCACCCCCATGGCCGAGGGCTTGATCTTCAGCGCTGCGTCCACTTCCTGCCGGGCCTCGGCTAGATTGCCGCTGTCGATCAACAATCCAGCCAGGAGGCCTCGAACTTCTGCTTCGTGGTCGGGTGTCGGATGCCGCTGGAGACTTTCTCGACAGTATTGAATGCCTTCGGAGACCAGCTTCCGCTCTTTGAAAAGGAGCGCCATGACATACCACGGCAAGGGATCGGTATTGTCGAGTTGAATCAGTTCCCGGCACAAGGTCAACACGGTTTCGCTGCGTAGCAGGGCGGATTCGAGAGGAATGAGGCGGTGCAGCACGTCGATTTGCCCAGGGCCCGGTCGATGAGCCGCAAGGAGGGCGCTCCGCTGCAGGGCGGAATTCCCGTGGACCTGGGCCACATCAGCCAGGGCGATGAGATCGGGCACGGAACAACGTCCTGAATCCTTAATCAGGCTAAATGTTCCCAATGCCTCCAGGGGCCGCTGTGACAACTGGAAGGCCTGGGCCCTTAACACTAGTGCCTCGGGATAGTCACCACCCGCATGATCAATGGCCCGTCCCAGCAACCGTTCGGCTTGAACAGGGTTGCCCGGAAGCGCGGCGCGGCCTTGAGCCGTGAGCCGCTGGGGGTTCTCGACGATCCAGATGTATCCCCAGTAGATTAGCGCAATCGCTGTCAGGACCAGGGCGACCCGCTGCAGAAAACCGATGAATGGAGAACGCTTCGGAGGCAAGATGGTTTCAGATTCCGGAACTATATCGAACCGTCGAGTTGTGAGCAGATGACCAAAGTTACCCGCCTGTCACGGCGATTCCCCGGCCTTCAATCAAAGTATGGGTTGCCTTGGGAGACAGGTTGGCGAAGACTTCTTCGGCGCCTCCCAACCAACGGATCTTAACCTGTACGTTATCCGTGCCGGTGAGCGGAAACAACAGCCGGGCATCAAACGAGGACAGGTAACTTCCACCGCCACGCACGAATCGTACGAGCTTCCGCTCGCCCTCGACCAAGGTGACTTCAGCACCGATGGCATCGGGATCGGATTTGGTACCTCGCAGGCGAACACTAATCCAGTTCGATGCTGGATTTTGATTGCGCAGGATTGTGACCGGCGCGTCCTGCTGGACGACCACCAGGTCGGGAGCGCCGTCGTTATCCAGGTCACCGGTTGCTGCGCCCCGGGCGACGTGCGGGACACTGAACCATGGTCCGCCGCGGTCAGAAATATCCTGCAGACGCTGCCCGGACATGCTACGGTACAGGATCGCTGGCTGCTCGAAGGCACTGGTCCGCACATGATACGTCACATGGCCGTTCATCACGAACAGATCCAGCCACCCATCGGAATCGAAGTCGACGAACCCGGTCCCGAATCCGACCCACGGACGACTGCTGCCTCCCAGGCCGATTGCGACCGTCGCGTGGTTGAAATTGCCGGTTCCGTCGTTTCGATAAAGGGAATTATCTTCCTGTTCATAGTTGGTCACAAACAAATCGCCAAAACCGTCACCATTGACGTCGGCGAAATCGACCCCCATGCTTCCTTCCGGAATACCATATTCGTTTCCGGAGACGCCGCGGTTGGCTCCCACATCTTCGAGTTTCCCTTCGGGACCGCCGAGATAGAGGAAGTTGTCTTCGACGTCGTTGGCGACGTAGAAATCGATCCAGCCATTACGATCAATGTCGGCGGCGACGATCCCCAAGCCCTTGCCGTCGCGTCGCAGTCCGACTTGTGCGGAGATGTCCTGAAAGGTTCCGTCGCCCCGGTTACGAAACAACCGATCGGCTGTGGCCGGCAACTCGCGCGGCATACAGACATCTCGGATATGCTGCTGCGCATCGCCACAGAATTGCTTGGGGTCCGGATGCCATTCGACATATCCGGCGACGTAGAGATCAGGCCAGCCATCACGATCGACGTCAGCCCAGGTCGCCGCCGTCCTCCAACCATCAAGCTCCAGGTTTGCTTCGACCGTGATCTCGCGGAACCAGCCGGCACCATCATTTTGATAGAGATGGCTATGACCGTAGCAGGCAAAATAGAGATCCGAAAAGCCATCCCCATTGAAGTCGCCGACAGTGATTCCATGTGAATAATCGGTCGCCTGACTGAGACCTGCAGCGGCTGTGACGTCGACGAATTTCCAATTGCCCTCGTTGCGAAACAATCCCGGTGCCCGCCCGCGAATTTCCAACGTTGCCGAGATCTGTCCCCCACCTGTAAACAACAGGTCGGCGTCGCCGTCGTTATCGAAATCAAACAGAGCCACCCCGCCGCCGAACGATTCGACCATGGAGTACGTCTGGGTTTCACGTCCGGTGGAATACGTGAAGTCGACCCCCGTTGCAGGTGTGACATCTTCGAACCAATCATCAGAGCGGGCCAGTCGCGGTACGGCCGGAGCGCTGATGACACGAAGTCTGACCGGTTGGGGATCGGCAGTCTGAACTGGTGCCGTAGGCGATGGCGGTCGTTCGACAACCACGGGCGCGGGGTGGCAACTAGCCAGGCTGACGGCCAGTACTAGACCAAGGAAGTAGCGTTGCCAGATGGTTGGCGAGTTGAACTGACGTGACATATCTTGACCGCGGGTCGCACAATGCGGGAGCGAAGTACTTTGGCTTAGTCTACCAATATCGACGTCGAAATGATTGGTCCCGGCTTTGATAGTCAGGGTGAGACCGCCTGTTTTTATGTCGCGATACTTTAGGGGAATGTCGTTGCATTCGGAGGGCGCGGGGTATCGGGCACATCGTTTGCTTTAGGCTCCGCCGGGCCGAGGGGATGCTTTTCGAACGATGAATTTCATGGAGACACGCGATGAAACTGATGACTTTGCAGGACTTGCTGGCGGATCAATTGAAGGATATCTACAGCGCCGAAAATCAACTGGTGAAAGCACTTCCCAAGATGGCGAATGCCGCATCTGCGGCGGATCTCAAGGAGGCGTTTGAGAGCCACCTCGTGGAGACGGAAACGCATGTGACGCGGCTCGAACAGATCTTCCAGCGCCTCAACATCAAGCCTGGGCGGAAGAAATGCAAAGCCATGGAAGGACTTGTCGCGGAAGGTAAGGAGACGATCGATGAGAATGCTGCGCCGATGGTCCATGATGCAGCCCTGATTGCCGCGGCCCAGCGGGTTGAGCATTATGAGATTGCGGCGTACGGGACCGCGCGAACATTTGCGACGATTCTCGGCGACGATGAAACGGCCGAACTCCTTCAAACGACATTGGATGAGGAGTCGCAATGCGATACGAAATTGACGGAGATTGCGATGAACGGCATCAATCAAGAGGCCGTCGCTCCGCAGGAAGTCGGTAGTCACGAGTAGGCCGGCGTCCCACCGCCTGGTCCCGCAGACTGCCTAGCTTCGACCGTCGGCCGATCAGCGTTGCTGATGGGCCGGCGGCTTCTGCAATCTTTGAATGGGACGTGCGAGCTAACGCACGTTTTCAACAGGATTCTCAGCGACCATGATGCTCGCTCAACACCCGGTGAGTCGTCTCGAGCAACCGACCTCTGTCCCATCGCCAGACTGTCGCGGGGACCCGCCCCGATCGGTTTTGAACGAGCTTATGAAATCGACATGTGATGTATGGTCTCGTGCGAATTCTCCTGAATTACGAAATCGACGCGAAGATAACGATTTCGTAAGTATTGGCCGCGACTAGGGATAGCGATCTTGAGGTGCGACCGTGTCAGACAGCGGCTGAAATCGCGGATTTTTCGATGGCGACCGCCTCAGTTGCACGCCGATATCCAGCCTGTTGCCGAGAGAGTCGCGCCGCATACAATGGCCACGATGCGGGCCATTCGTCCCACAAGTTCAGATGTTGAGATACCTAACTCCCGATGATGTTCTGCACGCCATTAGCCACTGACACTCCTCTGCGAGCGACGCGTACGATTCGTTCAATATCGAACGTGCTGAATCGTTGGCGAGCATTGGTCGTTGCGCTGGCGATGACTCTGGCAGGAGGCTCGGGAGCGGACTTGTTGAGTATTCAGGTAGCTGAACCGCTCGAGTCTTCAGCACCGCTGGAAGAGTGTGTGGATTCGCCTCAGTACCATACGACTCGACGCATCACGTACATGTCTGGGATGCAGGCAGGAAGCTCCAGAGATGGGAACTGTCATGCGATTCCCAAGCGGCCCGTTTGCCCCGCGCGTCATTCTTTGAGACTCGCCACGTCGGGACATCGCCTGGCGAACAATCTCTGCGCCCCGCTGCGCTGCTAGTTCGGCGTTGTAGCCTGACTCTCCAGAGTCGGGCGAACCGCCTCGGCTGTTCATTGTAGTCTTCACGCTCCGCGTGAAGTAAGCCGAGCGCGCAGACAAGCTGCTAAGACTTTCAACGTCGATCGCGAGCCCGGCTCTCTTCACGCGGAGCGTGAAGGCTACCATCTTTCAGGAAATCGAATTATGAAACCTGTGACGAACGACTCGTCCACTGGCTTGGCCCGTGATTTGACCGCGGGATTAGTGGTGTTTCTCGTGGCCCTTCCGTTGTGTTTGGGAGTGGCACTCGCTTCCAATGCGCCGCTGTTTTCCGGCGTACTGACGGGCATCGTGGGCGGTATCGTCGTGGGAATCTTAAGTGGTTCGCAGACCAGCGTGTCGGGTCCGGCGGCCGGATTGACGGCGGTGGTGGCCGCACAGATCGCAGCGTTGGGGTCCTTCGAGGCCTTCCTGCTGGCGGTGTTCATCGGGGGGCTGATCCAGATTGCGTTCGGTTTGCTGAAGGCCGGCTTTCTGTCGGACTTTGTTCCCTCCAGCGTGATCAAAGGGTTGCTGGCGGCAATCGGCGTGATCTTGATTCTGAAACAGATTCCGCACGTCTTGGGTCACGATACGGATCCTGAAGGAGATATGGCCTTCTCTCAGCCAGACCAGCACAACACATTTTCGGAGCTCGGCACCCTCTTCTACGGGCAGGTTCATCTCGGTGCCGTGGTGATTGGTCTGATATCCATCGCGATCCTGGTGGGCTGGAATAGATACAAGCCGTTGAAGAAATCGATCGTCCCACCTCAACTGATTGTCGTAATCCTGGGCGTGATCTGCGGCCAGGTCTTTAGACAAGTCGGCGGGCCGTGGGCGATTGACGGCGCTCATCTCGTGCAGGTTCCGGTTGCCGAAAATCTGGCCGGATTCGCGGGCTTTCTGCGGCTGCCAGACTTCTCTCAATGGCTGAATCCAGCCATTTATTCGGCCGGGCTGACAATTGCGATCGTGGCCTCGTTGGAAACGCTGCTCAACTTGGAAGCGGTCGATCGGATCGATCCTCAGCAACGGGTCTCGCCCTCCAGCCGGGAACTGCTGGCACAAGGTGTCGGGAATGTCGTCGTCGGTTTAATTGGCGGACTGCCGATGACTTCGGTGATCGTTCGGAGTTCGGTAAATATCAACGCGGGAAACAAGACGAAGTTGTCGGCGATCTTTCACGGGGTGTTGCTCCTCGTGTGTGTGCTGTTGCTGCCGACTTATCTGAATCTCATACCACTGTCCTGCCTCGCCGCGATCCTGCTGGTCACAGGCATCAAACTGGTCAGCCCGAAATTGATCCGCGAAATGTGGAGCCAGGGGCCGTATCAGTTCGTGCCCTTTATCGTCACGTTGGCGTCCATCGTGCTGACGGACTTGCTGATCGGTATCGTCGTCGGATTGCTCGTCAGTATCACATTCATTTTGAACAGCAACTTTCGACGGCCGTTGCGGCGCGTTGTGGAAAAGTACCTGGGGGGCGAAGTCCTGCACATTGAACTGGCCAGCCAGGTGAGTTTTCTTAACAAGGCCGCTTTGGAGAAAGTCCTGCGTGAGTCGCCTCGAGGGACCCACATCCTGCTCGATGCGCACAACACCGACTATATCGATCCCGATATCCTCAATCTGATTCGCGACTTCAAAGAGCACACCGCGCCGATCCAGGGAGTGCAGGTCAGCCTCTCAGGGTTCCGCGACAAATATCAACTCTACGACGATATCCAATTCGTCGATTATTCCACGCGTGAGTTGCAGGGGCAGATCACGTCGACGCAGGTCTTGCAGATTCTGGAAGAAGGGAACGAGCGCTTCCGCACCGGCCGCCGACTCTCCCGCGATCTGGGCCGGCAACTGCACGCCACGGCGCAGGGGCAGCACCCACTGGCGGTTGTCCTGAGTTGCATTGATTCGCGCACCCCTGCGGAATTGATATTCGATCTGGGATTGGGAGATATCTTTAGTGTACGCATTGCGGGAAATGTCAGCAGCCCTAAGGTCCTCGGCAGCATGGAATATGGCTGCGCGGTGGCGGGAGCCAAGCTGATTCTGGTCGTCGGTCATACCAAGTGCGGCGCGGTGACGGCGTCGGTGAATCTGGCTTGTACGTCTCAAAATGCGGAAGAAGCAACCGGATGTCAGCATCTGGAATCGATTGTGCTTGAGATCCAGCAATCGATTGATCGGACTACGTGTCTGGAAATGCAGCACGCGACGCCCGCAGATAAGTCGGAGTTCGCGGACTCCGTCGCGCGGCAGAACGTGCTGCGCGTTGTCCGGCAAATTGTCGAACAGAGTGACACGATACGCCAACTCGTCGATGCGGGGCAGGTCGCGGTAGTGGGAGCCATGTATGACGTGGCGACCGGAGACATCGATTTTCTGACCGAGGAAGCAATCGGGCTGCCACCGTCCGAGTTGGCACTGGCGGTCTAGTACGTTGTCCAAACTAAAAAGACGGATTGAGACAGATGGGAGGGCGAGGCTCCCGCCGAGCCTAACACGACCGCAGGTCGGCGTCCGCCGGAGGCATGATACGGTGCCTCCGGCGGACGCCGAGCTAAAGCTCGTCTTAGGCTTGGCGGGAGCCTCGCCCTCCCGAGCTATTGAGCGCCCAGTTCCCACACCGTTCCGTAAACATCCTCACTCTCGAAGTATTCGATCAGCCTTAAGTAGAACTCGTGATTGGCGAGCGTACTGCTGTCGCCGAAGACGATTAGCTTGCGGCGCGCTCGTGTCAGTGCGACATTCATGCGACGCGTATCTGTCAGGAATCCGAGTTCACCGGCTGCGTTTGATCTCACGAGTGAGATGACCACGGCCTCCTTCTCGCGACCTTGGAAGCCATCGACCGTATCGACTTCGACCGCACGTTCGGTGATCAGTTGCCGCAACAACCGGGCTTGTGCGCCGTAGGGTGTAATGACCGCAATGTCTCCAGGGGCGACGCCGGCGTTGATTAACTCGGTCACTTGATTGGAGACGAATTCGGCTTCACCGGGGTTCTCGCGGCTTGAACCATCCGTTTCGGCGCGCTCTTCGCAACTGGAGCCGGCGGTGTCATAGAACCGAACCGCTGATTCCGTGAGTGGGGAACGGATGACGTTGGGCAGATCGACAAGCAAATGTCCGGCCACCGAAGCCGCCGCTACTAGGGCGCAGTCGTAGAACTCCATAGAAGAGAACTGCATGATTTGTTCGTGCATGCGGTATTGTGTCGTCAGCCGCCGCGAGATCGCATCGCCCCACAATGCGACCAGTCGCTCCATCAAGCTGATATGAAATCCATCGCGCCGCGCCTCGGGGGAAACCACGGTCGCCGGCAACTGGCAATGGTCGCCCGCCAGAACCAACCTGCGGCACCGCAACAAGGGAATCCAGCAGGGTGGCTCGGTCGCTTGTGCCGCTTCATCGATCACGACGAGATCAAACTCACGGTCGCGCAAGAGGTCTCCATCCAGGCCGGTGAGCGTCGCGCAGAGGACCGTCGCGGAGTCGAGCAGATAGGTCACGAGTTGAGCCTCGATCCGCCGCGCATCGGCCAGCAATTGATTGGCCTCGTCACGCAATTCGCGTCGCGCACCCGCTTGCGGGGCCGCCCGCGTGTACTTGCTCGCCTGCCTGCGGAGCGACCACGCGCGCTTCGTCCATTCCCGCGCCAGCTTCAAATCAGGATGCGATTCGACTTGCACGTCGAGCGTGTGTTGGCGGAGCTCGGGCAGCACACGTGCCGGATGCCCGATTCGCAGGGCGCGCTCACCCCCGGCGAGCAGTTTCTCGAGCATGTTGTCCACGGCGAGATTACTGGGGGCACACGCCAGCACACGCTCACCGCGACGAATTGCCTGCCGAATGAGCTCGACGACGGTGGTTGTTTTGCCGGTCCCCGGTGGTCCGTGGATGATGGCCACGTCTTCCGCCGCCAGGGCGTGGCTGACGGCCGCTCGCTGCGATTCATCCAAAGCCGATAGAGGTTGCCAATCTTTCGGTACGGCAAATTCTGGTGGCTTCTCACCCAGCAGTTTGAAACGGAAATTCGCCAGGCGTCCCCGTTCCGCACTGGCGACTCGCCGTAACGCGTCACGCTGTCGTTGCCGAGCGACCTCGTCGGAGGACAGGTCGAGGCGAAATGTGGGCCGATCGGCCAGCGGTTCCGGAGCATCTCCGATCGCCACTGTGATTGTCTCGCGATCGCGGTCGGTGACCACTCCGCGCCAGCCGACGTTCTCTTCGCCGTTTTCTTCGGAAAGCACGACGGGTGTGCCCGAGTTCAATCGTGTCCAAGGCAGTTCCAGCCGCCGGTCACGCTTGCCCAGATTGAGGACAACCCGACCACCGAACCCCGCCGTTTCGTCGCGGATCACCAGGCCAACCAGGCAGACGCCGCTCCGTTCCGCCGAATCCCCCGTCGACTTACGCGAGAGCCGGACGAGTTCGCGTGCTTCAGCAGCGGCCTCTTGTTCCAGGCAGTGAATCAATCGTTGAAAGTGATCGTCCGGCACTCGATGAGCCTCAGTTCGTTAGATGTGTCGTGGGACGGGTCTCCAGGCCCGTCCGTCCCTGCCACGCAGCGCAATCGGCGCGCCTCGACTTCCAGAATGCTAACTCGCAATTCTTTGTGTCCTTCGCGACCTTCTGTAAAAGGAATTTGAACAGAAGATCACAAAGTTCACGAAGATTTGATGATCAGAGCAATTCCAGGACGAGAGCTCACCACTGCCCTATTCGTGTGATTTGTGTCATTCGTGGTCGTTCTACATTGTATTTTTCTTACCACGAATCACTCAAATCACACGAATGGGGACGGGCAGCCTGGAGACCCGTCCCACAATACCGCCCTCGGCATTTCACGCAAGTGTCTTGAGACAATCTGGTTAATTCCTCCGCCGGTGACCGAGATCTGCCCGCAACTCCTCTTGACCTGCTTGCCGCGTTGATCGATATTTCCCCACATTATTGCGACTTCGGGACAGGATGTATTCCGAATTGGTCAAGCGAAGTGACAGGGAGGTCATTATGCGCCGTTGGATCGTCGGTACCTTTATCGCGACATATATCTCGGCTTTAGGGCTGGGGCTGGGATGCCTTGCCATTCGCACGGGCATTCATATGCACCCCGCGATGTATTTCGTCGTGTGGGACATGTATTGCGGTTGGTCAGCCTATAACCATCGTTACCGGGCGATCGCGGAAGGTGTCAGTGGGACTTACTACGATTTGAATCCCGCACCGTGGGGGACCTTCCGGCCCTACGATCGCCTGGACCGCATGCAATACCTGCTGGCCAACGCGAAACAGGCGGCTGCGGCACAACTCGTTGCCGAACGCACCGAGCACGAGCCGTTAGCACGCATGTTTATCATCGAAGAATCGTGGGCCAAACAGTTCGATTTGCCGGAATATATCTGGAAGGCTCATAACGCTATTCCCCGGGTGCCTCATACCTACACCAAGCTGTGTGTCGAGATGGCCGGGAATGGGGAAATCTTGAAGATGCATACCAATTGGCTGGATTTCCAGCATCATGTGATGCTTTCTGATAATCCCCGGTTGCAGCAGGATATGCGGACGACGCGTCCGTTCTGGATCGTCGACGAACAGCAGGGGAGTGGGAACAGGTACTTCCAGCAGAATCGCGAACAAGACTCCATCAGTGCTTTTTCAACGCCCGCCGCTAACTGACATTGATGTGTGAGTGTATGAGAGTAACGGAGTATGAGAGAGTGGTAGTCGCGACCCCAAGGCGCTGATTCATCTCCCCTCGCCCTGGTACTCCGGGGAGAGGGGTT
>JAKFVC010000264.1 GCA_021732415.1 Planctomycetaceae bacterium
GTTCCTTTGGGTAAAGCGTTGTTGATTTGCTAGATCAAACATCACTCTAACTGATTGGACCACGCCGGTCTCTTACACTATTGGGTTGCGGGCGACAGCCCGCGCTGGGTTTAATCCGTGTCATTCCGTGGCTAAAAAACTCTTCGTAACGTCATCTCCACGAATGGGACTTCCCGATCAAAGTCGATCTACTTCGAGAGTTTGACGTAGTTCTCGACGAACTTCGCCTTGGTCAGCGGGATTTGAACTTCGACCTTGGCGTCGGTAAACATCTTGCGAGCCCCCCGGCTGCGTTCCCATTCTTCAGCGCTCAGCAATCCATCTTTCGTGCCGCTGGAGTCGAGAAAGTCAAAGGCACTTTCGGCGGCAGCCACTTTGGGATCTGCGGACGGGCCAGCGGGTGCGGCAGGCTTGGCTGCCGCGCTGACTGTCGTTGTGGTGAAGCTTCCTGCCCCTGTTGCAGCCGGCGTGGAAGTCGTACCCGTCGTGCTGGTCACGGCGGGTGCTGCCCCTCCACTGCCTGGATTCGCCAGCTCCGAGGGGACCAGAAACCCGTCCCGGTTGGTATCCAGCCGATTGAAGGTGGAAATATCCGTCTTAGACCATTCGTATAAGCCGATCTGACCATCGCGGTTGGTATCGCGGGCGACATACTGAGCCGGCAATGTGGCGGGCGGGATCGGCGATTTCGGCCCGACGCGTCCGACGCGAACTTTGGGCTTGGTGCCCGGCTTGCCGGGTTGCGGAGTGCTCGCCGGTTGATTTCCAGCACCCGATTCGTCGCGGCGACCACGGCTGCCACGATCGCCGCCGCGGCTTCCTCTGTCGCCCCGATCCCCGCGCGAGCGACCCCCGTTGTCGGGCGAATCAGACGCCGCAGGGGGATCTTCGTCCTGGGCCACGGCTGTTCCTGGCAGGAATACCAAGCCCGCTGTCTGCATCATCAAAATGAATCCTAAGATGCGGAAGCAAATTAGGTTATGGCGAATCATCGGGTATTCTCCCCAGCGGTCATCTAATAGTGATCCGACAATCCCATTGGACCTATAAGTCCCATCAAATTCATGGGACTTATGGGACGGGATGGGACTTATGAAAGACCGGATTTTCCGGTCAGTTAACAATTCCCCGTGCAATCATCGTTCGTCCCACGCTCATCCCTGAACACAGGAATCTACCATTGGAACGGCATTTCGGTGTCAGACGGTGCGATCGTTAGCGCCACGACCCATCATCGGATTTGCGGGGATTTGACCGCACACCGGCTTGAGAAATTTGTCGTGAAACCTGTCATAACCCTTAATGGTAATAGTTTCTATGGCAAACTCCATGTCACTTACGCAGACAGATTGTATTGTGACCCATTTCCGGACCGACTAGCATGAAACACTGGCGAACGATGTAACCGGTTGGCATTCCGCAAACACTTCGCTTCTAGTTAAGAAGTGTCTGCGCGCTCGAAAAGCATCAACTTTCTGAAGATTTCGATTGTAGGGTTGACGGCGATCCCAGCTCGTCAAGCCGGCAGCCGGTTTGGAATTGTGGTTATGGATACCCGGAAATCAGTTGCCTCGATTCGTCCACTGGCTGGATGGCTGGTCGGCGTGATCGTGATCGCGCAAGCTGTCTCGGCCTTCGCGCAACCGCCCGAAGGGGGGCAGCCCGGTGGTGGTCGTGGAGGCGGACGTGGCGGTTTTGGCCGCGGTGGATTCGGCGGTGGCGGTCGTGGGGGATTTGGTGGCGGCTTCGGGTTGGCCGGGATGCTGCGTCGCGATTCGGTCAAAGAAGAACTGAAAATCACGACCGAGCAGGACGAGCAGATCAGCGAAATCTCCGCGGGCGGGTTACAGCCCGAAATGGCGCCGCTGTTCGAGCGGCAACAAAAGGCGACGACCGACGAAGAACGTACCAAAGTCGGCGAAGAGATCCGCTTGGAATTCGAAAAGATCCGCAAAGCGAGCGACGAGAAGGTCAAGAAGATCTTAAAGCCTGAGCAGTTCGCTCGGCTCGAGCAGTTGTATCTTCAAGAAACGGGGCTGAGTGCTCTGAATGACGAAGCAATCGCCGACAGTCTGAAGATCACGGCCGAGCAAAAGAAGGCGTTCAAGGATCTGCAGGCGACCTTGCTCGAAAAAATGCGGACAGGTGGCTGGCAGATGCCGCGCGAAGAGCGTGAGAAACTTCTGGCGGACCACACCGTCAACTTGGATAAGCTACTGACCCCCGATCAGCGGAAACAATGGGCAGTAAAACTGGGGCCCGTCGCGCCCAAGGCCGAAGGCGACAACAGTGGGCGAGGTGGCGGTGACCGGCGTGAGCGAACCGGCGCTTCCACGACAACTCGTGCGTCCGCCGTGGAAGAAAAAGTTCCCGATGGATCAACCGTCGTGGCCAGCCTGGATGCCGAGAGCAAGCCGGCGGCGGTGACTGCGAAAACGAATCCCGACGAGAAGTTGATGTCGTTCAACTTTCGGTTTGCTCCGTGGGAAATGGTTCTCAAGCACTTCGCCGAACACGCGGGACTGACGCTCGATTTGAATGTGGTTCCTCCCGGGACGTTCAACTACTTCGACGACGGCAAGTTCACGGTCACGCAGGCCCTGGACATCATGAACGGCTATCTGTCGCAGAAGGGCTATCTGCTCGTTCGTCGCGATAAGTTCCTGGTGGTTGTGGCGACGGAAGGTGGCATTCCGCCCAATCTGATCCCGCAAATTCCCCTGTCCGAGCTCCCCAAGCGTGGCCGGTTTGAACTGGTGAGCGTGTTGATTCCCGTCGACGGTACCGATCCCGATGCGGCGGCGGACGAAGCTCAAGAACTGCTGGGGCCGCAGGGGAAGATTGTGCCGCTGACCAAGTCCGGCAAGTTGCTGGTGACGGATCTCGCGGGGAATATTCGGCGGATCAATGAGCTATTGAATGAGCTGGGCATTGTACCGACTGGCAACACGCCGGTGTTTCAGTCGTTCCAATTGAAACATGTTTCGGTATTGGAAGCCGAGAAAGTGGTGCGCGATCTGTTTGGTCTGCCGCAGCGTCAATTCGGTGGGTCGGCTCCCGCGACCGCTGCTGCTCCGGCATCCAATGCTGCCGCACAGCAGGAACGCGACTATGCCATGTCCCGCTTCGGTCGTGGTGGCCCCTGGGGCGGTGGATTTGGGCGCGGTGGGGAAGAAGGTGGTGGTGGATTTGACCGCGGGAATTTTGACCGGGGTGATCGCGGGGGGAATGGTCGCGGAGCTCCGGTGGCCGCCGCTGCGCCGGCCGCTGCAGCGAGTTCCGGCAACGGTCGCATTCAAGTTGCCACCGACCTGCGTACGAACACGCTGATGGTGACCGCCAAGCCGGATGATCTGAAGGTGATCGAATCGGCGTTGAAGACGCTCGATATCGACGACAAGGCCAATAACCTCGCGCGGAACTTGAACGGGCGGAATACTCCGCAATTGGAAGTTTATCCGGTGTCGACCGCCGATACGCGAGTGCTGATTCAGACGATCACCAGCCTGATTCCTTCTGCGATCGTGAATGAAGACGCCAAGGCCAAACGCCTGCACGTGTTCGCGACCGTCGATGAACAAGCCCAGATCAAGGCCCTGATCCACCAGATCGATGGTGGTGTCGAAGGTGGCGAAACGGCCCTGGTCGTGCAGCTGCGACGACTCGATCCGCTCGGTGCTGCCGGCAGCCTGCGAAACTTGTTCAAGAGCAACAACCGCGAAGAGGTTCCGATGATCGAGGCGGATGCCATCGGTCGCCGGTTGATGATTCGCGGTACGACGGCCCAAGTGAATGAGATTCGGGCGCTGTTGAAGCAGATGGGCGAAGATCCGGATGGCGGACAGTACCAGGATCCCAGCCTGAAGGGGCCGGTTCGTACGTTGTCATTGGGTGGCCGTGACCCGCGCGAGTTCGTCGAACTGCTGCAACAGATCTGGCCGGCTCGCGATTCGAACCCGATCCGGATTGTGGTCCCTTCGGCGATTGCTCCGACCTTGAAGTCAGGATCGACTAAGGCCAACGGCGGAACTTCCTCGAAATTAGTGCCGGCAGATAAGAACAAGTCCGCTGGTTTGATTAAGACGCGATTGCCGCTGGGAGGTGATCCGGAAGCCTTGCTCGAGCAACTCGATACGGCCTTGAATACCAAGACGATCGACCAGGAGCTGGAAGAAGCGACCAACTCGGACGACCAGGTCGATGATCAAGAAGAGGCTCCAGCCGCCGCGAAGCCGTCCAAACCCGCCGGCAAGTCTGTGAAGAAATCGTCTGACGCAGAAGCCCCCGCCGCGGACGAGAGCTCACCGAATTCGACCCAGGAGAGCACCGACGGCGATAAAGCCGCCGTGATCCAAGACCCCTCCACGAAGCCGGTCGTGGTGGCTCCGTCGGGAAATAATCTGATTATTGCCTCCGATGACCTTGAGGCGTTGGATCGATTGCAGGCGATGGTTGAAGCACTCGCTCTGTCCGCTCCCAAGCGGACGACTTGGACCGTGTTCTATCTGCGAACCGCCGATGCGACCGAAACGGCCACGATGCTGGGGCACTTGTTCCCGTCGGGGTCGGTCTCTCAGACAACTGATCCGGGCAGCAGTACGCTGATGGGCGGCCTGACCGGGGGTTTGAGTTCGTTTGGTTCCAGCTTGATGGACATGACAGGACTCTCGAATCTGGCGAGTTCCAATGCGTTGCGGATCGTCCCGGAAGTCCGGTCGAACGCACTGTATGTCAGCGGTCCAACTGACCTCGTGCGGCAAGTGGAAGACGTGCTGAAGGTGCTCGACGCATCTGAGTTGCCCGAGTCGATGCGTGATCGAGTCCCCCGCATGATTGTTGTGGAACACGCGGATGTCGATGAAGTCGCGGGGATCATCGAAAACGTGTTCAAGGATTACATGACAGCCCCTGCAGCTGTTCCCGGTGGTGGCGGAGGAGGTGGCGGATTCAATCCGCTGGCCATGTTGATGGCGGCCGGTGCTGGTGGCGGTGATGCCAAGCAGAAGCGTGGAATTCGCTTGACGCTCGGCGTTGACGGGCGGACCAATTCGTTGATTGTCTCGGCTGACGAGAATTTGTTTCGCCAGGTGGAAGTGGTCGTCAAGAATCTCGATCAAGCGGCCCTGGAAGCCAATCGGACTATTCGCGTAGTGACTGTCAATCAAGCGAATTCCCAATTGGTTTCGCAGGCCTTGGGTTCGTTGATGGGCAAAGTGCGAGTCAGCACCACCGGTGGCGGAAGTGGCCGCGGCCCGGGACCTGTCGAGCAGCCCGCGGCCCAGCCTGACGCACAACAGCAAGGTGGCGGCCGTAGCGGTCGTTCGGGGCGAGGTGCGAATGGTGGCGGTACCGAAGACCCCCAACGGGCACTTGAGCAACAGATGCGGGAACGGTTCCTCCAGGGGGCAGGATTGTTGCCCCCGCAGTCCGGCGGTGGACGCAATGGTGCCGGTGGGAACGGCAACGGTGGCGGAGGCTTCGGTGGCGGCGGACGTCGCCGTGGTGGCGGTCAGCAGTAATTGCCGTATCGTGGGACGGGTCTCCAGGCCCGTCCGTCCTGTTTGAAGTGCGATCAGAAAACAATCCGCGCTACGCAAGATCCAGCCAATCGAAGCCCTCCCCAATTGATAAAGCCGCACGGTCGATCTGCAGCCCGTCAGTCAGTTTTCAGGTAATGCCGTTGTCGACCGACTGCAACGAGCGACTGACGGGCCTGGAGACCCGTCTCACGATGGAGCGAGTATCTGTTTTAACCACGAATGATGCGAATGACACGAAAATGGAAGAAGGAGCGCAGTGCCTGCGCATGCCGTTTTCAGAATTTCGATTCGTGTCATTAGTGTGATTCGTGGTTCACAATTTCCTGATCAACCGGGTGTTTTTTTAGCCAAACTTAGACAGTTTGTTCGATATTCGCGATCCTACCTACTGCTCTTGATGTTCTCTCCTGATTGACACGTGCGGAAAAGCGACAGTAATGGATATTGCGGAAACACTCTTGCAGCAGGGTTTGGTGACTCAGCAGCAGCTCGATACGGCTGCGTTGCAGTCGAACGGCCGGCGTATTGACCAGCGGCTGATCGAACTGGGGCTGGTCACCGAAGAAGACACCCTGATCGCTTTTGCGGAGTTGCTCGGGACACGCTTTATCGCCTTGAAGGATCTCAAGATTGATCCGGAACTGGTCGGCAAGTTTCCGCACCGCGACATCTACCGGCACTCGATCCTGCCGCTGGAACGTCGCAACGGCACGGCAATTGTCGCGACCAGCGATCCCTTCGACCTGGAAGCTCTGGAAGAGTTGAGTTCTCTCAGCGGCCTGCGGCTGGAACCGGTGCTGGCGCGGCGCGAAGACATCATCCAGGTCATCAAAGAGCAACTGGGTGTCGGCGGCGACACGATCAACGAACTCGTCGCCCAACGGTCCGATGCCGACGAAATCGAATTGCTCGAGGGTCTGGGCGAAGGGGACGGCGAACTGGCGGAAATGGCCAAGGCGGCCTCGGTCGTCAAGCTGGTCAACGAACTCCTGATCGAAGCGCTCGAACAGCATTCCAGCGACGTCCATATCGAGCCCCAGGAAAAGGGTCTGCGAGTCCGGTTTCGTGTCGATGGACTACTGCGCATTCAGCCGATTCCTCCAGAAATCAACCAGTTTCAAGCGGCCATTATCAGCCGTTTGAAAATCATGGCCAAGTTGAATATTGCCGAGAAACGGCTGCCGCAGGACGGTCGCATCAAGATCCGCGTCCACGGCCGCGAGATCGACGTCCGCGTGTCGATCATCCCGATGCTGCATGGCGAAGGCATCGTCATGCGTCTGCTCGACAAGTCGCGAATGGTGTTCAACTTGTCGAGCGTCGGGCTGCCGCCCGACATGAGCAAGACGTTCAAAGAGCTGATCTCGCTGCCGCACGGGATCATCTTGGTGACCGGTCCCACGGGTAGCGGAAAAACGACGACGCTCTATAGTGCCCTGAACGAGATCAAAGATCCGACGACCAAGATCATCACGGTCGAAGATCCTGTCGAATATCAGACGGAAGGGATCAACCAGATCCAGGTCCATGCGAAGATCGGGCTGACGTTCGCTGCCGGATTGCGCAGTATTTTGCGTCATGATCCCGATGTCATTCTGATCGGAGAAATCCGCGACGGCGAAACGGCCCAGAGCGCCATTCAAGCGTCGCTGACGGGCCACGTCGTGTTTAGTACGCTCCACACGAACGACGCGGCCGGCGCCTTTACGCGTCTGGTCGATATGGGTGTCGAACCGTATCTGGTTGCGAGTACAATCGAAGGGGTTCTCGCCCAGCGTCTGGTGCGAATTTTGTGTCCCCATTGCAAGACGACATACAAACCCGACCCGGAAGAACTGCCCCCCGACTTCCCGCGTCCGCTCCCGGAGGTCCTGTGGAAGCCGGTCGGTTGCCGCCAGTGCCGCGAATCGGGATTCTCCGGCCGTAAAGGCATCTTTGAGTTGCTGAAGACCGATGCCGGAGTGCGGCAGCTCTGCGTGGAACGCGCGAGCTCATCGGTCATTAAAGAATATGGACTGAAGCACGGGATGATGACCCTGCGGATGAATGGCTGGGACCGTGTAATTCAGGGGATGACGACGGTGGAAGAGGTCGCGAGAATCACCAAGGGAGATCATTAGTTCTGAGTTACAACACAGCGTGTCAATGATAAGGGAAGCGCAGCGACAATCGCTCCCCTCGCCCTGGTACCCCGGGGAGAGGGGTTTGGGGTGAGGGGCACGGTCAACCAGCGACCCTGAGTCCTGCGCTTCCGAAAAAAGAGTCAATAAAATTGGTAGCCGAATGACGCTCGCAAGGCCCCTCACCCCTGGCCCCTCTCCCCGGAGTACCAGGGCGAGGGGAGCGAGAATCAACTATTAACAAAAACTAAAGCGTATTTCCGACAACGGCCAACGGTCCCATGCCAGACTTCCAATACACAGCGCGCGAACTCACCGGAAAGGAAGTTTCCGGCACGTTGACCGCTGTGTCTGAGCAGGACGCCGTCAATAACCTGGCATCGAAGGCCCTCTTCCCGATCAAGATCGGCTTGGCACCGACCGAAACCACCAAGCGCAAGCAAGCCGGCAAACGGGTCAATGCGACACTACTGGCCACGTTTTATGCTCAGTTGGGCGACTTGCTGCATTCGGGCGTCCCCCTGCTCCGTTCGCTGGAAATTCTTGAGCGGCAGACTAACAAGGCCGCATTAGCAATTGTCCTGCAACAGGTGCGTGAAGACGTTGCCGATGGTACGCGGCTGGCTGAAGCGTTGCGCAGTCACCCGCGCGTCTTCAGTGAGTTGGCCGTCAGCATGGTGCGAGCCGGCGAAGAGGGTGGCTTCCTCGAGGATGTGCTGAAGCGGATTGCGCAGTTCACCGAACAGCAGGAAGATATGAAGGGTCGCGTCGTCGGCGCGCTGGCCTATCCGATGTTTCTGCTGGCCGTCGGTGGCGTCGTCGTCACCGGACTGATTGTGTTTATGGTGCCCAGCTTTGCCCCGATCTTCGAACGGCTCGAAGAAAAGGGTGAGCTGCCGTTCGCGACTCAAATGTTGATGGCGGTCAGTGCCTTCCTGCAGAGCTATGGATTCTGGTTGGTGATCCCCGTCGGTGCAGGCATCTGGTGGGGGCAGAACTATCTGGCGACGGAAAAGGGACGCTTCAATCTGGATTGGTTCCGGCTGAATGCTCCCGGGATTGGTCCCATCTTCCGCAGCCTGGCCATCGCACGGTTCTGCCGGATTCTGGGCACGTTGCTGAAGAACGGCGTGCCGATTCTGCCGTCGTTGCGGATCGCCAAAGATGCGACCGGAAACCGCATCCTCAGCCTGGCCGTCGGGGCTGCCGCGGATAACATCTCGGCTGGTAAATCTCTGGCGAAACCCTTGTCGGCCAGTGGTCAGTTCCCGATGGAAGTCGTGGAGATGATCAGCGTTGGAGAAGAAGCGAATAATCTCGAGCAAGTGTTGCTCGATATCTCGGACGGAATGGAACGGCGGACCTATCGCAAGCTGGAACTGTTCGTGCGACTGCTCGAACCGTTATTGTTACTGGTGCTGGCGGTGATGGTGCTGTTCCTGGTGGTGGCCTTGTTATTGCCAGTGTTCCAAAGTGCGGGAGCTTTGAGTTAGCGCAGTTCATTTATGATTCAGGTCGATGGGAGCCTCACCCTCCCATCGACCTGTTTGGATTCAGGATTCGGTTGCCAAGAAACAACCACGTTGAAGTAAGGATTAGACATGCAACAGAGACAACACGTTCAACACAACAAGCGCCGCGGATTTACGCTGATCGAAGTGCTGCTGGTGCTCGCGATTCTGGGAGTCATTGCGGCGATGGTCGTCCCGCAATTGCTGGGGCGTCAGAAGAAGGCCAACGTCGATGCGACTCGGCTGAGTATCACCGGTCTGGAGCAGGCTCTGGATCTCTACGCCGTCGATCATAGCGGCGAATACCCCACCACCGCAGAGGGTCTGGAGTCGCTGCTGGTGAAGCCGAACGCCGACGAAAAATGGAATGGCCCGTATCTGAAGGAAAGCAAGGCGGTCCCGGTCGATGCCTGGCAACGTCCGCTGCAGTATGAATATCCCGGCCAGCACAATGCCGGCGGAACAAAGCCCGATATTTCCTCGGGGGGGCCGGACAAGGCGTTTGGTACGCCGGACGATATCAGTAACTGGGATAAGTAATCGGCAACGTCCTACAACCCGCGATCAATTGCGCAAGATAAGTGTGTGAGGGTATCAGAGTGAGAGAGTATGAGGGGATGCCAGATTCAAATTGGATGAATGCAACGTCACCCCGTTACTCTCACACACTCATACTCTCACACTATTTCGATCTCGCAATTGTTAATTGAAACCGCCCAAGCAATGCCCGAAGTCTGGCGGCTTCGGCTATGACAACAAATCCATGCGTCGCCTAGCTCATCACCGTCCGCGCCAGCCTGGCTTCACTCTCTTTGAGATGCTGTTGGTGCTGGCGTTGTTGGTGGCGTTGCTGGGTTTGACGTTCCCGACGCTCGGCCGTCTGCAGGTGGAACATCAACTGAAGCAGGGGGCGGAGCTCGTCCGGCTGCAGATCACGTCCTGCCGGCTGCACGCCCTGGAATCGGGGATGGACTATCAGTTCCGCTTCGAGCCCGGTGGCACGCATTTTATCGCCGTGCCGTCCGATTACCAGGCCATTCAGGCACAGACCGCAGCCGCCCAAAGTAATCCCGGTGGTACGCCCGCCGCCGTTTACTGGAAGGCAGAGGGCGAGTTTCAAGTGAAGGTCAAGTTCAGTGCCGACACATCGAAATTGTTCGGCAATCAAACGCTGCTGCAGCAACCGCCACCGCAGCCTCTGCCGCCGGAATTTCTCACTGGATTCAAGGATACGGAGAAACTGACGAGTATCGCCTGGGCACCCCCGTTGATCTTCAAGCCGGATGGGTCCACGCAGGATTTCTCGGTGGAGATCGAGAATGAAAAAGGGGCGTACGTCATTCTGGAAGTGCGCGGTATCACAGGCGGTACGCAACTATCGCAAATCCTGCGGAGGGTCCGCGGATGAGAGTTATTGGTTGCCTTAGCCCCGAGAGGGGCGAACGCATAAAGCCTGGGGCGGAAGCCCCAGGTGATGCCGCACGAAAAAATCCAAGCCCCGGAGGGGCGACCCACGATTCGTGGTCCAGGCTGGGGTCGCCCCTCCGGGGCTTTGATCTCTCCTTTTGGTCGAGTCCTGGGGCTTCCGCCCCAGGCTTTATGCGGTCGCCCCTCCCGGGGCTAAGAACGATTCATCAGACTCATCCTAGGCGCCGCACTGGTGAGATCGCCCGAAGTCTGGCGACTTCGGCTACGGCCTCGCGCAGCCGTCGGCGGGGATTGACGCTGTTTGAAGTGCTGATTGCGCTGGTGATCTTCGTCACCTCCATGGCGGCGATCGGGCAACTGGTCTCTAACGGAGTACGGGCCGCCTTACAGGCCCGCTTTCAGACTCAAGCTGCCATGATGTGCGAAGCGAAGCTGGCCGAAGTTGTGGCAGGAATCGTGCCCCTCACGGCGGGCCAAGCCGTCTATCCTGATGATCCGAACTGGTCGTGGACTCTCGCCTTGTCGGCCGCGCCGGTACCGCATTTGTTGCGAGCTGAAGTCACGGTGAAGCGGGAGGGGACGAACTCCAAAGGTAAGGCCTCATTCACGATGGCCCGGTATGTCCGCGATCCGCAGATGTATCTTGCGGCTCAGGAAGAGGCCCAACGGCTGGAGCAAGAGAAGGCGGAGGCTGCCGAATGAAAACGCAGACTTCAGCACGTCGCTTGCGAACGCAGAACATATTTGAAGAGCCATTGTATTGGGAGGGCGAGGCTCCCGCCGAGCCTAAGACGACCGCAGGTCGGCGTCCGCCGGAGGCATCGTACAGGGCCTCCGGCGGACGCCGAGCTAAAGCTCGTATTAGGCTCGGCGGGAGCCTCGCCCTCCCATTTCAATCACGCTCTCAAGCGGTTGGGACACGTTTGCGAAGCGGTCTCAGTTTGATTGAGGTATTGATTTCGCTGGCGCTGAGTGCCTTGCTGCTGGGGTCGGTTTACTCGGCGATTACAATGTACTTTCACTACTCGGCAGCGGGGCAGGAAGAAGTCGAAAAGAACCAACTGGCGCGGGTCTTGTTGCAGCGGATTGAGACTGATCTGCGCTCGATTGTGTATCGTGCAGAAGATGTGTCGACTGCGGCGACGGATGACACGGATGCTACGACCGATCCCACTCAAACATCCAGTTCGACCACGACCGATTCGACCAGTGAAACAGTCACCCAGGAAGTCCAAGATCCTTCCGCGGCCTTCACCGGTTCTTCGTCTGGGCTGTTTGGTGACATGCAAACGATAGTGCTGCACGTCAGCCGGCCGAGGCTGGATCTGCTTTCCTCGCAGGCCTTGAACATGGTGAACTCGCGGACGAGTGACCTGAAGACCGTTTCGTACTTCGTGGCCGGCAACGGTTCAGGGGGCTTACAGGCGGCGGCCGCGAGCCATTTTTCCAGTCAGACAAACAAAGGGCCGGGTGGCTCGAAGGGCCTGGCAAGAATGGAAGGGGACCGCCTCGCTTTGCAAATGGCCGACAAGAGCGGGAACACGGCGTCGCTGTTAGGGCAGACGCAGATGTTGGCGCCCGAGGTCAGTCGAGTTGGGTTTCGTTATTGGAATGGATCGACGTGGGCGATGCAGTGGGATAGCGCTTCGATGGGTGGTTTGCCGCGCGCGGTCGAAGTGACCATCGAGATGACTTTTTCGACTGTCGATCCCAATCAAAGCCGGTTCCGAAAAAAGCAGAAGGTCGAGCCACCGCGGACGTATCGGTCTGTGGTGGCGTTGCCGATTTATAAGCCGATCGTGCAGACAACGATGTGAATGTAGAAGAATTCGTGAGAATTCTTCAGGTTGAACTACAAATGCAAGAATTCTTACGAATTCTTCTACGTCGCATGAGACGCATGCCATGGTGACAAAACAAACTCATAGTCCAGCTAGCTTCAGTCGCTCACTCCGACGCGGGATGGTCTTGATCATCGTGCTGGTGGTGATCGTGTTGTTGTCGCTCGGGGCCTATACTTTTTCTGAATACATGGTGATTGCGACACGCGCGACGGCGATTAATGGCAAGCAGATTCAAGCCCGGGCGCTGGCGGATTCCGGCGTGGAATATGTCTCGGTGGTGCTGGCCGATCGGGCGAGTTTGAACTCGGTGGGACTGTATCACAATCCGGGCCTGTTCCAGGGCCATTTGATGTTGAATGACCAGCATGCCGCCAGCCGTGGCCGGTTTACAGTCATTGCCTCGGTGGAAGGGGATTCGAGCGCCCGGCATGTGCGGTTTGGTCTGATTGATGAGTCGTCGAAACTCAATCTGAATACCGTTGCGGCGATGACTCCTGCGCCCGATCCGACCAAGCCTCCGCCGGACCCAACTGCGACCGATCAGACTCCTGCGTTGGCGAATCCACTCATGGGGATTCCGGGCATGACGCTGGAGATCTCGGAAGCGATTTTTGACTGGATCGACGAAGACACCGATCTGCGCGAACATGGGGCGGAAAACGAATACTATCAGACGCTCACTCCGCCTTATGAATGCAAGAACGGGAAGCTCGAAACGCTCGACGAATTGCTGCTCATTCGCGATATCACCCCGCAGGTGTTGTTCGGGGAAGATGCCAATCGCAACGGGTTACTCGATCCGAATGAGAATGACGGCCCGTTGACGGCGCCGTTTGATAATGCTGACGGTTTTCTTGATCGCGGCTGGTCGGCTTACCTGACGGTCTACAGCCGCGAGTTGAACATGCAGCCCGATCGATCGCTGAAGATTGACGTCAACAAGAATACGTTGAGTGACATCTACGACCAGTTGGAAGAAGCCCTGGGGGCTGACGAGGCGAAGTTTCTGGTGGCCTATCGATTGTTCGGTCCCGTGGCGGATGCGGCTCCAAGTTCGACGGGGGCCACTTCCACCGCAGGACTGGGGGCTGGTGCCGGCGGTAAGATCGCGGCCGGCGTTGGCGGAGGTGGTAACGGAACGAGTAGTGGTAGCAGTCGAAGTGGAAGTTCGGGAGGGGGAAGTGGTGGCAGTGGTGGCAGTAGCGGTGGTTCATCGAGTACCGCTGGACTCGGCGCAGTGGCTCAAGCTGCGGGACAAGTGGCGGCAGGAGGCTCTGGCCAGGTCACGCGCGGGGGGATGGATCTCACCAACGGCGGCAAGATAAAAATTAAATCGGTTTACGATCTGGTGGGGGTGCAGGTGACCGGCAAGATCGATGGGGGCAACAAGACGCTGGACAGCCCCTGGGTGGACGATCCGAATCAGATGGCGACCTATCTGCCGCAACTGCTGGACCTGCTGAGCACCAACGGCAGCGATCAGTTCATTGACGGACGGATCAATGTGAACCAGGCTCATAAAGAGGTGTTGCTGGGGTTGCCCGGCATGACTGAGGATATCGCCATCAAGATCGTGTCGGCCCAGGCTCGCGGTGCCAATGGAGAACCGTTGCCCGATACCGACGGCAAACGGTCCAACACGCTATGGTTGTATGCGGAAAGCATCGTAGACCTGCCGACTTTGCGAAAACTGAATCCGTATCTGACCGGCCGCGGCGACGTGTTTCGGTTGCAAGTGATGGGACATTTCGACGGCGGGGGACCGGTGGCTCGTGTGGAGGCGGTGATCGACGCCACACAGAATCCGCCGCAGGCCATTTTCTTCCGCGACCTGACTGATTTGGGACGCGGGTACACATTGCCGGTGGTTTCACGTTGATCATGGTCATGGCAATTGCCCATGATAGATCCCAGGCGAGAGCGTTTTCACTTTATGTTTGCGCGATCGAAACTGTTTGAGAGTATGAGGGTGGGAGAGTGACGGAGAAGAGTGCAGTGCGAATCCGATCAAACTTTGTCTTTACTCTCAGACCCTCACACACTGGTACTCTCATACTTCCCGGCCGCGCACACGTTTTGTTAAATCGCTAAAACTAACGCACCTGTCCTAATAAGCTCCAACTATGCCCGATTATTTAGTGATTGAATGGGATCCGCTCTGTCTCCGCGGCCTTGATGTGCAGGCCACTGGTGGGACGATCCAGGTGCGTCATGCGTTTGAAATGCCGCAGCCGAGTGGCCATTCGCAGCCGGCGCTTAAGGAGTGGTTTGCGCACTACCTGGCGGAAAAACACATCACGACCAAGCAGGTGATCGTGACCCTGCCGCGCGAAAGCGTGGTGGTACGCCGCCTGGAATTGCCTGACGCGCCCGACGAAGAACTGCCTCAAATGGTGCGGTTTCAGGCGGCAGCCAAGTCGTCGCTATCGCTGGATGAACTGGCACTCGACTTCATTCCGTTGCCGCGGCGCGAAGATTCTCCGACACGAGAAGTCTTGCTGGCGATGGTGCCGCAAACAATGGTCACGGCGATCCGTGATTTCATTGATGAAGGGCAGCGCGAACTCCTGTCCATTCGCTTGAGTCCCATTGGGGCCGCTGAACTGGTCGCTCATCTGGAGGACAGCAAGCCGCTCGATCCGAAGTCGGCGACGCTGATCGTGGTCCGACACGGTGAACGGGTTGAGATCTCTGTCGTGTGGATGCGGCAACTGATTTTCTCGCACGCAGCCCGACTGGCGGGTGATACGACCGAGCAACAGAACGCCGTCATTCTGACCGAAGTCAGCCGCGGCTTGATGTCATTCCAGAACCTCAATCTAGGCTTCAAACTGACCGAAGGCTTTTTACTAGGGCCCGATGGCGACCTGCCGGGGCTCGCTGAGGCCCTTAAAAAACGCCTGCCGATTACTGTACGGACTGTGAATCCGTTTTCGCTGGTGAAGGTGTCGAGCGACAGTCTGAAGTTGGTCTCGCACCAGTCCGCGTATGCCGGGCACATCGGTAGCGTGTGGTCGCAAACACAGCCGTTGATTGAAGCACTCGATTTCCTGGCTCCGCGCAAGCCGGTGATCAAACCCGACACCACCAAGGAACGCCGCAAGAAGTGGGCGATTGTCGGGGGAGTCGCTGCGGTCTGCGTCATCGCGGTTTATGGATTCTTACTCTGGCAACTTGACTCGGGAATCACGTTGCGCGGCGATGAACTTGTCAAATTGGATGACGCCCTCAGGAAGGGCAAGCCGATGCAGGACGCGGCGAAGACGATCGACGACTGGGTTCAGGAAGATGCCAACGTTCTGGATGAAATCGTGCGCTTCGAGCAACAGCTTCCGAGTACCGAACGCATCTATCTCAACAAGCTGTCGATCAACGCGCCGACATCCCGGCAACCGGCCGAAATCCGTGCGGAGGGACATGCTCGCGAGGAGAAGGATATTCGTCAGTTGCGCGAGAAACTAATCGTTCCCGAGACGGGCTATAAGATCGCCGCGGACGAAATCAAATCGGACAACAAAGAGTTCTATCCCAAGAAGCTGAGCGAGCAGATCAAGGTTGGAAAGGTGGCAGCGGTACGTGGGAGGCCGGTTGAAGTGAAGAAGGCGGAGCCTGCTGCGAAGGCCAGTGTGAGTGCCAAGGCCGAAGCGAACCCAACGAACGCCAGTCCAAGTGTGCCGGCCAAAAAGTAGCCCGAGATCGTGGCCGACGCTGCTTGTGTCGGCTTGAAACCGACGCTAGCAGCGTCGGCCACGGGGGCTTAAGCCGTACGGTGGACCCCATTGTCTAGACCAGAAAACGGATTTTATTAGAGAGACTGGCAACGCCAGTTTCTCCCCCCTTTCGCGAGTGGGGCCGTCGGCGCAGCGCAGGCGAGCGCTAGCGAGACGAAGCG
>JAKFVC010000258.1 GCA_021732415.1 Planctomycetaceae bacterium
AATCTCCGGACAAGTGGTACTGTGCGTGGCTGGTTGATCGTGCCCCTCACCCACAACCCCTCTCCCCGGGGTACCAGGGCGAGGGGAGAGATTGTCGCTGCGCTTCCTTTGAATTCTGCTAGAAACTTGACTCCGAGTCGGAGTACCTTCTCGGAGTGTCCCGACTCTGGAGAGTCAGGCTACGGGTTTTCGCCGCCCGCTACTTGGTCGCGGACTTCTCCGTCTTCTTCGATTCGTTCGCCTTGGCCTTCGCTGCTGTCGCCGCTCGTAACGATTTCAACAACGCATCATCCCGTGTGACGATGACTGCAAGGCTATCTTCGTAGACGATCTTCCAGTCCTTCAAGTTACGAACCTCGACATCCATCGTCGTCTGATCGGGCTTGTGGATGATGAAGGTTTCGATGTTGTATTTATTGATCTGCTGCTGCCAGCCGGTTCCGCCGGATGACAAGCCCATGTAGTCCTTCCAGTAACGGTTGGGGGCCAGATGGACGGCGTTGGTTGTCATGAAGACCTTCAGGCCGGGGGGGCCCTGCCAGGCCAGCCAGTCTCCCCACCATTGCGGATTGTAGATCTGGCCTTGGGGGGGATGCCGTCGCAGGAAGGCCGTGGCGCCCAGTGGGGTTTCGGCGCTGTAGAGTCGATCTGGTTTGCGACGTTCGCCCCCCAGCAACGGTGTTGCCAGGTGCGACAACGCGAATCCATACCAGCCGACCAGAATGCAGAACAACGTGATGATGTGACTTCGCTTTTGCAGCCGCAGCCACCATTCGTCCGAGATCAGTCCCGGCCGATTGTGAATCCAGCTCATCCCGCGGCGAGCCATCTCGGCCAGGTGCGGCAGCATGGCGTAGGCGAAGACAAAGCCGTACCAGCCGATCATGCGGACATTGGCGATTGTCGTGTAGATCAACACGGCCATCATCAGGATCTCGGCTGGACGGACCGGTTGTTTGCTGAAGCGGAAGAGCACCAGCATCAACAGCCATGACAGGCACATCTGCACGCCTTCCGGCATGGTGAATTCCAGCTTCTTCCATTCCATGACGTCGGGCAGGTTGGGATTCTTGGAGAACTCCAGGGCGTTGAGTATCTGGTCCATGCCATACGGATTGATCAGGGACGCGACCACGGCGAGCTCAGTCAGAAATATCCAGCGATGCAGCCGCCGATCAGATAGGACCTGGACGACGTCGCGCGTCTTCCAGGCGACTTCGATCAATCGCCCGGCGGCCTGGCAGGCGAGCATGGCAATGCCCACCATGAACGAACCGTGGGTGTTGGCCCAGAATACAAACGTCGAAAAGGTCAGTGCTGCGAGCAAAATCTCGCTGCCCCAGGTTGTCGTTTCGGGGACTCCCGTCAGTTCGGCATCATCCCGTTTACGGTCGAGCCACGCGAAGACCCCCAGCAGCAGCACGAAGGAAAACGTGCCGAACATCTCCGGGCGGACTGTGGCGTGACGGCTCCAGACGAGAAAGAACGCGAGTCCCATCCCCAGCATCGCGGTACCCAGCTGTCGGCTCTTCCAGTAGAAGACGGCGACCAGTAGGACGTAAGACAGCCAGACGACGATTGTATAGAGATGTGAGATCCATTCGGGACCGCCGATCCGCTGCGCACCGGCGAGAATCACCTGTCCCAGCCAGGCACTGGCGATGACGGGGACTCCCTGGGCATAGCCGACAAACGGGTCTTCGGTGGGCAGGGCGCGATGTTGGATCATCCAGTCGCCGTAGGCCACGTGGCCCCACAGGTCTGTGTGGAACAGCGGCTGATAGCTGAGATACATGAAGAACAGGGCGAAGTAGGCGGTGATCGCTACATTGGCATAGCCCAGCGCCCACTTCTGGCTGAGGATCGGTTCCAGCTTCAACACAGATTCCGAGGGGGCGTCTGCGGTTTCGGCGGTCTCCTGGATGTCAGTCGATGTGGACATATTGGATGCGTGATTCCCGATCTGCGGATCTCGGATTCTGGTCAGGAGCGCACATTTTGAGCCGCACTGCTCACTGACAGGTCAGTCCCCCAAGCTACAGAATCACACCTACCGCGGGAAACGGGAATCTGGCGAAAAAGGTTTGCAGGAGCGGAAAACTTGGCAGCCGGAGTGTCGTGGGACGGGTCTCCGGACCTGTCAGTCCCGCTTCTCGGTGACTGAAAACGTCCCTAATCCAAAACCACAAACAAATTATGATCCGAGAGAAAAACGAACCAAAAGAGGACCACGAATAACTCGAATCACACGAATGAGGACCAATAGGATCTCTTGTACGTGGCCAAGGCAAATGTCTTTCATTCGTGTTATTTGTGTGATTCGTGGTCCAACCAATTTTCATCGGCAACTTGACGGACGGGCCTGGAGACCCGTCCCACGATACATGAATCCCACGTTCGGGCATCATCCGGCGTAATGGTTACTACCCGAATAATTCGCATAGTCGGCGAATTACGAGGTTCCGTCACAGGCCAGAACTTGTTCACAACTGCTGTTTCCCGGCCCCGGAGATGCCAGTTTCGAGTCATCTCCGGGGGCATGAACGACGATCAAAACAATGTTTCCTGTGGTTCCTGACGCAACGATTATTCTTGGTTTCTCATCGGGAGCTGTCATTTTAGATAGAATTTCCCGGTTGGGGAAAGTCGCCGCGGATTTCGACTGGTCACAACTCGTCATTGTGTCTTAGTTTGTGATCATGCGGCAGGGGGAGCAAGCAGAGAAGTGCCGCTCGCGCCTCAGCGGGATTTACTAGACACGTACAATATGCATGGGTGGCGAACGCCGAACGGCAATTCCCAACCGCGGTTAGGGTTGAGACGTCGGCGACGGCCAATGGCGGGTGGATTGGATCCTGCAGCCGGGAGGTTCGTTGAGATTCGGCGACTTGTCGCTGATTGTCACCACGACACGTGGGTTTACGAGCTATATTGGCAGCAACAGTCCCCCCTGTTGCTGTCCGATCCCGACTGAAATTCCAAAATAACTGGCGAAACATACTCCGTTGATTACGGATTGCGAGGGGGAAAATCATGGCCCGTGACGAAGCACTGCTCCGCATTCATCAACAGTTGATTGCGAAACGCGATAATATCCGGCGGTCGATGGTCGAAGATCTGCATGCGGCCGAAGTCCATGACGAAGGTGTGGGCGACGAATGCGATGCGGCTCTGGATGGAGCCCAGACCGAGATCAATTCTCAGCTGGCGGCGCTCGAAAGCCGCGAACTGACGCAAATCGATCAAGCCATTCAGCAAATTCGTGACGGCCATTATGGCGTCTGTGAAGGCTGTGGCGAAAAGATTACTCTCGCCCGGCTTAAGGCCCTGCCCTTCACGACGACTTGCATCAAGTGCCAGCGCCGCGAGGAAGTTCGCGAAGAGGGTCACCAGGCCGACGACGATGCCGACTGGGCATCCGCATTTCGCACGGATTCGTCCAACAAGGATCGCGAAATCACCATCAACGATCTTGAGCTAGACTTGTAGATATTGTCGCCACGCTCGCGAGAGCGTGGGGGGCCGTGTAACGCAATCATTGAAATCACCCACGTTCTGGTGAACGTGGCTACGGAAAAACTGAATCGGCCACAATCGAGGTACTCATCGAGATTGTGGCCTGATTTTTGCAATATCAGAAGATTGAGGCGGGGCGGGGTTTCAATTCAAATCATATCCCAGATGGACAAAATTGGGGTACAGTGGGTAGTCTGTAGGATTGAGGCTGGAGATCGAATCTGCGGATTTGTTCTTCAAACTCGTACTTCGGGCGATCTGTCAGTTCCCCGTTCCATTGCGATTCCGAATCCGCGCAGTCTGTAAGAATACTGTCAGAACTGCCTGAGCACGACGCTCCGGCGAACTCGAACTACGTAAACCGACCCAAGATTTCAGCACAAGCAGGAGGCTTGTCTGGCGGTTGCCGACGGAGAAGCCGACATGTCGACTCGTCGCCCTTTGATTGCTATCTGCTGCGGCATGTTGGGATTTGGCTTTGTACTGGGAGTCACCGCTGACGCCTGGCGATTCGGGATGTCGGCCGAAGCGAATTCTCTGGATGCTGACGTGGCCGAACGCCTGTACGGCGAACTCCGGTCGGCGAACTCGCCGTTGCAGATCCTCAGCGATCATCAGGCGAAGGTGGCTCGGGTTTGTACGCAGAGCGTCGTACACATTCAAAGCGAACGATTCGTCGGTGCCCGCCGCGGTATGGTGGAAGAGACCGGCTCGGGAATCATCGTCAATAACAAGAAGGTCCCCGGCTTCTATGTGGTGACCAATCGTCACGTTGTCGACGGCACCGACTTGAAGAATATCTCGATCCATCTGTTTGATGGACGGATCCTGTCCCCGGTCAAGATCTGGAAGGACAAAGCTTCCGATCTGGCGGTCCTGGGGCTGAAAGAAACCGACCTGCACCCAGCACGCTGGGGTGACAGCCGGAAACTGGAAATCGGCCACGTCGTCTACGCGATGGGCAGTCCGTTCGGCCTGAGCCAATCGATGACCCAGGGGATCATCAGCGCCAAGGGACGCCGTGCCCTGGAACTGGGACCGAACACCGACGTCATCAACCAGGATTTCCTGCAGACCGATGCCGCGATCAACCCGGGTAACAGCGGTGGACCGCTCATCAATCTGCAGGGCGAAGTCATCGGCATCAACACGGCGATTGCGTCCAACAGCGGCGGCAACGAAGGCATTGGATTCAGCATCCCCAGCAACCTTGTGTTGCAGGTGATCGATCAACTGTTGGAATACGGCAAGGTCAATCGAGCCTACTTGGGAGTGAAACTGGATCCTGAATTCGATCTGGCGACCGCTCATCGTCTGAAACTGGACCGTCTCCGCGGAGCCCGCGTGATGCAGGTCTACGAAGACACGCCGGCCTCGCGAGCCCGCCTGGTGTTTGACGACGTGATCCTCTTCTTCGATGGAGTCGAGGTCCACGACGAAAATCACTTGATCCACCTGGTCAGTCTGCAGCCGCTCAACAAAGAGATCACCGCAATCGTGATGCGGAATGGCACGAAGATCACGACGATCGTGAAGCTGACGGAACGCCCCGACACCCGCCAATCGTCGACCGACAAAACGAAGCCTGGCAGCGGCGTCGTCATCGAGAAGCTGGGGCTGACGCTCAATTCGATCAATGCCAAAGAGGCTCGTGAACTGGGCTATCCCAAGACCACATCGGGCTTACTGGTGGTCAGCATCGACAAACAGGGTCCGTTGTCCGGCAAGGTGCAGCTCTACGACCTGATCGAAGAAGTCGCCCGCACCCCGGTCCATACGGTGGACGATCTGCAAGACCTGCTGGAGAACCGCGAATCGATGAATTCGCTGGTCTTGAAGGTACAACGGTCGGTTAAGGGGAAGACGCAGACACAGATGGTGACAGTGGGCAAGTAGGATGGCCGCCCCGGCCGTCGAATTCTTGGCTGTAGCCGCATCTCGCCAGAGTGCGCGCCTTGCCAGTCACTCGCCCGCGTTCTGGCGAAACGCGGCTACAACGGACGCAACTCAGAGCAGCTCGATAAGAAAGACGGCCGAGGCGGCCATCCTACGGCGGTTAGGGTTGATTCACCCTGACGATGCGGTGGAATCGCAAGGCCACCTCGCGATCGACTACGCGACGCACTCCTTCGAACAGGCACGCGGGTTCGTTGTCCGTTTGTCCGCGGAGTTTAATTTCTTCCAACGGTGTTCCCGGGGGAACGGTGAATGTTCCCTGGTGAATGATCTGATTTCCGGCGTCGAGTTCGGGAACGATGAAGTGGATCGTGGCTCCGTACGTCAGCATGTGGTGGCCGAAGGCATCTTCATAGGGACGCGGGCCGGGGAATGACGGCAGCAGTCCGTGATGCAGATTGACAATTCGGCCGCCGGCGAAGCGCCAGCACGTAGCCGCGGGGAGGACTCGCATGTAGCGGGCGAGGATGATGTAGTCGACTTCGTACTGATCGAATAACTCCACCATGCGTTCGTTATCGGGATTGCCGCTTCCGTCGTCAATCGAATGCCAGTCGCAACCAAATTGCTCCGCGAGACCCCGGCAGGCGGGACGATTGCCGACCATCAGAGGGACGGTGGCTCGCAGGCGGCCGTCGCGGATGGCCCGCAGCAATGCCAGCGGTGGTTCTGACCGGTAGGTGGTACAGATCGCCAGGCGTGGGGGGCGGTCGTGTTCGACAGGCGACCAGATGCGGATCGACAGGTTTTTCAAGCGACCGATTTCCCGCATATGCTTGCGCAGGTCAGCGATCGATTCGACCTCGACCGGCCAATCGACCCGCAACAGCATGGCGAAGATCTTTTCCGAGTCGTGGTCGTACATCTGGATCTCGCCGATGTTCGCACCGACGTTGGTCACGTAATGCACAATGGGATCGGCGAGGCCGCGGTTATCGGGCCCCACGGCCGTGATGATGACTTGCATGCTCAGAACATTCTGCTGACGGTCGTAGCCTGACTCTCCAGAGTCGGGCGTATTCGATACGGAACTGCGCCCAGCTCAGGGAGTCAGGCGACAGGCTAAAGATAGTCCCTGCGCGGTGAGCGGGCAATTGACGTCCCCGCGGCATTTCGACAAGATTGAGAATTCCAGACCGCTTAGTTCGAGTTTAGCGGTCCCCGTGGCAGACGCTGCCAGCGTCTGTGCGACATAGCCGAGCCAAGGAACCCGCGATGATTCCGTTCCAGCGCATCCTGT
This sequence comes from Planctomycetaceae bacterium, assembly GCA_021732415.1. Classification (GTDB taxonomy): domain Bacteria; phylum Planctomycetota; class Planctomycetia; order Planctomycetales; family Planctomycetaceae; genus JAKFVC01. Next base: position 6,713 of record JAKFVC010000258.1, read on the forward strand.
TGCCGACAGATTTCAGCAAGAATGCCAAGTCGGCGCAGGATTACGCGTGCGGTCTCGCCGACCAGTTTGGAGCTCAGTTGCACGTGATCAGCGTCGTGCAGGACGCGGCCCTGGTGCTTCCCGAGACAGGGATGTTCCTGACGTTGCCCTTGCCGAGCGTCAATGAAATCGTGGAAGCGGCCGAGACCAATCTCAAATTGGTCCTGGATCCAGCCTGGGCCAGCCAGCACGACGTCGTGTTGCGGGTCGTCGTCGGGACACCCTTCGTGGAGATCGTGCGCTATGCCGAGGAACAGCAGATGGACGTGATCGTCATGGGCACCCACGGCCGAACCGGCTTGCCCCACGTGATGCTGGGCAGTGTCGCCGAACGCGTGTTGAGAAAATCCACGTGCCCGGTGCTGACGGTACGGACGCCAGAGGACTAAGGGTCGGAAGATTGTTCGAAATCGTCGTTGTGCTGTTCGTTCACAGATCATTTGAGCTGACTGGAAGACGTGAGAAATGGTCGATCGACGATGTGCAAGTTCTCAATTTAAGTGAATTTGCACTGGGATGGTGTAGAATTAAGAAACAGGGTTGCTGAGATATAGGTTGGGATACTTTTCGTCGCGGTTCGGAAAGGCACCGGTAGTGAATCGCTCAGACTTTCAACAACTTGCAGAATTGCGAATTGCCGAAGCCGAAGCATTGCTAACATTCGCAGCACCGATGGCAGACGGGGCATACTACATTGGCGGGTATGCCGTTGAATGCGCCTTGAAAGCTTGCATTTCAAAGCTTTATGCAGCCGAAGAGTGGCCTGATAAGAAATTTGTCCAAGACTGCCATACCCACGAAATTCTTACACTGGTGAAACTCGCTGAATTAGAGACAGCGCGGAGTTTAGACAGCGCTAACAATCCGAATCTGAAAACGAATTGGAGCGTTGTTAAGGACTGGAACGAAAATAGCCGTTACGAACGGCACAGCCTTCTAAAGGCTCAACGCCTGTACGAAGCGGTCACGCACCCAACGGATGGAGTACTCCCATGGCTAAAAACCCATTGGTAAATGAGCAAATTGACGCGGGGAAGAACCTCATCCGGGAATTTACCAAGAATACTCCCGTGCATGCTGCATTTTGGCTTCGAGAGCGCGACAGCGATGAATGGTATCTATACTTGGCATCTGATCAGATCAACGATCGGAATTTTGATCGCGCGTATGACGAAGTTCATCGAATCATTGGACCAGGGCTAAGCCTATGGTTTGATCCATTTCAGGTCAAAGTTGTTGGCACGGACACTCTCGTCGCCAAGGCAGCATTGGACGTGATGAAGAAGTATCCGGGAAGTGTGCCAATTCGTTTTCATGGACGCCAGTTTGGCAACTTGAGCGTAGATGAGGTAGTGATTTATCCCCTACCAGCACCCGTTTCGGCATAGGCTTCGATGGACTCTCCTCGCTCCCATTAGTAGTGCGCAACTGACAGCGTCTAGCGGGACTCGCCAAGAGTTCTGGTCGTCGCGTTGACGGCTCCCGAAGTCTTGGCGACTGCGGCTACCTGCCGCGCCCGACAATGATTACCCAATGAATTCAATATCCACCGGGTGCGGAATGATCTTCTGGTCGTAGGCTCGCTTGAGCAGCAATTCCACCGCCTGACGGCCGCGCGGGCCGAAGTCGAGCGTCCAGTCGTTCACGTACATGCCGACGAACTTGTCGGCCTGGCTGCGGTCGAGGTCTCGGCCGTATTGCAAGGCGTGGCTGAGGGCTTCTTGACGGTGCTGCAGGCCGTATTGGATGCTCTGCTTCAAGAGCACGGTGACCTCTTCCATCGCCTGGCGGCCGAGGTCTCGGCGGATGGCGTTGCCTCCCAGGGGCAACGGCAGGCCAGTTTCTTCGTACCACCATTTGCCCATATCGACGATCAGGTGCAATCCCTGTGTCGCGTAGGTCAACTGGCCTTCGTGAATGATCAGGCCGGCGTCGGCTTTGCCCTGTTCGACGATATTCAGGATCTCGTCGAAGGGATGGACTTCGTACGTAAAATCGTTCCCGAGGAGCAACTTCAACGACAGGAACGCGGTCGTCAGGGTGCCCGGCACGGCGATCTTCTTGCCGCGCAGGCTGGAGATCTGCCCCGGCTGACGAGCAACAACCATCGGTCCGTAGTTGTCTCCCATGCTGGCACCGCAGGCACACAGGGCGTACTTGTCGGTCACGTACGCATAACCGTGCAGGCTGACGGCCGACAACTCCAGCTCGCCCTTCTGAGCCCGGTGGTTGAGGGTTTCGATGTCTTGCAGCTCATGAGTGAAGCGATAGGGGCCGGTGTCGATCTTGTCGTTGGCCAGGGCGTGGAACATGAAGGCGTCATCGGGATCGGGACTGTGTCCCACGCGGATCAAAGTTTTTTCGGACATGGCGATTTTCTGTTGGTTGATCGTTGTTTAAATTTGGCGTGGTATGGCCCAGGCATCGCAATTGTATTTGTGCAATTGAACACGCAATCGGCAATGTATGAGAGTGTGAGTGTGTGAGAGTGACGGAGTAAGACGTCCCCCGGAATGTGAATGGACCTGTCTTTTCCCTCACACTCTCACACTCTGATACCCTCACACTCAGCGAAGCGATGTAGCCTAATTGTCCCGCAGGCCCCCTGCAAGGGACCGCCTTGTCGGGAATCGTCCCGATGGACTACGATTGAGGCCTGTCGTTAGGGGAACCGTAAAGTGGTTGCCGCCATTAACTCTCCAGCCGTTCGTACTGTTCCACGATGATTTTGCTGACCGTCCGTGATCTGGCCCGCCAATTCGATTCGGATCCCGTCTTTTCGAACGTCACGTTCGATCTGCGACCGGGAGAAAAGATCGGTCTGGTGGGACCGAACGGGGCGGGTAAGTCGACGTTGATCAATATTTTGGCCGGCTTGGACGACGCCGACGTGGGAACCGTCGAGAGGCATTCGGCGACGCGCATCGCCATGCTGGAGCAGCACGCCGAGTTCTCCGCGGACCGCACTCTGTTGGATGAAGCCAAATCGGGGCTTGGTCCGCTGTACGCTCTGCAACAGGAAGCGGAAGAGATTGCCCACAAAATGGCTGAGGACGCCGATGCGACGAGCCTCGAGCGGTTGCATAAGCGCTACGATATCGTCCAGGCCGAGCTGCATCGCCTGGATGCGTACAACCTCGATCACCGCGTCGATCAAGTGCTGCAGGGGCTGGGGTTCTCGCCCGATCAATACGACCGGCCGTCGACTCAGTTCAGCGGCGGGCAGCAGAACCGGATCCTATTGGCGAGACTGCTGTTGGCGGCACCCAATGTGATGTTGCTCGACGAACCGACCAATCATCTCGATATTGATGCCACCGAATGGCTGGAAAATTATCTGGCGAATTCGGACCAGGCGCTGATTGTGGTGAGTCATGACCGTTATTTTTTGGACAAGGTCACGAACCGCATTCTGGAGATGCACCGTCATCAGATCACCGATTATCCGGGGAATTTCTCTGCATACTGGGGACAGCGTGCGGAGCGGATGCTCGTGCAGCAGCGGGCCTGGGAGAAGCAGCAGGAAGAAATTGCCGATCTGACCGACTTCATCCGCAAGAACGCGTACGGTCAGTTGGCCACTCAGTCCAAGGATCGCGAGAAAAAGCTCGCCAGAATTGAACGCATTGAACGGCCGAAGGATTTTCAAACGTTTTCGATGGGTTTTCCCAAGGCGACCCGGACTGCCGACCATGTGATCGAAACACTGAACGTCGCCCAGGGATTTGGAACGCCGCTGTTCGAAGATGTGACGTTGCGGATTCGGCGTGGCGAACGAGTCGGCATTTTTGGTCCCAATGGCAGCGGCAAGACGACCCTGTTGCGGACGATGCTGGGCGAACTCCCCCCGCAAAAAGGGACGGTCCGGATTGGTAATGGCGTCAACATCGGGTACTTCGATCAGAAACTGGAAAGCGTTTCCCCCGACGCCGACATGATCGAAGCCATCCGCCCACCGCATAAGCCGGAGATCACGCCCGGCACTTTGCGAGATGTCCTTGGTCGCTTTGGCCTCAAGGGCGACATGGTCTTTCAGAAGGTCAGCTATTGCAGCGGTGGTGAGCGAAGCAAGGTGGCTCTGGCCCGGCTGGCGATGCTTGATATCAATGTGTTGGTGCTCGACGAACCGACCAACCATTTGGATCTGTGGGCGTGCGAGGCGTTGGAAGCGGGTTTGAAGAGTTTCAACGGCACGCTGATTTTCGTCAGCCATGATCGATATTTCCTGGACCGAGTGGCCACGCATGTGATCTCGATCGATTCGGGCAATGTCGAGTACTTCGAGGGGAACTATTCGGACTATCACGCTCTGAAAAAAATCCGTGCTGATGAAGCCGCTGAGCGTGCTGCGGCGAAGGCCAAACCGGCGGCAGTGACGGTCGACAAATCCGATCGCGGCGGCCCCGATAAGTCGGTCAAGCGGAAGCGGCAGTTCGCTTATCGCCGTGTTGATGAGATTGAATCAGATATCGCGCAGCATGAAGAGCTGATTGCCAAACTGCAGGGCGATATGGTGGATCCCGACGTCTTGCGAGACGGTCGCCGGGCGAAGCAGGTGTTTGATGATCTCAACACGGCTCAGGCGGAATTGGCACAACTGTATGCGCATTGGGAAGAGGCCATGGAATTGAATTGAGCCAGGCGAGCGTCCTGGCGTAAGCCGGATGGTTGTCTTGCGGGTGGGGCTAAGTTTGACCGCGACCTCCATTGAAGATTCGGAAAAGACACCTGTCGAAGGTTTTGATCGCGCGTGTGGGATCCTGCCACGTCGCTAACAACCATTGGGCTTACGCCCAACGCTCGCCTTCGATCATCGCGGACGCTGGCAGCGTCCGCCACGGGGGTCCCTTGGACTTGCTCAGGGCGACTGCTAGCATGATCCGTTCATCACGTTATTCGCTCCTTGTGCCTCAAAGGGGAAGTTTCATGCCGCGCTTGTTTTGGGTTTCGCTGTGTGCCGTTGCGCTGTTCTGTGGTTGCCAGGGCGAGAACGCCAAGCCGGCGAATCCCGGTGCGGCCACGCCTGCCGGTGCGACTCCTGCCGCGAACAAGAAACTGCGGATCGCGGTCATTCCCAAGGGGACGACTCACGAATTCTGGAAGTCCGTCCATGCCGGTGCTGAACATGCGGCGAAGGAGCTGGGTGATGTGGACATCTCCTGGCAGAGCCAGCAGTTGGAGGACGATCGCGAAGGTCAAATCAGCGTCGTCCAGGATTTCATCGCCAAGAAGATGGATGGTATCGTTCTCGCACCGCTCGATTCCCAGGCGCTGGTGCCGTATGTCCAAGAAGCCAAGCAGGCTGGAATTCCCGTCGTGATCTTCGACAGTGGGTTGAATGACTTGGAAACCCCGGTCAGCTATGTGGCCACCGACAACAAGCACGGAGGAGCGACCGCCGCCAGGCATCTCGCCAAGCTGCTGGAGAATAAGGGTAACGTGATTCTCACTCGCTACAACCAGGGGAGCGAAAGCACGGGGCTCCGCGAGGACGGTTTTCTGGAGACGATCGAGAAGGAATTCCCAGACATCAAAGTGTTGTCGTCGAATGTCTATATAGGGACCACTCCCGAAAAATCGCTCGATCAGTCGCAGCAATTGCTGATCAAGTTTGGCAAGGAAGTGAATGGCGTCTTCTCGGTGTGCGAACCCAATACGACGGGCATGCTGCGAGCCTTGGAACAGGAGAATCTCGCCGGCAAGGTCAAGTTCATCGGCTTCGATCCCGCGCCCCATTTGCTGGAGGCCATGCGAGCTCACAAGATCCACGGACTCATCATTCAGGATCCGGTGAAGATCGGTTACGAAGGAGTCAAAGCCGTGGTGAACCACATCCGCGGGAAAGAAATTTCCAAGCGCATCGCCACCGGCGAAAACCTGGCAACTCCGGAAAATATGGATTCCCCTGAGATGAAGAAGTTGCTGAGTCCGGAACAACACGACTGAAAACGAAGTCCCGCCCCTCAAACTTGCGGGTGACGTTGAGAGCATTCGGAAAAAAGTTTTTGGAACACTAATCTTCGCTAATCCACACTAATTCAGAACATCTCAAGTCGAGATTTCTCGTGTCTGTGTGTCTTTTATCTGTATTGATTAGCGTAGATTAGTGTTCCAAAAAACTCATGACCCTTGGTTGATCGGTTATCGGGCGTTCCTCAACTCACGCTGACTGGAATCTGTCGCGGCTTGGCGATGTGCTGTTTGCCCAGATGAATCGTCAAGACACCGTTGCGTGCGGCTGCCGAGACTTTCTCTGGATCGACTGCCACTGGCAGTGGAATCGACCGGGTGAACTTGCCGCAGCGGACCTCGTTGAGATGCCGCCGGTCCCCTTCGCCGATCAATAAGGGGAGTCGCTCGCCGCGCAGTGTGAGCATGTTGCCGACCAGGGAGACTTCCACGCCGGAGGCTTCTATTCCGGGGACGTCGACCACGACGATGACGTTTTCTTCCGTCTCGACCACGTCCAGAAACGGTTCGAAACTGCCCGCGCCCGATCGCAGTCCAAACCGGTCCAGGGCCTTTTCGCCGTTCGTCCAGGCTGATTCCAGCAAATGGTCGAGTTCCTGCCGCAGTTTTTCGAATGAAGCCCCGAAGGGGGGAGTGGCTGCCATGATCGTCTCCTGATTGAGCTTGGAACGACTGAGTCGGTACCCCGCATGCTAATTTTACGCCGCGATGGCTGACGATGGGAGGGCGAGGCTCCCGCCGAGCCTAAAACGACCGCAGGTCGGCGTCCGCCGGAGGCCGAGTTGTTGAAAATGCCTCCGGCGGACGCCGAGCTAAAGCTCGCATTAGGCTCGGAGGGAGCCTCGCCCTCCCATGAAATTCGCCGTTCGGAATGCTGTCTTGAGCCAAACTCGCCTCGTTTGGGATTTCTGCGGCAGAAAATTTGGATTCTTCGTTTTTTTCGTTCAAGTCTGCCCAGTTTGACGTCGATAACTGAAATAGAAGGCGAGGAATCTCGTTTTGATGCGAGGTGTTTCACTTTCCCATCCTGCCTGGCTTGCCACTTTGCCCTTCCGGCGAGCTTCACCTTCCGCACTTAGTATCGATGACATCCGGGAGACGGATATGAAACACATGTTGTTGGCGTGCTCAGCTCTGTTCCTGGTCCCGTTGTTGTCGGGTTGCTGCAGTTGTGGTTGCAACACAGATCCCTGCGGCTCGCCCTATGGAGCAAGCTATAGCAGTTCGAACTACAGTGGCTGTTTGCCGGCCACTGCGGGAGCGACGGTCAGCAATGGCGCGAGCGGCGGTTGCAGCAATTGCCAGGCTGACAACTCGTTCTCACTGCCCCCACTCGATTCAGAAATGCCAATGTATTCGGCCACGCCGGCTTACGGTCAGCCAACCTACGGTCAGCCGACGTATGGCCCGGAAGTGGTTGGTCCGCAGTTTCTGCCCACCGATGCTCAAGGAATTCCGCAAGTCGCACCGCCCGTTCCAGGGTCGCCGACACCCGTTCCCGCTTCACCTTATTCGGTCAATGGAAGCAATGTGTTGATGCCGCCGGCCCCGATTCCGGCCGTGAATACGACGACCATTATTCCCTCGCCGAATCCCTACCAGTCCGCATCGCAATCGCAGCCCTCGATTTCCTCCGGGCCGATGGTCCCGACGACACCGCCGCCCCCGCCGGAACCCATTTCGCAAATGCGCTTCCGCACTTATCGCTGAACGCCCGACGGTTTGAGTCGGAGTCTCGTACGTAAAAACAAGACAATCAGCCACCGAAACGAGTTTCGTTCCGGTGGCTGTGTCGTTTCTTTGGCATGTCATCCAAAGTGTTTTTAGCCACGGATGGACACAGATGAAACCCAGCGCGGGCTGTCGCCCGCAACCCAATAGTGTAAGAGACCGGCGTGGTCCAATCAGTTAGAGTGATGTTTGATCTAGCAAATCAACAACGCTTTACCCAAAGGAACCACGCCGTGCAATCATTTCTCCAACGTCACGCCTCAGAAATCAAGGGAAGTCTAACCGGTTTTGATCGAATTCGTTTTCGCGGTTCGTTGCGTCAGTTGTCATATCACGGTGGTTTGATGAAGTTTTTGTCTGCGGTCTCGGTACTGTTGAAGGACTTTCGGGAATGGGCCCAAGGTCTGACGAACACTCTGCGCGCGGCCACCGAGAAACTCGCGTGTGACGCTGGCCGGCCGATTGTTTATCTCTACAGCAGCCAAACCCGGAAGGAAGACCGCATCCGTGAAATCGCCGCGCGAGACGGAATTACTCAGGGATTGATTGCCGTATTGACCTGCGTCGAGCCCTGTTTTACCTGGCAAGTCCGCAAGCATCGCGAGAGCCAGAAACTGGTGCTGGAACCGCTGTCCGGGAAGTGCTTGCATCAGTACTTCTATTTTCAACATCCGCAACTGGGACTGCTGCACGTGCGTCTGCAGACGTGGTTGCCCTTCACCGTGCATGTCTGCATCAATGGTCGGGACTGGCTGGCGGCAGATCTGACGCAACACCAGATTCCGTTCGAGCAACGCGACAACTGCTTCGTGGACGTCGGAGACGTGGCCGCCGCTCAGCACTTGCTGGATGCTCAGCGTCAGACCGATTGGATACAGTTGCTGTCGGGCTTGTTGAATACGGTTCATCCCACTTACCAGACCTTGTTCGGTGTTGTGCCTCCCGCCTATTACTGGTCGGCAGATGAAACGGAATGGGCCACCGATGTCATGTTCCGTTCGCCGGAAGCTCTGGGAAAGATCTATCCGCAACTGGTACGTCACGCGATTACCACCTACGGTCCAGCTGATATCCTGCGGTTCTTCGGCCGTCGTCCGCTGGTCAATATGCTGAGCACTGCCCAGGTCGAAAGCCATCTGGGAAAGCGGGTCGAGGGCATTCGGGTCAAACATCAACTGGAAGGCAATTCGGTGAAGATGTATGACAAACAGGGATCTGTGCTGCGCGTCGAGACGACCATCAATAATCCCACCCCGCTCAAGGTTCTCCGGGGGACCGAGAAACACCCCGCTGACATCCAACCGCGGAAGATGCGGAAAGGAGTGGGTGACATGGCACGTCGCGCAGATGCCTCGCAATCGATCAACGAGCGGTATCTGGAAAGTCTGGCGGCGGTCGCTCACGATGAACCATTGCAACAAACCATCGCTCCGCTGTGCCGCCCTGCCAAACTGGGTGATCGCCGAGTTCGGGCCTTGTCGCCCTGGAACCCGGAGGACTCGCAGTTGCTGGCAGCCGTCGGTCGGTCGGAGTTTATGTTGCATGGATTTCGGAACCAGGACCTGCGCCAACTGTTATTCGCCAATGACACGACAAAAACACTCAAACAACAGACTGGCAAAGTGACGCGCCTGCTACGCCTGCTGCGGGCTCACGGCGTCATCCGCAAGGTCCGACAAAGTCATCGTTATCAACTGACCAATATTGGTCGCGTTCAGATCACCGCATTACTCGCAGCCCAACAAGCTGCTACAAAACAACTTGTATCGTTGGCTGCATAAAATGTTTGCGCCTCACAAAGAAATCACGGGTTTGTGGCACGGAT
>JAKFVC010000187.1 GCA_021732415.1 Planctomycetaceae bacterium
GCCCATTGCTGCCCACCCCTGACCGACCGACAATCCGATCCTCGACTCCCCTGGCCACCGCTGCGCCCTGGGGGTAGGGGGGAAGAAGTAATGAACCTCAATTCCGACAAAATAAATCAACAGGCCGTTACGTCGCCGGGCTCACCTGGCTTGGAGTGGTGCGGCGCGTTCTTTGATCCCTTCGACTTCTTTGATTTCTTCGATATGTCTTGAGTCTGCTCACTACTCACTCCGATCGACTTTCTCGCCGCAGGCGCATCGTGTGCGCCCTCGAACTGTCGCGCAGCGCGAGTCCACCGCTCTCCGTTTTTGCCGAACCACTGCCGCATGCCGAGGCAACCGCCCGGAGCCCCGCTCAGCCCCCTGATGTCAGCTCAGAGCCCCAATTTTCATACTTTCCGCCTGGTCTCTCCCCCGGCAGTTCCCGTCATGACAGATCACCCTTCGATCATACAACGAGGCATCAACCTCACCAAAATGGCACGCCCCTGCGCGGTCATGCCAGCCTTGGCCACCGTGCCTCAAGTACAGCCTGCGCTACTCAGTTTTCTCGGTTGATGCGATCGCATACTTAGTGAACAAAATTAAGAACGCTTCGATATCACGAGCGAGTCGGCGTATGCTGCATTTCACCAGTGTTCCGCCACCGAACGGCTTGTTGGGATTTCTTTGATCCGGTACTCGACTCTGTACCTATGACCGATTCGGGCATGCGTGAACTGAGTAAGCTTCGGCAGCTCACGTCGCTGAACCTGAACAGCACCAAAATCACCGATGCTGGGATGATGTCGATCTCTGGCCTTACCAAATTGGTGTCGCTGGAGGCAACTGGGGTCAAATTAAAAGGCGCGAGCTTGCAAGAGATTGGGAAGCTGAAAGCGCTAACTTCGTTGGATCTCAGTTCTTCAGAAGTGACCGACGCGGCGATACAAGAGCTTAAGGGCATGAAACAGCTCAAGGTGTTGAACGTTGGCTCGACGAATGTGACATCTGCCGGAGTTGCGAAACTCGCTAAGGCGCTCCCATCCTGCGACATTCAGAATTGAGCCCCTCCGTCCCCGTTGCCGACGCTGCTAGCGTCGATACGCAGACGCTAGCAGCGTCTGCCACGGGGGTCTGGATCGTGGCGATGGGCATCTAAAAAATCTCAACAGTTACCAGTGGCCGGCGTGGGCGCCGCCGTCGACGTGCAGGGTTTCGCCGGTCACGAAGGTGGCTGATTCCAGGTAGAGTACGGCGTCCACAATTTCGGGGATCTCACCCATGCGGCCTAGTGGGTGGAGGCCGGCGAGGGCCGCGTGGGTCTCGGGGGCGTGCATCGGGGTTTTGATGACGCCGGGGGCGACTGCGTTCACCCGGATTTGTTTGTCTGCGTATTCGATTGCCAGCGACCGCGTGGCTGCGTCCAGCCCGCCTTTGGTCAGCGACGCCAGTACTGACGGGACTCCTTTGACCGGTTGGTTTACGAGCGTCGTCGTGATGTTCACTACGTGGCCGCTGCCTTGGGTGAGCATCTGGCGGATGGCTCGCTGGGAGATGTGGAAGAAGCCGTGTAGGTTGACTGACAGGATGTTGGTGAAGTCGGTTGCCGTGTACTCGGTGAATGGTTTCGAAATGAAGATTCCTGCGTTGTTGACCAGTGTGTCGACTCGGCCGAATTTCTTGACTGCCTCCTCGATGATCCGGTCTGCGACTGCCGGGTCTGCGATGTCTCCGGCGATGGTGAGGACGTCTGGTGAGGTGCTCGGCTTGATGGAGCGGGAGTTGGCGACGACTTGATAGTCACCGTCGAGGAAGCCGCGGACCAGACCTTCGCCGATGCCTTGGGAGGCTCCGGTGATGACAACGACTTTGCGGGCGGTACTCATGATGTGTCTCCTGAAACTAGACGAGGTTGATTTGGACGTCGATGTTGCCGCGGGTCGCTTTCGAGTAAGGGCAGATCTGGTGGGCGGCGTCGATGATGGCTTGGGCGACTTCCCGCTCCAGACCGTGCAGGCTGACGTTGAGGCGGGCACTCAGAAGATAGGCACCGTCGGTCGTGCCCAGGTCGACCTCGGCGTCTACCGCGCGGTCGCTTGGTAGGGCGACCTTCATCTGACTGGCGACTACTCCCATCGCGCTGAGAAAGCAGGCGGACCAGCCAGCGGCGAACAACTGCTCCGGGTTAGTGCCGGGGCCTGAGGTGCCGGGTGAGGACAGTTTGACATCGAGGCGTCCGTCGGAACTGCGGGCTGTGCCGTCTCGGCCGCCGGTGGTGTGGGTGTGGGCTGTGTAAAGTACCTTTTCGAGTTGGGTCATGATTGGCTCTCTTTCAAGTTGGATTGTGGATGGGTTCTGAGAACCCGTATTGAAAGGGAATACCGGCGAGCCGAGTCGATCTTACAAATGAGTTCGAGATTTCGTCCAGAAATTCGTAGTAGAACTCACCAAGAGTTCTGATCGTGTTGGCGGCGGGCAACCGCGACGGAACGGCTTTGAACTTTTCTGCTTCTTTGATTTCCAGAATCCATGTAAGGTGGGTGACACCGGGAGAATGTGGGTGACTCCCTTGGCCGACGCCGCCGGACACGGACGCTGGCAGCGTCCGCCACGGGGGCCGCCCCGAAGTTCGGCCGTGTTGGAGACTTCGGCTATTTTGAGATGGCTTTCACCCTCACCCTGCTCTGCCGGACCACCTATAATGGGGCTTTGTGGTTGTGTTACTGGTAGAACAGGATGGTCACTTTGAATGACTTGGTTGCCGATCAGAATCCCCCCGGTTGGAGGTTCGACAATACGTACTCACGGTTGCCGGAGGCCTTCTTCGCACCGGCCAAACCGGCGGCGGTGGCGGCGCCGCGGGTTGTGATTCTTAATCACCGACTGGCTGAGGAACTGGGGCTCGACCTCGATGGGATTTCGGCGGAGGCCGCGGCGGCTCTGTTCGCGGGTCAGGATCTGCCGAGTGGTTCGCGACCGATTGCTCAGGCGTATGCGGGGCATCAGTATGGCGGCTTCACGATGCTCGGTGATGGTCGGGCCATCCTGCTGGGAGAGCACCGTACGCCCTCGGGGCAGCTCGTCGATATCCAATTGAAGGGATCGGGGAGGACTCAGTTCTCGCGGCGTGGTGATGGCAGGGCAGCGCTCGGGCCGATGCTCCGTGAATACATCATCAGCGAGGCGATGTATGCCCTCGGCATTCCGACCACGCGGAGTCTGGCCGTCGTTACCACGGGGGAGGCGGTGTTCCGCGAGTCCAGGCTGCAGGGGGCGGTTCTGACCCGGGTCGCTGCGAGCCATATTCGGGTCGGGACGTTCGAGTACCTTGCCGCCAAGCAGGACGACGCAAATCTGCGAGTGCTGGCTGACTACACGATCAATCGTCACTATCCGGAACTGGCCGAGTCATCGAACCGGTATCTGGAATTCCTTCGCGCGGTGATGGATCGCCAAGCGGCGCTGATTGCTCGCTGGCAGTGCGTTGGTTTCATCCATGGAGTGATGAATACGGACAACATGGCGATCTCGGGGGAGACGATTGATTACGGTCCGTGTGCGTTCATGAACGTCTATCGTCCGGAGACGGTATTCAGTTCGATCGATCACGGCGGCCGTTATGCTTACGGCAACCAACCCGCGATTGGGCAGTGGAACCTGGCTCGGTTTGCCGAGACCCTGTTGCCACTGTTGGCCCCTGAACAGGATGCGGCAATTGCCCTGGCGATGGAGGTACTCGGCCAATATCCGACTGTGTTCGAGCAATACTGGCTGAGTGGGATGGGCGCCAAGCTGGGGCTGCAGAGTGCGGAGGCTGGCGACCTGGAATTGATTCAGTCGCTGCTCTCCTGGATGCAGAAATCAGCGGCTGATTTTACCAATACGTTCCGCGATCTCTCGACGGAGAAGTTGCCGACCGGAGATCGTTATCAGGCTCCGGAGTTCCAGGCGTGGTACGCTCAATGGCAGCAGCGCCTCGGCCGCGAGAGCCTTCCCCAAGCATTGGCTTACGCCGCGATGCGGAGCGTCAATCCGGCTGTCATTCCTCGCAATCACCGGGTTGAAGAAGCACTATCCGCCGCCGAGGATCACAACGACCTGTCGGTGTTGCACCGTTTGCTGGCAGCTCTCGCGAAGCCGTATGAAGTCGGGGCTGACTTCGCTGCCTATCGAGAGCCTTCGCCGGACGATGGCAATTATCAAACATTCTGCGGAACCTGAGTTGCCGACTGACCACAGGTGGACGAAAAAGTGGACGGCAGCGAATGAATGCGACGGATCCAGGATGAGACCCAATCCCGTTCGGATGTCGGAACCAAGTCCTTTAGAGGTCGTAACGCGGGTGACGGCGTGGAGCTGATACGAGAGCGGGAATGGTCGAATTATTCAACGTAGAGATCCGGCATGACGGATGACATCGCGTCTTCTTGCTGCGGTTGTGTACGGAATTCAGCTCGTAATCTGCTCGTTTTTCATCAAAAACCTCTATCAATCGGTCTTGATTGATATCAAACTATACGTCTTTCTATAAGTGATACGTTACGAGGCCTTCTGCTGGGTATCGCTTCTGTCTCGGGGTACTCTGTCGGGTAGGAGAGTTCGATGCGCTTATCGAATTGGCTGGGAAAATTCTATTTCGGCGTGGGAAAAATCAACTCGCGACGTCCCGTTCGTGCACGTAAGCGAACGTCTGAAACTTCGTCGAAGATAGAACGCCTGGAAGAGCGTGTCGTGCTCGCCACTTGGACGGGAGATATTCCGAACGGAACCGTGTGGGCGACTGGGCAGGTCCAGCAGATCATAGGGAATGTTCACATTCCGGCCGGCTCGACGTTGACGATCCAGCCGGGTGCGGTTGTCAAGTTCAATGACTTTGCGAACTTTTCCCTCACCGTTGACGGCACGCTGAATGCTCAAGGGACGGCTGGTCAACCAATCTACTTTACGACTCTCCGCGATGACTCTGTGGGTGGCGATACACAAGGAAACGGACAGGCATCTGTCTATGGCGGGCAGTGGGACGCGTTGATCTTTAATAGTTCGAGTACGGGCAACGTGCTGGACCATGTTGAAGTTCGCTACGGCGGCGAAGGCGGCATCGGATCAGTCATCGTCAACGGCGGACCATTGACGCTGACAAACAGTACCGTGCTCGCTTCCGGTAGCTCGGGCGTGCGAATTCAGAACAGCAACCCCACGCTGACGAATATTCTCTTTAAGGACAATACCGTCGCGGCCAGCATGGATTTGAACTCGAACCCTGCGATCAGCGGGGTGACGCTGACCAACAATGCCACGAATGCACTCCGGGTCGATGGCGGGACCATGACCAACGGGGGGACGTGGAATGACCCGAATATCACCTACCTGGTTCAGGATGCAATCACCGTACCGACTGGAAAAACGCTGACCATCGCCGCGGGCCAGGTGGTGAAATTCCGTGAGTTCGGTAATTTCGGAATCACGGTGAACGGGACGCTCGCCGCCAATGGTACCGTGGGCGCCCCCATCTACTTCACGACGACTCGCGATGACTCCGTGGGTGGTGACACCTACAACAACGGGTTGAGTGACAGCTACGGAGGCCAATGGGATGCACTGACGTTCAACAGCACCAGCCTGGCCAATGTGCTCGATCACGTTGAGGTGCGCTATGGCGGGGAGAGTGGGGTGGGCTCTGTGGTCGCGAATAGCGCGCCACTCACGCTGACGAACAGCAAATTGATCAGTTCCTCCGTGTCGGGAATCCGCATTCTCAACAGTAACCCCACGCTGACGAATATTGTCTTTAAGGACAATGCCGTTGCTGCCAGCATGGATTTGAACTCGAACCCCGCGATCAGCGGGGTGACGATGACCAACAATGGCAGGAATGCACTCCTGGTCGATGGCGGGACCATGACCAACGGCGGGACGTGGAATGACCCGAATATTACCTACCTGATCACAGGTGGAATCACCGTACCGGTTGGAAAAACGCTGACCATTTCCGCCGGGCAGGTCGTGAAATTCTCCGAGTTTGGTAACTTCGGAATCACGGTCAATGGAACGCTCGCCGCTAATGGCACCGTCGGAGCCCCCATCTACTTTACCACGAGTCGTGATGACGCCGTGGGCGGAGACGCTACCAACAATGGGTTGAGTGACAGCTACCTGGGCCAATGGGATGCGCTGAAGTTTAACAGCACCAGCCTGGCCAATGTGCTCGATCACGTCGAGGTGCGCTATGGCGGGGAGGCCGGCGGCGGTTCGGTTATTGCCAACGGGGGGCCATTAACCCTGACGAACAGCAAGGTGATGAATTCGGCCCAGGCAGGGGTGCGCATCCTGAACAGTAATCCGACGCTGACGAATGTCACGTTTCAGGCGAATGAGATCGCTGCCAGTATGGATCTGAATTCGAACCCGGCCATCACCGGCGTCACGATGATCGGCAATGGAGTTAACGCCCTGCGGGTCGATGGCGGCGTGATGACCAACGGTGGCCTGTGGAACGACCCCGATATTACGTATGTGGTTCAAGATGGAATCACCGTACCGGTCGGAAAAACGCTGACCATTGCCGCCGGGCAGGTGGTGAAATTCCGTGAGTTCGGCAACTTCGGGATTACCGTCAATGGGACCTTGGCCGCGAACGGCACTCAAGCCGCCCCGATCTATTTCACGACGACTCGCGATGACACGATCGGAGGTGATACCTACAACAACGGGCAGAGTGACGTTTATGCAGGTCAGTGGGATTCCCTCACGTTTAACAATACCAGCGTGGCGAACATCCTGGATCATGTGGAATTGCGGCATGGCGGTGAGAGCGGCGTGGGAATGGTCGTCTTGAACAGTGCTCCCCTGACCCTGACAAATAGCAAGGTCATCGACTCGAGCGTGTCGGGAATTCGCATTCAGGGCAGCAATCCGGTGATGACGAACCTGGTCTTTCAGGGGAACGCGATTGCGGCGAGGATGGATCTGAACTCCAATCCTGCCATCAGCGGCGTGACCATGACGAGCAACGCTGTCAATGCGTTGCTGGTTGACGGCGGAATCATGACCAATGGCGGTGTGTGGGACGACCCCGACATTACCTATCTGGTTCAAGACGCGGTCACCGTACCGGTCGGGAAGACGTTGGCCATCGCGGCTGGTCAGGTCGTCAAATTCCGCGAGTTTGCTGGAACTGGAATCACGGTCAACGGGACCTTGACCGCCAATGGCGCATTCGCCGCACCGATCTACTTTGTCAGTACGCGCGATGACAGCGTGGGCGGTGACACCTACAACAACACGCAGAACAGTTTATACGCAGGCCAATGGAACTCACTCACGTTCACGAGTTCCAGCGACGGAAATTTACTGGATTATGTCCGCATTCGGCAAGGCGGAGCCAACAGTCCCGCGACGGTCGTGGTCAGCAGTAGCGAGTTAACGCTCAGCAACAGCAAGCTGGAGCTCTCCGCATCAAATGGCATCATCGTGCAGGGCAATTCGGATGTCGATCTCGTCAACAATGTGATTTTCAATAATGGTGATACGGGGGTTCGAGCGGAATCGGGTGCGACGGTCACCGTCTCCAATAATACTCTCGATGGAAACTATCGTGGCGCCGCTGCCGATGGTAATGGCACCTCGCTGGTGCTGACCAATGACCTGATTACCAACAACTCGAATGCTGGTGTCGTCGCCTCGAACCGAGGCCTCGTGACTGCCAGCTATAATGACGTCTTCAATCCTGGCTCGTCGCTCGGAAACTACAGTGGTCTGGCCAGTGCGACCGGAACGCTCGGCAACGTCTCGGTGGATCCGAAATATGTGAATCGAGCGACGCTCGACTTCCATCTGCAAGCAGCCTCGCCGGTCATAGACGCGGGAACCAGCAACAATACGCCGATCGACGATCTCGACTTCACTTTCCGGGTCGACAATCTGGCCGTGGCGAATACGGGCGCGGGAACGTCGCCGTTCTATGATATGGGGGCTTATGAGTTCGGTGGGCGGCTGCGCGCCGTCAAGCACACTCCCAGCGGCAAGGTGGCCGATGCGGTCTCCCAGATCGTACTCACCTTCCGCGCCGCAATGGACACTTCCAGCTTCTCACTGGCCGCCGATGTCGTCAGTTTCACTGGTCCCACGGGTTTACTGGTAGTCACCGGATTCAAATGGATTAGCAAGTATCAATTAGCACTCACCTTTAATGAGCAATCCGAGGCCGGAGACTATCAGCTTGTCGTTAGTCCCAACATCCTGGATGCTGGCGGACACGCCCTGGACACCGACGGTGATGGCACGCTGGGTGAGAATCCCGGCGATCGCTATACCGCCAATTGGACGATTGTGCCGCCGCGCATCGTCAGTCAATCAGCGGAGGATTACACTCCCGCTCCGATCAATCATTTGAACTTTACCTTTGATCGGGCGATGGATCAGGACAGTTTCGACCTGAGTGACGTGATCAGTTTCACAGGCCCCAACGGGGCGATCCCCGTTACGGGATTCTCGTGGCTTGATCCGCGTACGCTGTCGCTCACGTTCGCTTCGCAGTCCGTGCTCGGCCCCTACGAGATGATCCTCGGACCGAACATCGCGGATCTGGGCGGAAATCTGCTGGATCAGAGTGGAAACGGTGTGGCGGGAGAAGTCACTGCTGACCGCTACACGGCCGATTTCACATTGGCCAACATCTTGATTGTCTCGGGGAATATCAGTCAGAACACGACCTGGGGCGGCTTGGTTATTGTCGACGGAGCCGTGACTGTTCAGGCGGGTGTGACACTCACCATCAATCCGGGAACGATCATCAAGTTCGATGATACCCTGGGCCTCACGATCGCGACGGGTGCGACGTTGCTGGCCAACGGAACCGCGGCACAGCCCATTCGCTTCACCTCCATTCACGACGATACCATCGGCGGTGACAGCGACCACAATGGTGATCGAGTGGGACCGAATATCGGGGACTGGAACGGGATCGTATTGCTGGGTGGCAACGCGACGATCGATCACGGCATCTTCTCCAATGGTGGCGGGACGGCCAACGGAGTCTGGGACGGCACTACCGGCGGTAACCTCTCCGTGCAGAGCGGTAGTACACTGACGTTGACTAACAGCGCGATTTTGAATTCCTTCTTCGACGGCATTTTGGCTCAGGGAGGCAGCCAGACGACGATCATCAACAGTGTGATTGCCGATACTGACCGCGCCATCAACGTGAGCGGACCGGTGACGCTCACCAACAGCACTCTGGATGACAATCGCATCGGGATCTGGGGGCACAGCGGGAAGCTGGTGATGACCAATTCGATCATCAGCCACAGTCTGCAGCAGGGCGTGTATAATATCCTGTCGACCGACACGACGATTAAAAACAGCGATGTGTGGTCGGCCACCGGGCAAAATTACCTGCAAATTGCCAACCAGACGGGCACGAACGGAAACATTTCGGCTGACCCGAAGTATGTGAATGCAGAGAATGCGAACTACCGGCTGAACTTCGGCAGTCCGGCCATCGACGCCGCCAACGGTGCCGCAGCACCGGTCACAGATCAGGGCGGTGCGCCGCGCTACGATGACCCGCGGACTGCGAACACGGGGACGATTACGTCGAATAACGCTTTCGCCGACATGGGGGCCTTTGAATTCGTAGAGGGCGCGGCATCTAATCTCGATCTCGTGGTCTCCTCCGTCAGTGGTCCGGGGGCCGCGATGGAAGGTGACACGATCACCGTCAACTGGTCGGAGAAGAATCTGGGAACCGCAGTGGCGACAGGTACCTGGCACGACGCGATCTACTTGTCGGCTGACCCGGTCTGGAGCGCTGACGATGTCCTGCTGGATGAAGTCCTCCATGATGGGAATCTCGGACCGAATCAATCCTATTCGACGTCGGCTGACGTCAAGATCCCGGGATTGCTGCCCGGCTCATATTACCTGCTGGTGCGAGCCAACTCCGACAACGCGGTGTTTGAAGGGAGCAACCAGACGAATAATGTGACGGCGTCTACGGGCACGATCGCCCTGGATGTTCCGACACTGAGCGTGGGAACCCCGGTGACCGGTCATCTCGATGCCTCTGGTGATACCTATGTTTACAAGCTGATTGCCGCCCCGGGCAGCGATGTGAAGGTCTCGCTCGATGGACCGAACGGTGCGGTCAATGAACTGTACCTGAAACAGGGCGACATCCCCACTCGGCAGTCGTTTGACAGTCGCGGAAATCATGCGAATCAACCCGATCAGTCAGCAGCCTTGGGCAACAGCCAGGGGGGGACGTACTACGTCGTGGTTTATGGTGCGGTCGTGCCGAATGGCGAAGCGTTTACGCTTAGTGCCGCGCTGGCCAGTTTTGCCGTCGACTCGGTGTCCCCTGTCGCGGGAAGTAACGCGGGGCAAGTCACGATCACGATTTCTGGAACCGACTTCGACTCCGCCTCTCATCCGCGATTGATCGACAGCAACAATCAGACGATCGAGCCGACCCAGGTCTTCTTCTCGAATCCGGGTCAGATCCTCGCGACATTCGATCTGCGGGGTCATGCCATGGGCGCGGCAGACGTCCAGGTCGTCAGCAGCAGTAATGTTGTCAAGACCCTGACGGACGGTTTTGTCATTGATGCGGGTAATCCGGGCGAGCTGGATTACAGTTTAACAGTGCCGGATCGCGTACGCCTGGGCCGCAATTTCTCGATCATCGTAGAATACAGGAATACGGGGGAAACGGATCTGCTGGCGCCCCTCATGGTTTTGAGCACCGATGGCTCGGATCAACTGAGTCTGTCGTCCGATTTGACCGATTTGGCGACCTCGATACAGATTCTGGCAGTGAATCCTGACGGCCTGGCGGGCGTGTTGCCGCCGGGTGCCACCGGCCGGATCGAAGTGTTTGCCAAGTCGATCGGCGGCGGGACCGATACCATTGAACTGGGCCTGGGTGGATTTGGTAACGGGGCGATTCCGTGGAACACGTATGAGGCGATGCTGAGACCCGCCGATATTACGGATCAAGAATGGGGGCCCTTGTTTGTCCAGTTTAAACAGGATATCGGCAGTCAGTACTCAGACTACCTGGCGGCTCTTTCGCGCGGGGCCACGGCACTGCCTCCGGAATTTGGTCTCAACTATTCCGTGGCGGATGTCCTGGGACTGCTCGTCGATCAATCCTACGCGAAGATCAAGACGTCTGTCTCCGGACGGTTGTTCTTGAACGATCTGGGACATCCCGCGGCCAATGTGGATCTTGATCTATTTGATCCGACGAACGAACTGGGGACCGATACCACCTCGCTTGCGGATGGGACATTCCTATTCTCCAACGTGGCCCCCGGGACTTATCAGGTCAGCGTGGATGGAGTCGTCCTGGCGACCCCCTTGACCTTCACGGTGGCCGGCGTCGACGTGAATCTGGGCGACCTCCTCGTGAACGAGGGAGGTCTGATCGCGGGAACCGCAGTGCTGGGTGCGACAGGCCAACCGCTCCCCGATGTGATCGTTACCGCGCAGTCGGGCGACGGTCAGTTCTTCACCGTGATGACGGACGAGGAGGGGCGCTACGAGTTCGATGGCTTGCCCGCAGGTGATTATGAGATCACGGCCGGAGGTGGCGACTACTCGACTGCAAGTCTGGCTGCGGTGACGGCCAACCCGGACTCGCCGGCCCGCAACAAGAACCTGGTGTTAGCACTGGCGGGTCAGATCAGCGGAACTGTCCTGGGACCAACGGGGCAGCCTGTGGCCGGTGTCACTGTCGCCGCGAGCCTGGGGGGCGGGGCCGGTGGCGCGGCGGTGACCGGCAACGATGGCACATACCTGATTACGGGACTCGATGCCGGTACATACACCCTTGTCGCGAGAACGAGCGGCTTTACGCGACAGACCCTCAACAATATTGTCGTCCACAGTGATTCCACCACCGACCATGTTAATATCTCGCTGGCCATCGGAGGGACGCTGCAGGGAACGGTGACCGGCTTGGGGACCGGGATTCCAGCCCCGTTCGCCCTGGTGACGCTGCTGAATGGAACGACGGTAGTGACCGCCGGCCAGGCGGATGCGAGCGGGCATTTTGTCATCGCCGATATCGCTCCTGGCAGCTATACGGTGAAGACCAACGCGACGGGACTGTTGGAAAACACAGATTCCGTGACCATCACTGCGGGCCAGACTGCGAATAAGTCTCCGATTCTCGCTCCGGCGGGAGTTCTGCACGGGACTGTTGTCGATGGTGCGGGCCATCCGCTCTCGAATATTCAAGTCACCATCGTGGGCGATAATCAAGGGGGCGGCGGGTTGGTCGTTACGGACGTGGCTGGCCACTATTCGATCGACGAACTGCCTTATGACGATTACACCTTGTCGATTGGGGCCAGCGTCGATAACGGCGTGGCGATCCTGAACCGTACGTTGAATGCCGCCGGCCATGATGCCACCGCGGATTTTACGTTTGCCGGAGCTAACCAGATTGCCGGTCACGTCTTCGCGGCCGATGGCTCGACGCCGTTGGCCCATGTGCCGGTCGTGGTATATCAGGGCGGCATTGAGTTCGGGCGTACCTATTCCGATGCTCAGGGTAACTATGCCCTCATCCTGCTGGAGTCGGGGACTTATGACCTGGCCGCCAGCGGCGATACGGTGGCCTTCCCGGTACGCAGCAACCTTAATGTCACCAGTAATAGCAGTCTGACAGGAATCAACTTCACGGCGGGATCGTTCAATGCCCATGGCATATTGCGCGACCAGACTTCCGGGGATCCGCTCGGCGGGGCGACGGTGGTCGTGATCAATCCGCTCCTCGGGCCGGATTTGGGAGCACTGCCCAAGGTCGTGACCGGAGCCGATGGCACTTTCCAGGTCAATGGCCTGGCCGCTGGAACGTACGATATCCTGATTCATCAAGATACTCATGCCTTGGTGGCGCAGTCCTTCACGATTGCGGCGAACGGTACGGTCTCCCCCAGCCTCGACTTCAACATGGGGCCCGCCAGCAAGCTGATCGGGCAGATTACCGCTCTGTCGTCAGGACAGCCGGTTGGCCTGGGACTGGTCTATGTCTACCGTCCCTCAGACGGTCGCCTGCTGGGAGTCGCCCCGACCGATGCCCAGGGCAACTATACGTTCAACGGACTGGCTCCCGGAAATTACGATGTCGTCTTCGATCCACCTGGCCTGGAACAGAAGCAGTTGACGAACGTTGCCGTGGGCAGTTCACCCACGACGGTCAATGTCCAGTTGAATCCCTCAACGAATTCCATCAGCGGGACGTTCATGGCGAATGGACATCCGGTGATTAATTCCCAGGTCAACGCGGTTGACAGCACTGGCCGCTTCCATCAGACGGTTGCCACAGACGGCAGCGGGCATTTTATCATTGATACGATGCCTCCGGGGACGACCACGATTCAGGGGTCTGCACCTGGGATGTTGACCGCCCCGACACAGGTCACGACGGTACCCGGGCAGTCGGCGACCGCGCCGGTGCTCAGTCCCACTCATACGGCCATCAATACCACATCTCAACCGTCGTCCCCGACCAATGAGCCACCTCCGCCTGGTAGCGGCGGTTTTCTTAATACGATCAACAGTCCGACAGTCGTACCCATTTATGATACGATCATCCCGCAAGCCAAACCGGGTTGCGAGCCTTTGCGCGATATTGCCATTCAGCTTTACCAGGTCGCCGTGAGTACCGCCGACGGCGTGCGATTGGCGCAGGACGCCCAGGATCCGACGTTTGGCTTTATTAACGCGGACGTCGGGATCGTGGTGGTCACTCGCCTGAAGGTGATTGCTGACGTACTTTCGCTGGCCAACGCCTTCAAATCGGGAGTCGAGGCGATCCTGGGACAGGCCAAGAACGCCGCGCTCATTGCCGTTGGCCAGAACTTGCCGCGTTCGACCTCTGAGATCCTGGAAGATGTGCTGGCCGAGATCAAGGCGTCCAAGCTTGATGCGGTCATCAACGCGGTGACGACCGTTCTCGACAATGGGCCGAATATCATCAAAGCGATTGCGGCGGGCAAGGAGCCGGAGGCGTCCGATCTGTATGCCGTGAGAGGTTCCATCAATGATATGCTGGGTGTCGTGGGTGAAATCGCGAGAACCGCGGGCAAGCTGGCACCGCTCGCTGCGGCCTCGCCCCTCATTAGTGGCCTGTTAGGACCGATGTTCGCGATCATCACCCTGGGATTTGATATCCAGACGGCGATTGAAGAAGCCAACAAATCGGAACAGGGGATCATTGATCGCGATCAGGCTCTCGGTAACGCGGAACACACCAGTCAACTGGCGGCCCTCAAACTGAAAAAGGCCATCTTGCTGCTGAAAGCCTGTAATGCGCAGGTAACTGCCCACCCGAAGGATCCTCTGCCGACGGTCTACGTCGTGGGTAAAAAACCGAAACCGGTCAACAAAGTTGCCGGTAAAGATCCCAACGACAAGACTGGTCCAGCGGGATACGGGCCCCAGAAAGCGATCACCCCTGGCCTCATGCCCTATGAGATTGAATTCGAGAATGATCCGCGGGAGGCGACCGCCGCCGTTCAGGAAGTCGTCGTGACCGATACGCTGGATGCCGATGTCGATGTGAATTCGCTGCAATTTACCGGCTTCGGTTTCGGCTCGCATTCCTTCACAATTCCCAGTGGTTTATCAAATTACGAGACGACCATCGATCTCCGTCCGGACGGAATTGACCTGCTGGTAACGGTCAACCTGGCGTTCAATTCCCAGACTCGGGTGATTACGGCCACCTTCGGGTCGTTCGATCCGGTGACCGGTCTGCCGCCCGATGATCCTGACGCCGGATTCCTGCCCATCAACAATGCGAGCCACGATGGTGAAGGCTTCATCACCTATACCGTCCAACCGATGGCCGGTCTCAGTTCCGGAACGACGATCGACAATCAAGCCTCGATCGTGTTTGATATCAATGCCCCCATTGTGACTCCGACGACCCACCATACGCTCGATGTGGGAGGTCCCACGAGTGCCGTCACCGCGCTGCCATCGTTGTCGTCTTCCAGCTTCCTGGTGAACTGGTTGGGGACCGACGATGTGGGGGGATCGGGCATTGCCTCGTATGACATCTATGTCAGCGATAACAACGGCGACTACACCCTGTGGCAGGCGGCGACTGCAGCTACGTCAGCGACCTATGCCGGGGTCGGCGGCCATACGTATCGTTTCTACTCGGTGGCACAGGACAATGTCGGGCACATTGAATCAGCTCCGATCACTGCCGATACCATAACGGCCACGGAGATCAACACGGCTCCCAGTATTCTGACCGGGCAATCGTTCAATGTTCTGGGAAATGCCACGGTCAACACGGTGGTTGGCAGTGTGTCTGCCACCGATGCCGACCAGACGGTTCCGAACAAGACCAAGTCGTTCAGCATCACCTCGGGCAACGCGACGGGAGCATTTGCGATTAACTCCGCCACCGGTCAGATCACCGTGGCGAATGCTGCCGCCTTGACCGCGTTGGCCGGGCAAACGGCGACTTTGCAGATTACGGTCACGGATGGTGGAACTCCGGCTCTCTCTGACGTGGAAAATGTTGGCGTCACAGTCGCGGCCGTGAATACCCCGCCGGTACTGGCCAATCCGGGTCCGGCACCGACATTTATCTTCAAGCTGAAGACTCCGGCGAAGGTCACGCCGACATTGGCCGTGACCGATGCCGACGGGGCCGCCTCGCTGGCGACCATCGTGATCAGCCTGCAGGTGGGGGATCCCAAGAAGAACCCCGATATCGTGTCTCTGCCGGGCCTGTCTACTGTGGGCACTCGACTCGACGCGATTGTCTCGGGCAGGTTGCAGATCACCATCACTCTCAAGGAGGGAGCTACCAACGCGGCAGTTCAGACGATGCTCGAGGGCATGACCTTTGCCACCAAGGGTAAGGGGCTGAAAGTCCTGGGGCGCGATTTCCAGATCCGTGTTACCGATCGTACGGGATTGCAGAGCAACCTCATCAGTCAGCATGTGACGGTGAAGAAGAAATAGAACTTCAGCCCAATGGAGTAAACGCCACCCCTCGCGGGGGGGTGGTATCTACACAAGTGACGATAGCGAAGAAATCACCGGAAATATGAAAGAGTTTCGCTCCCCTCGCCCTGGTACTCCGGGGAGAGGGGTCGGGGGTGAGG
>JAKFVC010000162.1 GCA_021732415.1 Planctomycetaceae bacterium
ACGTGTGGGGCCCGCTTCGCTACGGTTCGCTAGCGCTCACCTGCGCGAAGCGGGCCCCACACGTCCAAGAGGGAATGTGACATTTCTATATTGCCATACCCTATGACATTTCTAAATGGCTCTGACAGGCCTGCCTGACTACTTGCGACTGGTGTGTCGTCGCGATACACTTGGATAAATACAAGGTTTTGAGCCGAATTCAATGTGTTCGGAAGACAGTTTGAGCGCCTGGTTCTTGTAGCAGAGACCGTGGGTTTGATTGCTGTTTCGTGCATTTTGAACGAGATTTATTCGATTTAGGAGACACGTCCCATCGCTGAAAAATACCTGAGATCGTTTACCGCCAGGGAAAACATGGGACCGAGTCATTCGATTCGCGTCTATCAGGATTTCACCAACGACGTCAAACCGGACGGTCGCGTCGTCGAAGTTGCTGGTCCTTTTCGCCTCGCGACTTCCACCGGGATTGCGATTGATAAGCTCGAAAAGGGCCGGTATTTGATCGTGGAACGCGATGTTGAGATCTACTCTGAAGATCCGGGTGCGTTCTAGGTTATGGGCTGGAAGTTCCGCTATTACGCGATGCGAACCTTTGCGGTGGCATTGATGTTTTTGGGCGGAGGGGTGCTTGTTACGGATCGGACTGTCGCGGCGGGACTCGGACTGCTCAGTGGCGTGATCTTGTATAGCGCGACAGAAATCGTGGCCGCCATTCGAGGGCAGGAATAGTACCGCCCATAACGATTTTGAATAGGAACAGGATGCGGAACCCATCGGTACCGCGTCCTGTTTTCGTTTTTCGGCTCCGCGCATTTCAGCCCGGAGGGCTCGACGGAGGTAGCCAGAGGCGGGAGCCTCTGGAATGGACGGCCTGGTGCTCGATGCGCCCCGGAGGGGCCGCCGTGCAGGATGTTTGCTTGGAAAACCTGGGACACGGACGCTAGCAGCGTCCGCCACGGGGTCGCCGATGTTCGCCGGCCCCGATCGACCACTCTCCAGATATCGCACTTCTGGCTCGCACCAATGGCGCCTCGCTGTTCAGTGAAACCGGAAGCGTCGCATCAAATGTGAGCTATACTCCCGATAGGAGCTTGTGAAGGTCTGTCTTGGAACTCGACAGTCAGGCACAAGTCATTACACAGAAAACACTTCTGGTTTATTGGCGAGCGCCGTTCGGGGCCAAAAACGATCAGTTTCCGGTGAGGCATAATGTGACAACTCAACAAAACTCGTCGGTCTTGGAACATGAAAGCCAGGGCGAGGGTCCCGATCCGAAA
Organism: Planctomycetaceae bacterium; assembly: GCA_021732415.1. Taxonomy (GTDB): domain Bacteria; phylum Planctomycetota; class Planctomycetia; order Planctomycetales; family Planctomycetaceae; genus JAKFVC01. The sequence goes on from JAKFVC010000162.1 coordinate 1,278, forward strand.
CTTTTTTTGGAGACGGCCGTCCAGCCCAAGGGTGTGGATACGGAGCCGCGTAAGAGTTTGAGCAACTCCGCGCCGCCGAGCGCCTGGATCGGACGCAAGCTCGGCAAATATGAGGTCACTGGTGTCCTGGGACGCGGGGGGATGGGCTTCGTCCTGAAGGCCCTCGATCCGCTGATTGAACGCCACGTCGCCATTAAGTTGCTGCCCGAGGACCTCGCGGAGGACGCGAACTCGCTTGAACGGTTCCTCGCTGAGGCCAAATCGGCGGGCAAGCTGAATCATCCGAATGTCGTCTCGATTTACGAAATCGGCCAGGAAGGCCAGGCCTTCTTCCTGGTCATGGAATTGATTCCGGGGGGCTGCATCGCAGAGGGTCTCTGTGAGGTCCTGCCTTACTCGGTGCTGAACGCGACCCGGATCATGATTGATGCCTGCAAGGGGATGACCGCGGCTCACTCGGTGGGATTGATCCATCGTGACATGAAGCCGGCGAATCTGATGCGGGCGGCCGACGGCTCGATCAAGATTACCGATTTCGGTCTGGCCAAGTCGAGCGGACCGCGGGCGCGTGAACTGACTCAGGCCGGATTGATCGTGGGCACGCCGTACTTCATGAGTCCCGAGCAGTGCGAAGGACGACCGGTCGATGGCCGCAGTGATATTTATTCGCTCGGCGCGACTTACTACGCGCTGTTGACCGGACGCAATCCTTATCAAGACACCAGCAGCGTGATGCAGGTCATGTTTGGCCACTGCCAGGGGCCGATTCCGGATCCGTGCCAGGTGGATCCGACGATCCCGCAGGCGTGTTCCGCAATTGTGGGTCGAGCCATGGCGAAGGCCCCGGGGGACCGCTATCAGCTCGCCACGGAAATGCTGGCCGATCTGCAGGCGGTGTACTCGACGATGTCGGGGGCGATGCAGATCCAGTTACCCAGTCAATCGGGCATCGGGACGGCCGTTCCTCAACTGGTTTCGTCAACACGAGTCATCCCCAACCAGGCAGCCGTGCAATCGACGTTAATCCAGGCGCCGGCCAAAGTCTCACGTCGACTCATGATTTGGGGAGGCCTGGGCGCTGGCATCCTGGCGTGTACGTTGGCGTTTGCGTTTGGCGTGGGATCTGAGAAAAGACGCGAGCAAGTGGAGGCCGCTGCGACCGCCGCGACGGCACCCGTTGCGCCCACCGGCGAGCCGATTAAAGTAGGAGTTTTACATTCACTAAGCGGTACGATGGCCGCGAGTTCTTCCGTCGTCGTGGATGCGACGCTACTGGCGATTGACGAGATTAATCAGTCGGGGGGACTTCTGGGGCGACCCGTCAAGGCGGTCGTCGCGGATGGACGCTCGGATTACGTACTCTTTGCCAAGGAAGCCGAGCGACTGATTGTCGACGAAAAAGTGTGTACGGTCTTCGGTTGCTGGACTTCGGCCAGTCGCAAAGTCGTCAAGCCAGTGTTCGAAGAACATGACAACTTGCTGATTTACCCGCTGCAATATGAAGGTCTCGAGGAATCGCCCAACATCGTTTATATGGGGGCGGCGCCCAATCAACAGATTCTGCCGGCCCTGGATTGGGCGATATCGGTGCTGAATAAGAAGCGGTTCTTTCTAGTCGGATCGGACTATGTCTTTCCTCGCGCAGCGAATGCCATCATCAAGGACTATTTAAAGACCAAGGGCTGCGAAGTCGTGGGGGAAGAGTACCTGCGTCTGGGCAACCAATTTGCGGATCCGGTGACGGCGGCCATCGTGAAGGCTCAGCCGGAGATGATCCTCAATACCATCAACGGCGACTCGAACACCGGCTTTTTCCGCAGCTTGCGGGCCGCGGGAGTCACTCCCACGACCGTCCCCTGTCTCTCATTCAGCTTTGCGGAACAAGAGTTGCGCAACTTGAGTATTGCCGACACCCAGGGCGACTATGCTGCCTGGACCTATTTTCAATCGGTCGATTCCCCTGAGAATCAGAAGTTTGTGAAAGCTTTTCAGGACAAGTATCCGCAGCGCGTGCTCTCCGACCCGATGGAAGCGGCGTATCTCGGCGTGAAGATGTGGGCGAAGGCTGTGACCGCTGCCCGCAGTATTGAACCGATGAAGGTGCGGCGTGCATTGCTGAATCAGAAGTACGATGCCCCGAGCGGCCCGACACGCATTGATCCGGACACGCAACATACTTATAAGACACCCCGCGTCGGACAGATTCGCGGTGACGGACAATTCGATATCGTCTGGTCGGCACCGGCACCGGTGCGGCCTCGGCCCTATCCGATTTCACGGACGACGTCTGAATGGAAGGCGTTCTTATACGACCTCAACACGGGTTGGGGCGGCCAGTGGTCTGCACCGTGAAGTGCCCCGTCTAAGGACCGCTATCAAAACTGGCCGATCAGGCCCCCGTCGGGCTTGTCCCGGCGGAGCCCTGACTGGTCAGCTACCAGAGCGAAACGCGATTGCCCCTCAACGCGTAGTCTCCGATGCCCCCTGCCGCCGTGAGCTAACATCGTCAAAGCGGCGACTGGAAGGCGGCAGGGGGCATCGGAGACGTAAAGGTTGAGAATTCGGCAGGACGCTCGGGTGGGTAGCTAGCCAGTCAGCGCTCCGCCGGGGCAAGCCCGACGGTGGCGATTCCGAATCGGTTTGTTAGGCGTTCTAAGTATGTATGCAAAAGAAATTGGACCGGTGAGCCCTGTTTTTCCAAGCGGCGATCCAACCTTCTGGAATTCGTAAACTCTAGCGATTTCAGAAGCTAGGCACTCACAGACCGTCCATCTGACTGCGACATCCAACTCGCAACTGGCAGAGCGTGGCAATCGCACCGGGCTCACGGTAGGATGCTGTGACGAACGAGTTGAATGCGAGAATGAGTCTCGCCGAGCGGGTTGATTTCAGACGCCCGTTCGAATCGGGAGTTTCCGTGGACTGCACCCGCATTTTTGGGCGGCCAGATTTCCACGCAACTCACTGCAGGGCGGATTTTCCGGCCCCTTTCTTCTCATGACGGCCGATTCGTTCGCAATCACGTTTTGATGTGAGACCTTCGCGTCACTTGTTGAGGGTGACGGTCGTCTCTTCCCCGCCGTCGATTCCCAACGCAGAGTATTGACCTCCTAATCATATGTCTCATCCAGAAAATACATCCGTCGTTGATGAAACCGAAGAATCCCTGATCCAGACCGCCCAGCGTGCGATCAGCCAGTGCCGCTGGGTTGTCGGCGAGTGCGCCTCCAAGTGGACTCAGCGACATGCCCGCGGCCGGACCGATGCCGATTTTGGTCAGTTGGTGGGACTCAGTGGTGACCAGATCTACCAGCGGCGCCGGGTCTGGGAAACGTTTTCGGATGTGCGATCTCAGTTTGCTTCGTTGAAGTGGTCTCATTTTTACTCGGCGCTCAATTGGGATGATGCCGCGGACTGCCTGCAATGGGCGGAAGAAACGCAAGCGACCGTCGCGGAAATGAAGGCGTGGCGACGAGCATTACGGGGTGAGGATTTGACCTCCGAGCCGGAAGCGTCTGAGCCGCAAAGCGAGCACATCAGCTACCTGTCCGGCGAACGCGCCTACGTGCAGGACCCCTCGGGCTTCAGCATGGGGAGCGACGGCTCGCGGCGTCCCGGTTCTCCCTCAGAGATGGGCAGCGAATCAGATCCGGCGCGGATGGGAGCCTTGGCCCGCGAACTAGATCCACTGGGAGGCGACAACTATGCCCCGTTCCATGCGGGAGCCATTCACCCTCCCACCACCGAAGCCTCCGAGCGACCGGCTCCCGTAGAGGTGATTACTCCTGAGCAACTGGCCAAGCGGCTGTGTTCGACCATTGAGCGTTGTAACAAGGCGTTGAACGACGATATTCTCGAGAAGTTGGACCAACTTCCCGGCAAACTTCGCCAGCGGTTAATGACAGCCGTTGAGGAATTGCACGAGAAGCTGTCGCCCTTAAAGGCGTGACCAGACCGTAGGATGGCCGCCTCGGCCGTCTCGAGCCTGTAACAACCGGCGCGATATATCTTCGAATCGCTCGGACAGGTATGGGCGCAGAAAAGGCCGAGATTTCGTCATAGTTTCCGGGACTCAGATCGTGCGCTGCGCTAAGTTCGCGGAGGCATGTTCTTTTTTCGAGCCGAATGTCACGGGCCCAGACGGCCGGGGCGGCCATCCTACGATCGATCGCCTCGTCCGATCCTTCGGACTTCCGATTAAATACACAAAAGAATACTTACAATATTGCATCGGTGTCTTGCGGCGCATCGGAATTCGCCGATAAGATTTAGTGCATTCGTTTTGATCGGCGAGTCGAATCTTACCCCCCGTTGCCATGATTCGCCCCTCGCTGATCGACATTCTTTTGTGAAGGATCTGATTGATGCGCGCGCTCCAAATCAGACAGCGAGGGTTCACGTTGATCGAGCTGCTGGTGGTCATTGCCATCATCGCCGTCTTGATCGCTCTGCTGTTGCCGGCTGTCCAACAAGCTCGTGAAGCTGCTCGTCGCAGCCAGTGTAAGAACAACATCAAACAACTCGGATTGGCTCTGCACAATTATCACGACACCCATGGTGCTTTTCCCTCGGCGACCGTGACCAATGTGATCGGTCCCTGTCCGGCTCCCGGTGTCTCGTCAGCACCGTGGACGGTGATGATTCTGCCGTTTCTGGATGAAGCCCCGCGGTACAATACGTTCAACTTCGCCGGTGGAACGTTTGGTGGCCTATTTATTCAAGAGGACGCCACAACCGAAAGCGCTAAGCAGAAGCTGCGGCTGGTCAAGTTCGAGTGTCCTTCTGATCCCAACTCGGCGGAAAGCAATGCGAATTGCAACTACATGGCGGTGATGGGAGGCTGTGTGAATGGGACCGATCCCACCGGTTGTTGCAATGTCACCAGCTATCCCGAACAGCGCATCGGTTCGAGCAACGGGATCTTTTACAACAACTCGAACACCAAGCTCCGTGATCTGGTGGACGGTTCGACCAATACGCTGATGATTGGCGAGTCGCGCTACATGGTTCTCAAGGGAGCCTCATCGCAGTTCTATGCGACCTGGGCGAGCAGTTTTTACCGCGCTGGCGGGCCAATGTACTCGACCGCGACGGCCGTGATGAATCAGATCAACACGTCAACTCTCGACCCTGGTGTTTCGGGCACCTGGCACATCATGAATAACCAGTTTGGCAGCCGGCACGTGGGTGGCGCACACTTTATGCTGGCAGATGGTTCGGTTCAGTTCCTCAGTCAGAGCATCGATATTACGACGCTGCGCTGTCTGGCCCGCAAGAATGACGGTCTGCCGCTGGGAGGAGTGAACTAGTGCATTCTCAATTCCATCGACAGCAGCTTCTGCCCGTCACCTTACTGATTTCCGCTCGTCTTTGGCTCGTTCTTCTGGCGGTGTACGCTGTCGGTTGCGGCGGAGCGGCCCCCGACGGACCCCAGCGGTTTGCCTTGTCAGGCAAGGTGACCTACGACGGACAACCCGTTCCGGCCGGCGAGATTTTCTTTGAGCCTAACAACAAGAAGGGCAACGGCGGACCAGCCACGTCTGCCGAAATCCGCGCTGGAGCCTACTCGATTCCGACGGATCGGGGAATCGTCGGCGGGGCCATGATCGTCAAGGTTATCGGCTATGACGGCAAACCACCGGCCGGTCCCGAGGCTCAGATGAATCCGCACGGCATGCAGATGTTTAAGCCGTACCAGGCGGATGTCGATCTGCCCAAGAGTGCCGGCAAGCACGACATCACCGTACCGAAGTGAGATCGATTTTGGCTCCGCTCGCTCGGGAATTGTAAGTATTCGTATTGGGAGGGCGAGGCTCCCGCCGAGCCTAAAGCGAGCTTTAGCTCGGAGTCCGCCGGAGGCTGATCTAAGTGCCTCCGGCGGACTCCGACCTTCGGTCGCCTTAGGCTCGGCGGGAGCCTCGCCCTCCCATCCATCCGTCTATTCGACCTAAGTCATTAATCGACTCTAGCCCAGAATCTTCGTCTTCAACGAATTCAGCAAGTTCACCGCCTTACCGATATCCGCCTTCTGGCGATCGCGGTCGTGGGCAATTTCTCGCTCGATTGTGAGCGGTCCGGTGTAGCCCAGTTCGAGCAATGTGCGCAAGTAAGTTTCGAAGCCCACATCGCCATCGCCGAGTGCCACTTCTGACCCCCACGACTTTCCGCGCTGATCCGGAGCCGCCCACTTGGCATCCTTACAATGGACGCTGCGTACGAGATGCCCGACCTTCTTCAGCGCCTCGATCGGTTCGCCTGAGCCGTAGAGGATCATGTTGGCGGGATCGAAATTGATGAAGAGATTGTCCCGTTCGACATCGTGGATGAATTCGAGCAGATGGTCGGCCGACTCTTGCCCCGTTTCAAGGTGCAGGTTCTGGGCGTTCCCATTCACATGATCCAGCAGATCCTGGGTCGCAGCGATCAGGTTGCGATAGTTGGTGCTCTTGCGATCGGCTGGGACGAAACCAATGTGCAACCCCACAGCTCCGCAGCCCAGTTGCTTGGCGAAGTCGGAGATCTCGGTCATCTCAGCCACACGTGCCGCGCGAGTCGCTTCGGGGACCAGGCCCACCGTGCGAATGGTCGTTGGAATGTCGGCATAGCTCTCACCGTCAAATCCGCCGAAGACGCAGGTGACCGTAATCCCTGCCGCTTTGCAGCGGTCGAGGAATCCGCGAGCTGCCGCGGGAGTCCGAGTTTGCTGATGAGGGGCATGGACCTGGACCGTATGAATCCCCAATTCCTGGGCCACATCCAGATGAACTCCCAAACCGGCATCCACAGAGGCAAATACACCAATTGGCCATTTTTCCATTTTGTTTCAACAACTCCTCGGGGGGCGGGCAGGGTCCAGGTGCAGTCGGAATGTTCTCTGCAAGATGTTCCAGAGGACAGCTGGCAGAGGACGGAGATCATCATAATCCGATCGAGAGCCGTGATCCAGTATGGCAAGAGCACGGTAACGTCACGTTCGCGCCCCGTGGCCGACGCTGCCAGCGTCGGAACTCAGACGCCAGCAACGTCAGCCACGGTAGTTTTCGTATCAACTGGCGAATTCGTCATTGCGGTAGATGGCAGGGTGAGGCTCCCGCCGAACCGGATAGTCTGGCGACGGCCAATATACGCTTGCGGTTCGGCGGGAGCCTCACCCTCCCATGACGTCGATAAATCCTTCACGGTATTGCCTCGCCGAGATGTCGCAGTGAGTGGCCGCATGAGACCAGATACTGCCAAGACGTCACTTGTCGCACGAACAGTGATCCTCTCGTCGGGGCATTTTAGAGGTTCCAGAAGAAATCGCTGGAGGTGCAAACGGCACCCCGTTTGACTCTAGCGGTCGGTCGGACGGGGTGGTATGTTGTGGACAACTTGCCCTCGCTTGTAGACAACATGCCCGACTGACTCCCAGATGGTAATCGGCTTCGCTGATGACTGTCTGGCGCGTGTACGACCCGCCGTGGACCACCCCGCCATCCTCATGAGTCGCCCGCAATGCTGCCGCTTAAGAACATTGTGCTACCGACTGATTTCAGCGAGCCAACGCTGGCCGCGACGCGTTACGCCGTCATGCTGGCGAAGCGCTTTGGTGCAACGCTTCATCTCCTGCACGTCATCGAAGATCCGCTGACACTGGCCCCCATCTTCGAGAGCGTCCCCCTCCCCCCGCGACTGTCGTTCGAAACGTACGCTCAAGACCGGCTGGAGAACTGGATCCCCGATGCCGACCGTGATGACCTCAAGCTCGAATTGCATTGGCTGCATGGTCATCCGTTCTCCAGGATCATCGAATTCGCCAGCGATCACCGCATGGATTTGATCGTCATGGGAACCCACGGCCGCAGCCTGATCTCGCAAGCAATTCTCGGGAGCGTGGCGGAAAAAGTCGTCCGGCATGCCACTTGTCCAGTGCTGACGGTCCGGAACGGGCCGTCGTAGGACGGGTCTCCTGGCCCGTCCGAGTGAATGCCGTTGGCCAATAGCCGTTGATCAATCAATAAACTCCGGGATTGGGTGCCACTGGCTCGGCCAGTGCCGGAGGTCTTTCGGTGCCCTATCCAGCAAAGCACTGGCCGAGCCAGTGGCACCCGAATTCCTGGTTTTGACGTGAGAATTGGCCGTATTGATTGATGCGAGCGAGACGCTGCGCAAAGCATCAGAGCATTCGCCAAGCCGTTGGCGACAGGCTCGGACGGGCCAGGAGACCCGTCCTACGTTTCGGCGATCACAAGCGTGTCTTCGTTCCAGCCCCGACCTGCTCTCGTCTTGAGCCGCTCGATCCTGCTATACTGCAGCATCTTCGGCCGGTTCGCTCCCCGCGAATCGCCGGGGAAATTGAAAAACTACCTTTTGTGGGTGGGAGGCACAAGACACAGGATGCGACGGGATCGGACCGGTTACTGGATGTTCGGGAGCCTGATCGGGGTTCTCTTTCTCGCAAATGCCGCGCAGCACACGCACGCGCAAGAAGCTAGTGGTTTGGCCGCAGTGGCGGCGATCGAACAGACCCTGGTTGACGCCATCGCACGCTCCGAACAGTCTGTCGTCAGCATTGCGCGGATCAAACGGCTGGCTCCGCATGTGGGCTTTGAGGACCCGTTTCCCCGAGCGGTCCGCGGAGGCCTGCGGGCTGAGTTCGATGCCGATGATCCCTCCAACCCCGATTTCATTCCGACCGATTTCGGCTCGGGAGTCGTCATTCACGTCGATCCACCGGGCTCCAATCAACACCGCGCGTTCATCCTGACGAACTATCACGTCGTCAAAGGAGGCACGCGAACTGTCCCCGACGAGAACCGCCCCGACGAATACCAGATCTGGGTTCGAGGCTCCAACCGCCGCGGTGCCGCCGCTTCGATCTATGCCGCGGACCCTCGCAGCGATTTGGCCGTGATCATCGTCCCGGATTCGGAATTGAAGCCGATCAAGCTGGGAGATGGTTCGAAGCTGAAGAAAGGCCAACTGGTGATTGCCCTCGGTAATCCCTACGCGGCGGCTCGCGACGGATCGGTTAGTGCAAGCTGGGGGATGGTCAGTAATCTGCGTCGTCGGCCCGCCTTTCCACGCGATCCGCTGGACCTGGAAAAACGCAAACGAGAAACCTTGCACGACCTGGGCGATTTGATCCAGGTCGACACGCGCTTGAACCTGGGGACCAGCGGCGGTGCGCTGATCAATCTGAAGGGGGAACTCGTGGGCCTGACGACCTCGCTGGCCGCGTTGGCCGGATTCGAAAAATCGTCCGGATTTGCGATTCCAATCGATGCCACGACCATTCGCGTCATTCAAACTCTGCGCGACGGAAAAGAAGTCGAGTACGGCTTCCTCGGCGTGAGCTTCGGACATCCCGCCGCGCTGATGAATTTCCCACGCAATGACTTCAAGCAATCGAACGCCCCGGAAGGTGCGTATGTCGCGGGCCTGGTCGTAGGTGGCCCGGCCGAACGCGCCGGCATTCACGACGACGACATCATTACGAACGTCAATGGAGAACGCGTTTTCACCCGCGACGATCTGACGCGCGAAATCAACAAGCTGGGCCCCGAAACGAAAGCCAAGATCACCGTCTGGCGGAACTCGGGTGCCGTCGGTGGCGGTACGGTCACCGTGGAGGTGACGCTGGCCAAATGGGGTGCCTCGGATGAAGACGGGATTGTGGTCTCACAGCATCGCCATCCTGTCTGGCGCGGGCTGGTGATTGACTATTCGACGGCCCGGGATAAACATAACGGGGAATTCAAGCCATTCCCGCAAGGTGTCCTGGTCCTGAAGATCGTGCCGCCCCTTGATGTCTCCCAGACGGAGCTCGTCGAAGGCAACCGCATTGTCAAAGTCAATCAGCGTCCAGTCGGCACCCCGAATGAATTTACAGACGCCGTCAAAGATCTCCGCGGTGACGTCACCTTGGAACTCGACAACGGCAAGAAGATCACGATTCACGAATAACAAGACCTACGAAAACAACTCACGAGTCAATTTGGACAGTGCCTTCGTTGTGGTCAAACGGATTGACCGCCGCACCGCCCCTCGCCGCCAGTCATGCCCTCTGAAATCCAATATCACCATCCATGAAGACCGACGAACTACGCGAAAAATATCTCGATTTCTTTGTCTCGAAGGGCTGCGTCCGTCGTCCTTCGGATGTCCTCGTCCCGCGCGACGACAAGACGATCCTGTTTACTCCGGCAGGCATGAATCAGTTCAAAAACCAGTTCCTGGGAATTGGGCCGCTGGAGTTCACGAAAGCCACCACCAGCCAGAAGTGCCTGCGGACTGGCGACATCGATAATGTCGGCAACACCGCGTATCACCACACGTTCTTCGAGATGCTGGGGAACTTTTCATTCGGTGACTATTTCAAGAAGGAAGCCATTCACTGGGCGTGGGAATTCCTCACGGATAAGAAGTGGCTGGGCCTCGATGGAACGCGCCTGCGGATCACCGTTTATCTGGATGACGACGAAGCCTACAACATCTGGCACGACGAAATCAAAATCCCGGCGAACCGCATCAGCCGCGAGAACGAAAAGGAAAACTTCTGGCCGGCGTCGTCACCCACCCTGGGACCCGATGGCGTCTGCGGACCGTGCAGCGAAATCTACTACTTGCCTCCGGGCTCCAACAGCGATGTGGAGATCTGGAACCTCGTCTTCACCCAGTTCAACCGCGTCGGCGATCCCCCCAACAACCTGCGTCCGCTGCCCAAGAAGAACATCGATACGGGCATGGGCCTCGAGCGGTGTGCGTCAACATTGCAGGGCGTTCTCAGCAATTTCGAAATTGATTTGCTGAAGCCGCTGTGTATCGCCGCGGGTGATGCCGTCGGCGTGAACTACGAATACCACGCCCCGCAAGGCCGTGCACTCCGTCGCATCGCGGATCACGTTCGCGCCTGCACCTTCTGCCTGCACGAAGGAGTCGACCCGGGCCCCGAGAAGCAAGGCTACATCGTCCGTCTCTTGTTGCGGCGAGCGTTCCTCGAAGGCTATCTCCTCGGCCAGCACGAGCCGTTCTTGTACAAGGTCGTGCCAGCCGTGATCGATGCCATGAAGACGGCCTATCCGGAAATCACGCAAACCGTCGAACACGTGATCGCTGGCATCAAGACTGAAGAAGAACAGTTTCTGGGCACAGTCGAAAAGGGCGTTCGCAAGTTCGACAAGTTTGTCGAAGAAGCAAAACGCCAGGGCTCGGCCTCGATCTCCGGCGATGCTGCGTGGGAATTGCATTCGACGGATGGCTTCCTGATTGATTTGACTCAATCACTGGCCGAAAAAAATGGCTTGCAGGTCGATCGCTCGCGGTTTGAATTCCTGCAGAATAAACACAGCAAAGACAGCGGCACCGGTGCTTTTGCCGATTCGGTGATGGCCGCCGGGCCGCTCGCCGAACTGCAGAAGACCCTGAAGTCCACTGAATTCGTAGGCTATGATGTCCTCGAGTCGACCGCGAAGGTTGTGGGGCTGATTGCCGACAAGCAAGTCGTCAAAAGTGCCCGCCAGAGCCACGACACGATCGCCATCGTGCTCGACAAGACACCCTTCTACGCCGAGGCTGGCGGTCAGGTGGCGGATACCGGTACGTTCAAGGGGCCGGGCTTTGAATTCGAAGTCCGAGATACTCAGAAGGATGCCGGCCTCTATCTGCACATCGGTAAAGTAACGAGCGGCCAGATCGAAGTCGGCGCGACCGTCACAGCAACGGTGAGCGCCAGCCGCCGTTCAGGAATTCGACGTGCTCACTCGGCGACACACCTGTTGCATCACGCCCTGCAAACGGTCCTCGGCAGCCATGCCATGCAACGTGGCTCCAAGGTGGAAGAAGACACTCTGCGTTTCGACTTCACTCAGCCCAAGCCGATTACCGACGAGCAACTGACCGAGATCGAAAATATCATTAACGCCAAGGTCGCCTCTGGGGCGCCCGTCACGTGCGAAGTGATGGATCAGGAAGCGGCCAAGAAGGCCGGTGCGACCGCGCTCTTCGGCGAAAAATATCCCGATCGGGTACGCGTAGTGACCATGGGCGACTTCAGCAAAGAACTTTGCGGTGGCACGCACCTCACCAGCACCGGGCAGGTCGGCCTCTGCAAGGTGATCGCCGAAGAATCGGTCGCCAAGGGCGTCCGCCGGATCACCGCTTACACCGGCCCGAAGGCCCTGCAAAAAGTCCGCGACGACGAGCAACTCCTGCACGAAGTCGCGGTCGCCTTAAAGGTGTCGCGAGTCGAAGATGCTCCGCAACGCGTCAATGCGTTGCTGGAAGAACTCCGAGAGCTCAAACGAGAACTCCAAAAGCAATCAACGCAGTCAGCAGCAGGCCTCGTCGACACCCTACTGGCCGCAGCCTCCAAGGCGGGCGAAACGACGGTCGTGACCGCACTCGTCGACAACGCTGATGCCGACACGATCCGCGGTCTGATCGATCAGATTCGCCGCAAATCGCCCTCAGTTGCGGTCCTCCTGGGCTCAGTCAGCGACGAGAAAGTCATCCTGATTGCCGGCGTAACGGCTGATCTCGTGGAGAAGAAAGTCAGTGCTTCGGACTGGGTCAAAGCGGCCGCGAAGGCTGTCGGCGGTGGTGGTGGAGGTCGTCCCGACATTGCCCAGGCCGGCGGCAAGACGCCAGAAAACCTGCCGCAAGCAATCGCTGACGGCAAAGCCTATCTGCTCCAGAAACTAGGCAAATAGTCACTAACAGGTGTGGCTCGAGTTCAACCACTCGGGCCACACTTGCGAAGTGCTCACGCTCATTACTTCTTCATGGGCTTGATGGATTCAAACACATCCGCCAGGACGCTGTCGGTCAACCGACCCAGCTCTGCCAGGATCAACGCCTCGGCTTCCGGCAACAACGGCGAACTATTCGGTTCATAGCCACCATACTGATGCGACTCGGCCGTGCAGATATAGCCGAGGTTCCCATTCGCATAGCCAATGACGATGGGAATGGCGCGATCCGCAATCGCCTTCTCGATTTGAAATCCATACTCCACCATCGGCTCGCCAGGAATAGTCAGTAACAGGTAATCACCAATCCGCAGAGCCTGCATTTCGCAAGCGAGCTTCTCTTTCTTACCCGGCAGCTCAATGACACTCGACGCGCACTTGAGCGGATAGATGGTCTTACGTTTCGCCAATTCCTCTCGCACCACGCTGCGATCAACGGCCCGCACGACAGCACACCCCAGGCTGCGCCCCGTCCATTTGATATCGGCTTCATTACCACAGCGATACGGTACTCCGGGCAGGTTCGGCCGGATATCCCCCGCGCAACCCTGCAAGAACAGAGTCTGCGTCTTCGGGCCATACACCATCTCGACAAACGATTGTGCCTCGCCGGGAAAATCGGCACTGATCTTCGGAAAGCCATTCGGGAACGGCGGCGTCAGCTTGTCGCCCCAGGTAAAAACGCACGGATGGCAGACGGCGTGCATCAGGACAGACATCGGCTCCAGTGACCGTCCATCATCAAATCGCAAGACCTTCACTCGATGATCACAAGGCCCCTCCGGGTTCAGTCTAACGACCGCACGTCCATTGATGACTTTGCGGCGATTGATATTAAAGTCGATCCGATCTTCGCCATACCCAATCGACACCGGCCGCATTTCTTTCGCCGCCTTCACGGCCGCTGCGCCAATCTTGACGACCATCTCACGGCTCCACGGAGTCTCCCGCGACCAACCCGGTCCCGAGTGATTATGCGAGGTCGCCACAAGAATGTTTTCGCGTGGAGTTTGAGTCGGCTCAGCAATCGCATCACGCAACGCTTCCACCATGGGGCTCGACGCACTGATCAAATCCAGCGTCACAATCGCCGCCCGAGTTTGCTCATTAGCGAGCAACAACACTCCAGCACGGATTGGATCGCGCACCCCGGATGTCGTCCGCACATGCCCCACAACAGGCGTGTCCGGCGGCGGAGTAATATCAATCTTGGCCACCCCAGCCCGCAGGTTGGACTCAACAGCAAATTGAAAAGGCTCCTCCGCCAACGCCCCAGTCGAACCAAGAACCACCACAGCACAGGCCAACACCGCCGGGATGATCCCCATCCCAATTGGACATCTCATTGAAGCAGTTCCTTCCAAAGTAAAAGCCGAGTGAAGTTTGGCGCGACGTTCCCAACACCCATTCTAAACAAACCCAGAACAATCCAGCCATCAGCAAATAGAGCAAATAAAAGACAGGCATATAAATATGAAAAATGATACGATCGTATACGAGCAATTGAATCCTGGATCTGAGCAAGAGTGAAAACATGCAGGTCAGTGCCTGCCAACAGAATCAAGAAAGCGATAAGAGCTCAGTTGCGACCAGCGTGTTCAGATAGGCTGGTAACGCGATCGAAGAGCAACTCAATAGAAGGAGCGGCGAGATGAGAGAAGTGCAAAGGACTCGGCTGCTGAAACCGTCGCTAGCCGGCGTGAGTTCCAGTCAAGGCAGATTGGCGACCGGTCACGTTCTTCACGAACCGCCGGCCTTGCTGGGCCGCGATCTCGGCGAGACGCGTCTCACTGCCGAAATAGCTGCCCACTTGCTTCTTCCGGCCCAGCAGTTTTTCCAGCGTGGCCTGCCAGGCCTGATCGTCAATCCCCAATCGCGACAACAACGCCGGAGTCTCTGCCGCCACGCGGGCCTTCCCTGGACGTACCATCCGGCTGGTCCAGTCAACCAATTGCAGGTAACCCGTCAGCGAGATCCCGTGCAGCATGCCCGCCAATCCATTGCCGTTGGGATCACGCTTGTCCTCAATCGGGAACAGCCAGTGATCCTTTTCCAGGTGCACCTTCGAGACATACGGCGATCCTTCGC
>JAKFVC010000302.1 GCA_021732415.1 Planctomycetaceae bacterium
CTCCCCGGAGTACCAGGGCGAGGGGAGCAAAATTCAACGATATTTCTCGGGTTTTGTCACGTGTGTGAATACGGACACGGCACGGCAACAGGCCTTCCATTTCGATCATCCTCGGGACTCTGCTACAATCTGCGCACCTCGCCCGTCCGGACCTTCCAACCACTGACTTTCTGCGCACAACGGAGTGTGTATGCCCAGCGTTCAGCATCCTGAGTTGCAACAGTTCCTCTTGCCGCGGTATCGGATTCAGCAAGTTCGGGAATTGATTTCGTTCCTGGAGGAGCAGGGGACCTTTCGCTTTCCCACCCTGAGGAATGGCCTGTTTTCTGCCTCGGTCGCCATCGCCGAAGAGTTTGGATACACCGGCTATCACCACGTGTGGGTCAGGGACAATGTCCATATTGCCCACGCTCATCTGGTGATTGGTCTGCCCGCGGTTGCGGCACGGACCGCTCAGACGCTGCTGAGCTGGTTTAAGCTGCAGGAGCCACGGTTTACTGCCATCATCAAGGGTGAGGCCGATCCGCAGGAACCCATGTTGCGGCCTCATATTCGGTTCCGCGGGGAATCAATGGAGGACAGTCTTGAGAAATGGTCTCATGCCCAGAACGACGCGCTGGGATATTTCCTCTGGCTGTATTGCCGCTTGATCAACGAGGGCGTCCTCACTTGGGATGAAGAGGCGGCTGCGGTGTTGCCTTTGCTCCCGCGATATTGGCGGGCTATTCGCTATTGGGAGGACGCCGATAGCGGACACTGGGAGGAAACTCGCAAGATCGAAGCGTCGAGTATTGGCATCGCGGTGGCCGGATTGCGCGAGTTCAAACAAGTTCTCGGTACACCCTCGGGTTTGTTGAATGAGCAGGAATTGCTGGGACTTGTTGACGAGTTGCTCGCGAAAGGTGAGTCCACTCTGCAGGCAATTCTGCCGGCAGAATGTGTGCAGCCGGATCCTCAGTTGAAACGGCGATTTGATTCGGCCTTGTTGTTTCTCATCTACCCGACACAGGTCGTGAAGGGGGAATTGGCCAATCAGATCGCCGCAGACGTCTCCCAGAATCTGCTCGGCGAGTACGGTATCCGGCGCTATCTGGGCGATTCCTATTGGTGCGCGGACTATAAGACGGCTCTTGCTCCCGAGGCCCGGACGGCCGATTTCAGTGACGACATGTCGGCCCGCGACAAACTGCTGAAACCCGGCCTGGAAGCTCAGTGGTGCATTTTCGACCCGATTATCTCGATCCACTATGGGCTGCGGTATCAGAAATCACGGGATCCCCAGGACTTGGATCGACAGATTCTGCACGCCCACCGCTCGCTGGGGCAGGTCACGGGTCCGGACTGTCCCTTCGGTGCATTCAAATGCCCCGAATCTTACTATTGCGAACAGGGCCGCTACGTCCCCAATGACGTGACCCCGTTGCTTTGGACGCAGGCCAACTTGCGGCTGGCGCTCCACTTCCTCGAGGCCACCGCAGACGCCTGAGGCGAAGCTGTAGCCTGACTCTCTGAGTCGGGTTCTCCTAAATTGCCCGAGGGGTTTGGGCGACGATACGAATTATCCAGGGCCTGACGGCGCCCGGCTCGCCTTGTCTTTCTTTTGGGTTACCGTCGGTGCCATTTCGGCTGGACGGACGGGCCTGGAGACCCGTCCCACGATACTCTGCTACCACCCTTGTAAACTATCACCATTTAAGTTACATATTTATCTGGCCGCGGATTACAGAGACGCTCTGCGGGACCGAATGGTCTCGCAGATTGTGATTTAAATCCACTCTGTAACATACCTTGCGCATCATTCCTCGTGGAAGACTGCCGGGAAACCGACTGCGGAGCCTTCCTAATGGTGGAGTAGACATGTCTGACAACTTGTTGCAACGGAGTGTGACGACTTCTGTCGCACGAAATCTGTCGAACACAACCAAGACGTCACCGAAAATGATGTCGATCACCCCGCGCTGGCTCCTCAGCCTGCTGCCGTGGGTGCAGGTCAACGGAGGCACTTACCGGGTCAATCGGACCAAGGTGGAACTCACCAAGGCCGAACGCATCGGGGTCGATGTCGTCGGCACTGTGGCGTCCTTCGCTCCGGAAGCGCTGCGCGGGGTGCCGCTCTTCTCGGGGTTGCCGGAAGCCATCATTCTCCGCATGGCGAATCGCTTTAAGACGGAAGAAGTATCGCTCGGTAACAAGCTGGTCACGGAAGGAGAGGACCGCAGCAAGTTTTTTATTATTGCCCAGGGTCAAGTGGAGGTGCTCAGCCAGGGCATTCACGGTAGTAATCTGCGGATCGCGTTGCTGACGGAAGGTGAGTTTTTTGGCGAAACAGAATTGATCTCCGACAAGCCATCCGAAGTCACTATCCGGACCATTACTCCGTGTATTCTGCTGACGTTCTCGCGCCGGGATCTCGACTCAGTCCTGAGTGAATTGCCCAATCTCAACGACGAGTTTCAGCGGGCGATCGCCGAGCATCAGGAGCTGCGGTCGACCGTGAATCGTTATGGCGAACGCAACATCGATCTGGTCTCTGGTTTCGCAGAAAACGTCGAGATTCCCGAGACTTTTGTGGATTACTCGGCCACACCGCGCGAGTATTCGCTGTCGGCAGTGCAGACGGTCGTGCGTGTGCACACGCGTGTTTCCGACCTCTACAACGATCCATTTAATCAGCTCGAAGAGCAAATGCGGTTGACGATTGAGGGGATCAAAGAACGCCAGGAATGGGAGCTGATCAACAGTAAGAAATTCGGTCTCATTCACTCCGTTGATCCTGCCATGCGGATCAGCACGCGGTACGGAGCCCCGACACCAGATGATTTAGACGAACTATTGGCATTAGTCTGGAAAAAGCCCGCGTTCTTCCTGGCGCACCCCAGGGCCATCGCCGCTTTCGAACGCGAATGCACGTGGCGTGGAGTTCCGCCCCCGACTGCCAACCTGTTTGGGACCCAGGTTTTGACTTGGCGCGGGATCCCACTGGTCCCCTGCGACAAACTGGAAATGACGAAAAGCCGCTATCAGTCCAATCAATGGCTGGGAACAACGAGCATTCTGTTGTTGCGAGTGGGGGAAGCGGACCAAGGCGTGGTGGGACTGCATCAAGCCGGAATTCCTGGAGAAATCATGCCGAGTCTCTCGGCCCGCTTGATGGGACTCGACAGTCTGGGAGTCGCCTCGTATCTGCTGACGCTCTATTTCTCATGTGCAGTGCTGACGGATGATGCCGTCGGTGTGTTGGAGAATGTCGAGGTGGGGTACTACCACAACTACGAGAATATGGGCGGCAATACGTACTTGCATGGACTGGGAATCTAGTGCGTCGTCAACGCTAAATCTTGGGGTAGCCACGGTCGCCAGACCGTGGGAAGCGCCTGTTTCTTGCGGCCCACCCACGCTCTGGCGAGCGTGGCTACAGAGGAAACCATCCGAATGCAGGAAGTGACCCCTGACCTGATCGCCTCGATCGCGACGCGTCTCTTCAACGAGGCCCACGGTGCCGCCGCGTTTCCGCCGCCAGACGTGGGCCTGCCACAGTTTGCTCCTCAGGGCGGGGCAGTGCCGGGCGCTGTCGCGAATGCTCCGGCGAGCGCCTATGGCTTTCCCGGCCCCAGCGGAGATCGATCGACTGCGAGCTCAGGGCACGTCAATCATGCGGCTGGCCTGCCTAGTCATGCCGAGTTACCGTCGCACGCGGGAGTCCCTGCACAGGGGAGTCTTCCGAGTCATTCGGGGATGCCACATCACAGCGGTTTTCCAAGCCATCCCAGCGTTCCCGGTCATGTGCCCCATCCCGGACAAATACCGAATTACTATTCAGGAGGAATCCCGGACAGCTCCGCACTTTCTGGTTTTTCATTTCCTACTGCCGGGCAGGGCAGCACGGCCGATGGTCTACAGTCATTCGTGCAGAAGATCCGCACAGCCCAATACGGTTCGCAACCGGGTCGCTGTGCCGCGTTCCCCGATCAGGATGTGATTCAACGACTCTTCGCGGGAAAACCGGCCGCGGGCGGTGGTGGCGGTGCGCGGGCGATGGATATTCCCAGTATTCGCAAGGATTTTCCGGTGCTCCACCAGAAGGTCCACGGCAAACCGCTGGTCTGGTTCGACAATGCCGCGACCACGCAGAAGCCGCAAAGTGTCATTGATGCGATCTCGCATTATTACTCACACAATAACTCCAACATCCACCGCGGAGCCCACACGCTGGCGGCCCGGTCGACCGATGCTTTTGAAGAAGCGCGGCAGAAGGTGCAGACGTTTCTGGGAGCATCTTCAGTCAAGGAAATCATCTTCGTCCGCGGCACCACCGAAGGCATCAATCTGATCGCCCAGACCTACGGTAAAAAATTTCTGCAGCCGGGCGATGAAATCATCCTCTCCACGCTGGAACATCACGCCAACATTGTCCCGTGGCAGATGGTCGCGAAAGAGAAGGGGGCGGTGATCCGCGTCATCCCCGTGAACGACCGCGGCGAGATCATGCTGGAGGCCTATCAAGCCCTGCTGGGACCGCGCACTCGGCTGGTTTCGCTGGCTCATGCCTCCAACAGTCTGGGAACGATCCTGCCCGTCGCCGAAATGACCCAGATGGCGAAACGGTATGGAGCACGCGTGCTGATCGACGGAGCCCAGTCGGTTTCGCACATTCCCGTCAACATGCAGCAAATTGGCTGCGATTTCTATGTCTTTTCGGGGCACAAAATCTTCGGTCCGACTGGCATCGGGGCGGTGTTCGCCACAGAGGAGCTGCAGGAAATCATGCCTCCCTGGCAGGGGGGCGGCAACATGATCAAGACTGTCACGTTCGAAGAAACCACCTACAGCGAACCTCCCGCGAAGTTCGAAGCAGGCACGCCGAATATCGCTGATGCGGTGGGTCTCGGGGCGGCACTCGATTATGTCAATCGTCTGGGCCTCGCCAATATCGCCAAGTACGAACACGAATTGCTGGTCTATGGGACCGAGCAGTTAGCTCGGATCAACGGCTTGCGGCTCATCGGCAATGCGGCCGACAAAGTCGGGGTGATGTCGTTCGTCCTGCATAATCGCAAGACGGAAGAAGTTGGCAAGCTGCTGGATCAGGAAGGGATCGCCGTGCGGGCCGGTCATCATTGTTCGCAACCCTCCCTGCGACGGTTCGGACTGGAAGCCACCGTGCGGCCCTCGTTGGCGTTCTATAATACGCCAGAAGAGATCGATCGCCTGGTCGATGCCATCAAACGCATTCAACGGGTCTGACCTCGTAGCCCGACTCTCTGAGTCGGGTCGTCTGCGTTGCCATATTAAATACACCCGACTCGGAGAGTCAGGCTACGGTTCGAGAGTGGTTATAATTCGATCACACGAGCCACAGTTAAGCTATTTAAGAATTCGTAACGCATTAGTCGTCTGGGGTGACATATGAATTCTCTCGCCCAAATCATGGGGAGGGTGATGCCATTCTTTGACCCCGGAGGGGTCGCAGAGAGTAGCCGGTGGTTGAGCGCAGCGACACCACCGGAATGCGTTAACGACGAAATTCCGACCCTGGAGGGGTCGCAGAAACGTTGCTCTGCGACCCCTCCAGGGTCGAAAACACGCACTGCCATCATCCGGTGGTGTCGCTGCGCTCAACCACCGGCTACTCTCTGTAATCCCTTCGGGATATGTGTCAATCGGCGATCTCACAACATTCCGCGAATGTGCTACAAGGATTCTAATAATGAGTACTACCACGATTTCCCCGACCGCATTGTCCGAACTGAGCAAATCGGGACAGAAAATCGACCTGATCGATGTTCGAACTCCGGTCGAATATCGCGAAGTCCACGTGGCGTTTGCCCGTAACGTTCCGCTCGACCAGCTTGATCCGAATGCCGTCATGCAGGCTCGCACGGGTTCGGCCAGCGAACCACTCTATGTCGTCTGTAAATCGGGCGGTCGCGGCCAGCAGGCGTGCGATAAATTCGCCAAGGCGGGCTTCATGAATGTGGTCAACGTCGAGGGAGGCACTTTGGCCTGCGAGAAAGCTGGCGTCGCCGTTGTCCGCGGGAAGAAGGCCATGTCACTGGAGCGGCAAGTCCGGATCGCCGCCGGTTCCCTGGTCTTGACGGGTGTCATTCTGGCCTATGCCGTGCATCCGTATCTCATCGGAATCTCTGCATTCGTCGGCGCCGGACTGGTCTTTGCCGGCATTACCGATACCTGCGGCATGGGAATGATTCTGGCCCGCATGCCGTGGAATCAATGTGCGACGGACTTGGGTGCAAGAGGTGCCCGCTGAGCGCGTGTTTGAAGCGCCATATTTCGGGAGGGCGAGGGCCCCAGAGCGTACCCCGCCGAGCCTAACACGAGCCCTAGATCGGCGCAGTGTCGGCGATTTCAAGAAGATTGATCTCACGCAAAGGCGCCAAGGCGCAAAGTACGAAGAGCTGAATTCTTTGCGCCTTGGCGCCTTTGCGTGAGATCTTGTTCCTCCTGCACCACACTTTTCTCTACGCAAATAACGAATACCGGCAGTACGTAAATAAGAACGCCGGCCAACGGTTCGTCCGATGTGTCTGGTCTCGAACATCGCGCGAACCTTAAGCCAACATGAAGGAGCCAATTCGGTCCCCGTCCTCAACTCGGTTCGACTTACGTTTCCTGAACTAGACAACCTGCGAACGATCACTCGACAGCGTGTTCAGCGCATTCAGTTCGCACTGTTTAGGGCAGCAACAGGAAACGAGAATTCTGATGAACGGCACGGCAAACAATACATTTCGCTGGATCCTTGAGAGAATCCGAAATTCACAGGGCGGGGCCAAACGGGCGATCACTCGCTCGCATCAAGACATTGAATCGCTAGAGCCGCGTGTCGTGCTCAGCGTGACCACGACAACCATCCCGACGACGCCCCCCACAACCACTTCCACCACGACGCCGACAACCAATCCAACGGCTCCCCCTCCGGCTCCTCCCCCGTCTCTGTTGCTGGGAGCTCTCGGTGCCCTGGGTGTCGTTCCGGGAAATCCCCCGCCGCCATTGCCCGCCGGGACCACTCCTAGTGCTCAACTGAAGACAGACACGCAAAAACTGCAAATGGATTCACTGGCCATTCAGAGTACGTCCGGTGTCAACGTCTCGGAAATGACCGCCATCCTGCAGGACGAGCAAACCATCATTAAGGCCGGGGTGATCCTGGATCCGAAGGCAGTGCTGAAGGTGACCGACGAGATTGCTCGCGGAGTCCTGGCGAATAATACCACCACAGCCAAGATCGATTTCGCGGCGTTGTTTGGGACGAAGCTCACTTCAGCGGTGATTGACAAGATCTTCGCGGACGAAGTCCACATCGTCAAAGATTCGAAGATCACGGTGACTCAACTGAATACCATCGCCGCCGACCAAGCCGCGATCCAAAAAGATCTGACCGCGATGGGGGTCAAGCCTCCCGCACCACCGGCTCCGCCCGCCCCGCCGACTGGTACACCCACGAAGCTGGATCTGGATACTCAGAAGCTCCGCACCGATATTCAAAATGTGCAATCAACGTCGCTGGTAACGGTCGCCTCGCTGACGGCGCTGGGTGGGGATGATCAAGCCATCGTCGTGGCCGGTATTAAATTGGACGGTAAGGCACTGCTCAAGGCGACCGATGGTCTCGTACGAGCGGTCCTGAATGGCAATCCGGCACCGGCCAAGGCCGATTTCGTCGCACTGTTTGGCGGCAAGCTCACGACTGCCGCGACTGACAAGGCCTTTAACGATATGGTGAAGATCGTTAAGGATTCCAAGATCACCCTGGCACAGCTCAACACGATTGCTGCGGACAACGCCGCAATTCAGGCTGATCTGACCGCCGCCAAGATCACCGCCCCGACACCGCCGCCCCCGAGCCTGGCTGGTGCCCTCGCGATCCTGGGTGTGATTCCCGCTCCTCCGGGCTAGAACGGTTCAATTAACAACCGCGGACACTTGGGCGTGTGAGTGTGAGAGGGTATGAGAGTGACAGGGATGAGAGTGGATTCAACGGCTGTCCGGCCTTTATTTCCCTCACACTCTCCCTCTCTCATACTCTCACACCACAAATCATTTATTAAACCGCTGAAATTTACTCGCCGAGAACCGCGCACGGAGATCCCGTCTCGAGTCGCTTTGGCCAAAGGCGACAGGACTGTGACCGCAATTATTCATGCGGGCCAGCACAGTTCAGCGAGACGGGATCTTTTTTTCCTTGAGGGTGCCGTATCGTGGGACGGGTCTCCAGGCCCGTCCGTCCACTTTTATGTGGTTTGAACTTAGAACAGCGAAGAAAGCGTCTGATGATTCTGTAGATTGTGAACCACGAATCACACCAATGACACGAATCGAAATTCTGAAAATGACACGCGCAGGAACTGCAATTCTTCTTCAAAATTCGTGTCATTGGTGTGATTCGTGGTTCACAATAGATCCTTGCTCGCTCGATGAACGATGTGCCGTGAATTCCAAGTTTTGACAGTCGTTCTTCCATATTGTCTTTCTTCGTGTCCTTTGTGATCTTCTGTTCAAAACAAGATTTCAACAGAAGGGCACGAAGGTTTATCCGGTTTTCTGCGAAAATTGCCGGACGGACGGGCCTGGAGACCCGTCCCACGATACGCACGAACCTTCTCACGCAAACAGGCCTTCAATCGGATCCGATTGATAGACGTGATACGGACGACTGGCCGCGTCATGCCAGACGGCCTCGCGCGGGATACCCAGGGCATGGTAGATCGTGGCTGCGAAGTTCTCGGGGGTCTGCATGTCGACCGTGGGATACGCCCCATTCCGATCAGACGCCCCGATGATGGTGCCACCGCGAACGCCTCCCCCCGCGAACCAGACTGACTGCAGCGGTGCCCAGTGGTCTCGTCCGGGGGTCTTATAGATGTTGGGGGCGACGTTGAAGATCTTGGGAGTCCGGCCAAATTCACCCGCCATAACGACCAGCGTATCGTCGAGCATCCCGCTTTCCTGCAGATCATCCAGAAGACCGGACACCGCGAGATCGGTCGGGGGAAACAGGTAGTCCTTCAGATTCTTGAAGTTGTTCCCGTGCAGGTCCCAGCTCCCAAAGTTGCCGAGATTGACCTGGACCATGTTGACACCGATTTCGACCAGGCGGCGAGCCATCAGCAGCGACCAGCCGAACGAGTTGTCGCCATAGCGAGCCAGCGTCTTGGGATCTGCCTTTCGCACATCGAACGCGTGCCGCACCTTGGCATCACCCATCAACGAAATCGCGGACTGGCGAACTCGGTCATAGCCCGTGGCCGCTGCCTTGATCTCCAATTGCCGGCGCTGTTGTTCGACGATGTCCAGCAAATCCATTCGCTGCTGAAATCGCGCGTCGAAGACCCCTTCCGGTAATGACAGATTGGGAACTTCAAACCGCCAATTCAGCTTGTCGGAGAGTTCCCCCTTATGCAAATCAAACAGGTACTGGGGGAAGGCCCCCGAGTAGGAGTGATAGGCATGCGGTTTGTCGGTCGCATCGATGAACCACGGTTCGTGCTGGCTGCCCATTAACCCCGCGAACTGACCGGGATAGACACCCTGGTTGGAGTGGACGATTTTCTCGGGCAACACGACGCTACTCGGCAGATTATTGCGGCGTTCGGTCGCATGGCCGGCGACAGCGACAATCGAAGGCCAGTCGATCGACTGCGGCTTGCTGGAGCGAAAGCTGGACGGTATCGCCGATCTGCCGGTCAGCATCACATAGGTGCCTTCCTGATGTCCGCTCTCCATATGACTGAGCGACCGCACCAGGGCCCACTGCTTGCTGCGCTGGGCGAGCAGTGGCAAGCCCTCGCAAATCTGCAGCCCGGGCGTCTGAGTATCAATGGGACTGAATTCGCCCTTGAACTCGGCGGGCCCTTCCGGCTTCATGTCGAAGGTATCGTGCTGCGACGGGCCGCCGGTGAGGAAGATATAGATCACTGACTTCGGCCGCGGGGACGGTATCCCCGCGTGGGCCGCGGCATGTCGCCAGCCGGCCACATCGGCCATCGACAATCCCAGCAGCCCCAGCGAACCCGCCTGCAGGACCTTGCGCCGCGACATCGGATGAGCTGGATTTTGTGAAGGTACGTCTGACATCTGCGAGATCCTTCCACTCAACTCAAACTGAGATCTCAACCATAAGCGCTCGTTCATATTATATCGGCACGTACTGAACTACAACATTTATTTGCCCCGTGGCCGACGCGGGGTGCAGCCGCTATTTTGTGGGGTATTTCGAAACCGCCCCCGTTGGGCTTGCCCCAACGGAGCGCTGACTGGTCGGCTACCCAACAGTGAATCTTTCAAAATTCTCAACCTTTACGTCTCCGATGCCCCCTGCCGCCATCCAGTCGCTGCTGTAACAATGGTTTGCTCACGGCGGCAGGGGGCATCGGAGACCACGCGTTGAGGGGTCAAGTACGTTTCTCTTAAGTAGCTGGCCAGTCAGCGCTCCGTTGGGACGAGCCCAACGGGGGCGACTACACCCGACGCTGCCCTCTTCGGTGCCTATGCTGGCAGCATCCACGGTATCTGGACGGTGCCGGTCGCGACATTGTAAACTTCCACCTCACCCACCACCTGCCGCAACCATCGGAAAAGGCTTTTAGACATGCTCAACCGCCGCGAAGTCCTGACCAGTCTGGGAGCCTGTGCCGCGTCGATACCCGCCATCACTTGGGCTGAGGACAAGCCTGCTCCCACCGTGCCGACGAAAGAACCGTTCGGTTACTGCTTCAATACCAGCACCATTCGCGGCCAGGAACTGGGGATTGTCCGCGAGGTCGAAATCGCGGCCCAGGCGGGATACAAGGGCTTCGAACCGTGGATGGGAACGCTCGAAAAATACGTGCAAGGTGGCGGATCGCTGAAGGACTTGGGTAAGAAGATCGCGGACCTCGGATTGTCTGTGGAGAGCGCCATCGGCTTTGCCAATTGGATCGTCGATGATGATGCAGCCCGTCAGAAGGGGCTGGAACACGCCAAACGAGATATGGACGTCCTCGTTCAAATAGGGGGAAAGCGGATCGCCGCGCCACCCGCCGGTGCAACCAACGCCGCATTAACCGATCTCACGAAAATTGGCGAACGCTACCACGCTCTGTGCGAAGTCGGTCGCCAAGCCGGCATCATACCGCAACTGGAAGTCTGGGGATTTTCCAAGACCCTCAGCAAACTGGCCGAGACGATGTTCGCGGCCGTTTCCAGTGGCCATCCCGATGCCTGCGTCCTGCCCGACATCTACCACTTGCATAAAGGCAGGTCAGCCTTCGACAGCATGAAACTGGTGGGAGGGCAGGGCGTACACGTGTTTCACGTGAATGATTACCCCGCCACCCCCGATCGAGCCACGATCACCGACGCCGATCGCGTTTACCTGGGAGACGGTATCGCCCCCTCGAAGATGATCCTGCAAACCCTCTATCGCAATGGCTTCCGTGGCATGCTGTCGCTGGAACTCTTCAATCGCGAGTACTGGAAACAAGACCCGCTCGTGGTGGCCAAGACGGGGCTCGAAAAGATCCGGGAAACCGTATTGAAGAGTTGGGAAGCGTAGTGGGTTCGGCTCTCGCCGAACCTGTAGCCTGACTCTCCGAGTCGGGCATTCCTATCAGCCCCAGATTCAGAGAAACCGTCTACGAGCGTATTTGAGATGGGAGGGCGAGGCTCCCGCCGAGCCTAATACGACCGCAGGTCGGCGTCCGCCGGAGGCCCCAGTCAATGCCTCCGGCGGACGCCGAGCTAAAGCTCGTATTAGGCTCGGCAGGAGCCTCGCCCTCCCGAAAACTGGCTTTTCAAACACGCTCTACGGAACCAAAGGGTCTCCGGACAGTTCGTGGGCCGGGTGCAGCGGCACCTTGGGTTTCAAGATGCAATAAAACACCGGCACGATAAACAGCGTCAACGCTGTCGAGCTAAACAGACCCCAGATAATGACGGTCGCCAGGGGACGCTGCACGTCAGATCCCAACCCGGTCGCCAGCGACGCCGGCAGCAGTCCCAGCATGGCTACCAGGGAGGCCATCAAGACCGCGCGCAGCAGCTCTTGCGAACCGGTGATCACCGAATCTTCCAGCGGCATCCCTGCCGCTCTACGGGCTGTGATGCGTTCCACGACCAACACGCCATTCATGATGGCAATTCCAAACAACGCCGTGAAACCGACACCCGCCGAAACATTGAGATGCATTTCGCGGATCGACAACGCCACTGCGCCACCGATGAAGGCGAAGGGAACCGACAACATCACCACCAGCGCCGACTTATGCCCCCCCAATGTGGTCACCAGCAAGATGTAAATCAGGACGACTGTGACCGGCAGCACGATCATAAAGTGGTCACGAGCACGCTGCAGGTTCTGAAACATCCCCAGCCAGCTCACTTCATAGCGGTCGGGAACCTTCAGCTTCTCTTTGAAGACGCGTTGAGCTTCATCCACGAAACTGCCTTGATCGCGTCCTGAAATATCACACCGCACGGTAATGCGACGTTTCCCATTCTCGCGGGCAATCAGCGTCTGCCCGTCCACTAATCGAATAGTCGCAACCTGGCCCAGGGGAATCGGAACGCCGGACGGTGTATAGACCGGCAACCGGGCGACCGCCTGGGGCGACTTCATATACTCGCGATCGTATTTGACGACGATTTCAAACCGCCGCTCCCCCTCGAACAGCTCACCCACCGGTTCGCCACCCAGGGCCGTATTGATGAGTTCGTTGACATTTTCAATCTTCACATTATAGCGAGCACAGAGCGCACGCTTGGGTTCTACAACCAACTGTGGCTGCGGTCCTTCCTGTTCAATCGCCACGTCAGTCGCCCCAGGAACCGCGCGAATGATGTCCACCGTCTGCCGCCCCAGATCTCGTAACACTTCGGAATCCAGACCCGTAAATTGTACGGCGAGATCCGCAGACGTACCGTTCGTGTCCTCGGTCACACTGTCGATAATGGGCTGTGTAAAGCTGAATCGCGTCGTCGGGAATTCTTCACGCAGTTCTTTGCCCAGCGCGTCGATCAGTTCCTGCTTGGTCGTGAATTGCGTCCATTCCTCGCGCTTGCGAGGACCAATCATGATCTCCATGCGGCTCGGTGGGAAAGGATCCAGACCGCTGTCACTGCGTCCTGCCTGCAGCGAGATGAAATTGACGTCCTCATACTTCAGAACCAGCTTGCGAATCAATTCGCCGTATGTGGCGTTTTGCTCAATCGAGGTCCCTTCCGGAAAATTCGCCCGGACCCAGATGACCCCTTCGTCCATATACGGCAGGAATTCAATGCCCAGCGTCGGCACGACGGTCCACGTAACAAAGCCCGATACCAAGACCAGCGTAATCATGACCAACCATCGCAATTGCAGCAGCCAGCGCAAGATCATCCCATAGACGGGGCGGGACAGTCGCAGCAAAGGATTTTCCCATTCCTGGAATCCCTTTCGCAACAGCAGCGTGCACAGCACCGGGACGACGAACAGGGAGAAGAGCAGGGCCCCCACCAGCGCGAAGGCGATCGTGATCGCCATCGGACGAAACAGCAGCCCTTCGATCCGCGTCAGCGTGAGAATCGGCAGGTAGGCACCAATGATCATCAGCATCGAGAAAAACACGGGGTGCTGTACTTCAGAAGCGGCCTTCGCTACCTCGTTACAGATGGCATCTTTCGATGGAGACTTACCCAGCCGTCCGAGACGATAGGCCACATGATCGGCCATGATCACGGCACCATCGACGATGATGCCAAAGTCGATAGCCCCGATACTCAGCAACCCGATCGGAATGCCCGCCAGATACATCAGAAACAGCGCAAACAGCAACGAGAAAGGAATGGTGGCCGCGACCATCCCCGCCATCGACGGGCTACCCTGGAACACCAGCAGCACCAGCACGACCAGCGCGATGCCAATCAGCACACTATGCTTCACTGTTCCCATCGTGCTGTCGACCAGGAATGTCCGGTCATAAAACCCGCTGACCTTCACCCCTTCCGGCAGACGCGTCTCGTTGATCTCTTTGATCGCCTTCTTCAAATTATCAATCACGATCGAGGGATTTTCGCCGCGCCGCATCAGGATGATGCCTTCGACTCCCTCACGCTGAGTGTCTTTGCTGAAAATACCAGTCGGCGTCCGGTGTTCGAGCTCCACCGTGGCCACGTCGCGAATTCGAATCGGAGTTCCACCGAACGATTTCACAAAAATCGCGCCGATGTCTGCCACATTTTCCAGCGAACCGCGCCCACGAATCACGAACGACATGCTGCCGCGAGGAATGACGCTACCGCCGGCATTCGAGTTGTTTGACTGCAGTGCGTCCACTACTTCATGCAGGGTGACACCAAACTTTTTCAAGCGATACGGATCGAGAATGACCCCGAACTGACGCGCATGCCCACCAAAATTAGAGACTTCCGCCACACCAGGACTGCGCATCAAACGCGGAATCACGACCCAATCATTTAGGGTTCTTAATTCCATTAAATCCGCAGTGCCATCGGACAACATTTCATAACGAAAAACCTCGCCATATGCCGTGGCGAGAGGCCCCAGCTCTGGTGTTGCCACCGAAGGCAGCGTCACGCCCGCCAGCTTTTCCTGAACGCGCTGACGAGCCCAATAAGTCTCGACGCCCTCTTCAAACAGAATCTCGAGTTTCGAGAGGCCGAAGATTGTGCGAGAACGAATCATCTCCACACGTGGAACCTGCCCCATGGCGAATTCCAGCGGGATCGTGACCTGACGTTCCACTTCCTCAGGAGCACGACCGGGATACGGCGTGATGACCTGCACCATCTGCGGGGAGATGTCGGGATAGGCATCCACGGGCTGGTTGAGGAAGGCGTAGATGCCCGCGACCAGGACGACTGCGACCAGCGACAACACCAAGCGCGGTTGTCGAATCGCCATTGCGATCAGAAAACTCATAGCCTACTGCCTTCGCCAGGTGGGAGCACTTGACACGCGAGATGAGAGCGGGCGAGTTGCGCTCATCTCGCGTGAAGTGCTGTGGGCGGTGCTCCTCTGCAGCGTGTCAGAAGGAAGCGGAATATATTGCCGGACGGACACGAACTACCTCTTTTTCAGCAGCGACTGCACGATCAGAGGTTTCAATAAAATCGCACCGTTGCCCATGACACGCTTGCCCGCATCGACTCCCGACAGGATCTCAATGCGACCACCTAGCGGTTCGCCCGCATGGACAGAGACCGCGTGCCATTTATGAGGTGCGACTTCGACCACGAGATAATCTAACGCCCCAATATGCAGTAAACCGTCAACCGGTGCGAAGAGTGCATTCCGTTCGTCAGTTCCCAAAGCGACTTCCGCGAACATTCCCGGACGCAGTTGACGTTCGGTATCCGGCACCTCAAAAGGGACGCGGAGAGTCCGCCCTTCGGCTGACAGAACCGGTGCCGAAACACCCACATGACCGGGGAAAGTCCGCCCCGGAATTCCATAGAACGAAGCCGAGCAGGAATTCCCCTCTTTGACTTCGCTGATCTTCGATTCGGGCACTTCCGCCACGATCACCGCGGTGCCCCCCGGAGCATTATCGAGCGTATCGACTTCCACACCTCGCTGAGCGAGCTTGCGTACCAGGGAATTTCGTGCCGTGAGGCCTTTTTGCAACGCAGCTTCGGCCTCAAAAACTTCCTTCTGGCCTTGCAGTTCGGCATGGGCTAATTCCGTTTCAGCCGACGCCAGATCCTTTTGAGTATCCGTTCCGCCGGTGACCAGTTTCTGCAACCGCTGCACGATCGCTTTATGACTCTTCACACTGGCCGCGGACAATTCCTTGATCTTGGCGAGTTGCTTCTCATCAAACACCACTTCGGTCCGATCCTGCAGCAACTCGACGTAGCTCTGCATCAACTCGGGATCATTAAAATGCCAGTTCCGTTCGACACTGGGAGAGACTTCACTCAACTTGGCCACGACGGTCCCTGTGACCGTCAAGACTGGAATGGAAACGCGTTCAGAAGCAAGCACGGATGAGGCCAGCTTCTTTTCGACCCGCGTCCCTTCCAGGACAAAAATGTCGCCGTTATCCAATAGCTCTAACGGAGCGGCGGGAGGTGCGGGTCGACTGGGT